>NZ_JAQGJL010000197.1 GCF_028290645.1 Devosia sp. | reverse complement strand
ATGGTCGCCTCGGCGCTGAAATGGTCGGGCGGCTATGTATGGGCCTGCAAGAACTACGACGGCGACGTGCAGTCCGATACCGTAGCCCAAGGCTTCGGCTCGCTCGGGCTGATGACCTCCGTGCTGATGACCCCCGATGGCAAGATCGTCGAGGCCGAGGCGGCGCATGGCACCGTCACCCGCCACTACCGCCAGCACCAGCAGGGCAAGGAGACCTCGACCAACTCCATCGCCTCGATCTTCGCCTGGACCCGCGGCCTCGCCCACCGCGCCAAGCTCGACGACAACGCCGAACTGATGAACTTTGCACTGACCCTCGAAAAGGTCTGCGTCGATACGGTCGAATCCGGCCAGATGACCAAGGACCTCGCCCTGCTCGTCGGCCCGGACCAGAAATGGCTCTCGACCCTCGGCTTCCTCGACGCCATCGACGCCAACCTCAAGAAGGCCATGGCGGCCTGATGCACGCATCGACCGGCGGTGCAGGCGATGAGATCATCGTCTGCACCGCTCTCGACGAGAATTATCTGCCGCTGGCGCCCATCGTCGCGACTTCGATCGCGGCGAGTGCGGCGCCTGGGCGCCGCGTGGCGTTCCACATCCTCTACGATGGACCGGACAACTGGGTGACCCGGCGCCTGTTGCGCTGGCGTCATCCGGCTGTCGAAGTGGTGCTGCATCGGCTGCAGAACCCCTACGCCGGCTTCGGCGAGGTCAGCGGGCTCCCGCCGTCGACGCTCTTCCGCTTCGTCGTCCCCGAGGTGCTGGAACGTCTGGACCGCGCTATCTATCTCGACGCCGACCTCATCGTCGAAGCCGACCTCGGCGAACTCTACCATTCCCCACTCCACGGCAGGCCGTTGGGCGCGGCGCTCGACATCCGCGTTGTCGACGAGGCCATCAATCCGCTGCCCGAGTGGCGGCAGCGACGCGAGGCAATGCGCAACTACCTTGTCGGCACCCTGGGCTTCGACGGCCCGGACTCGATGCGCGGCTACGTGCAGGCAGGCGTCGCCCTGCTCGACCTCAGCAAGCTGCGGGAGCTCGGCTACACTGCGCGGATGATCGACACGATGCGCCGGCTAGGCGACGCGCTGCGGCACGCCGACCAGTGCGCGATCAATGCCGCGTTCGTCGGCGAGATCACCATCCTCGATCCACGCTGGAACGTGACGCCCGAAGCGTTGGCCGTCGGCATGTGGGACAATGTGGCCCCCGAACTCCGTCCAGCGGTCGCCAGCCAGCGTCGAGACCCGCGCATAATACACTTCGCCGGACGAAAACCCTGGCGGCGCCGCAGCATGACAGCAGGCGATCGCTGGTGGCGCCACGCGCGCCGCTCCGGCGTCGCCCACCACTTCGCACGTCAGTATCTCGTGGATCGAACCTGGGGCAACCTGGCGAAGCTCCTCCGCAGCAGACGCAGCTAGCTTGTCCAAGGCCCGGCACCGCCGTGGCTGCAGCCGGTTCGATTAGAGACGAAATAATTAGCCACTGTGTCGTTCGCACCATCGACGCGCCCGGGGACCGCAGCGTATACGACCTGACATACCAGTTGACGCCCTCCCGCTTCGGATACCCCCCCACAGATGCCCGCCGGCGTCGCCTTCTCGCTTGTAGCGTACCTTCTCTATTCCTGTTGTGACGCGATCATCAAAGGGTTCGGGCTAAGCCTCTCCGTCTTCGAGATCGCCTTCTGGACAGCGCTGTTCTCCTTCCTGCCGGCGATCTTCACCAAGCCAAAGGGCGAGCACTGGCGCCATTTCCACAACATGCGCCACCCCTGGCTGGTGCACTTGCGCAGCCTCACCGGGGTCATCGGCAATCTCTGCATCATCTACGCCTTCACCCATATTCCGCTGGCGGAGACCTATTCCATTGCCTTCCTCGCGCCGATCTTCGTGGTGGCGCTATCGAAGACCATCCTGCGCGAGCACGTCACCTGGCAGCGCTGGTTCTTCCTGGGCGCCAGCTTCTGCGGCGTGCTGCTCGTCGTGCGTCCGGGTTTCCGCGAGCTGCAGCTGGGGCACCTGCTGGCGCTCGGCGCCGCACTGATGGGCGCGATCACCACCACCACGCTTCGCAAGGTCGCCCCGGTCGAAAAGCGGGTCAGCCTCCTGGGGCTTCCGCTCGGCTACATCGTGATCGTCAACGGCCTGCTGATGATCCCCACCTTCACGATGCCGACGCTGCACGAGTTCGCGCTGCTGCTGACCATCGGCGCGCTCGGCGGCACCGGCAACATCGTGTTCATCGCCGCGACGCGCCGCTCCCCGGTCAGCCAGATCGCTCCGGCGCAGTACAGCCAGATCGCCTGGGCCATCGTCTTCGGCGCCATCTTCTTTCACGAATTCCCCGACACGATCGCCTGGTGCGGCCTCGTCGTCGTCGCCTTCGGCGGCATCCTCAACGTGATGTCCGACGAGACGCGCATCCGCATCTTCTCCCGCCTCTCGGTGTTCGGCCCCGCCAGCGTGATCTCGGAGGTGAGCGCGCCGTTGGGCGACGACGCCAAGCTGCCGCGCCGCGGCGAGGCGGATGACGAAGCGACCGCAACGACAGGCAAATAGATGCTCCGCGCCCTGACCCCCGCTTCTCTCGGCGTACTCTGCGCGCTCGTCGCCTACGCGGTCTATTCGACCGCCGACGCGCTGATCAAGGGGCTCGGCGCCGACCTCAGCGTGTTCGAGATCGGCTTCTTCACCACGCTCTTCTCGATCATCCCGGCGCTCTTCACCAAGCCGAAAGCCGAGCGCTGGCGCGACACCTTCAAGCTCAGCCGCCCGTGGCTGATGCTCCTCATCGCCGTCGCCCGCACTGCCAGCGCCATGCTGATCACCTACTCCTTCGTCACCATCCCGCTGGCCGAAGCCTACTGCCTCGTCTTCCTCATCCCGGTGCTGACCATCATCCTCTCGGTGCTGGTCCTCCACGAGCGGGTCAGTATCGACCGCTGGGCGCTGGTGATCATCAGCTTTCTCGGCGTGCTGCTGGTGGTCCGCCCCGGCTTCCGCGAGCTAGAACTCGGCCACCTCACGGCGTTCGGCTGCGCCATCAGCGCCGCCATTTCGGTGACCGCAATGCGCCTGGTCTCGAGCCACGAGCGCCGGGTCAGTCTCTTCGCGCTGCCCGGGCTGGTGACGCTGGTCGCCAACGTCGTCGGCCTCGCCATTGTCGGCTTCGCCTGGCCGAACTGGCTGCTACTGGGCGGCTTGCTGGTCTGCGGCGTCCTCGGCGGGGTCGGCTATCTCCTGCAGATCGCCGCCGTGACGCTGGCGCCGGCGAGCCGCATCGCGCCGATGCAATACAGCCAGGTGATCTGGGCGCTGCTGTTCGGCGCGCTGTTCTTCGCCGAAGTGCCCGATGCTCTGGGCCTCGCCGGCCTCGGCGTGGTGGTCGCGGCCGGCCTCGCCAATGTCTTCAGCGACGGCGCCCGCGCGCGCATCGCCGGCCGCTGGGCGGAGTACAGAGGTCGGCGCGAACGCACCGACCCGACCGGGCTAAACGGATCAGGCCCCGACCCGGTCTAGCCGTCAGAGCGCCGCGCGCACTGCTGCGATCGCCGCGTCGGCCTTGCCGCCATCCGGACCACCGCCCTGCGCCATGTCGGGCCGGCCGCCGCCGCCCTGCCCGCCCAGCGCCGCTGTCGCCAGCTTCACCAGTTCGCCTGCTGCATAGCGCCCGGTCAGGTCCTCGGTCACCCCCACGGCCACCGTGCCGCGGCCATCGTCGCCCCTCAGCACCACCGTGACGACGCCCGAGTTGATCCGTTTCTTCTCGGTATCGACGAGGCCCTTGACGTCCTTGGGCGAAATCCCCTCGACGGCGCGGCCGACAAAGGTGATCCCGTTGACATTGTCGTCGGCAGCCGGGGCGCTTGCCGTCTGCCCGCCGCCCAGCGCCAGCTTCTTGTTGGCCTCGCTGAGCGCACGTTCGGCCTTCTTGAGGGTTTCCTGCAGCGTCTCGATGCGCTCGAGCACCTCGTGCGGGCCAGAGCGCAGCAGGCCTGCGGCGCTCTCCACGATGCGCACATTGTCGTCGCCGCGATGCCGCGCGATCCTGCCGGTGACGGCCTCGATGCGCCGCACGCCGGCAGCGACGCCGGCTTCTGCGACCACCGAGATCAACCCGATATCGCCCGTGCGGCGCGCATGCGTACCGCCGCACAGCTCGACCGACCAGCCGAGCCCGTTGCCAGTGGGGAGGCCCATCGAGACGACGCGCACTTCATCGCCGTACTTCTCGCCGAACAGCGCCCGGGCACCGGAGGCCTTGGCGTCGTCGACGCTCATCAGGCGGGTCTCGACCGGGGTGTTCTGCAGCACGATGTCATTGGCGATGTCCTCGATCTCGGCCAGTTCCTGCGCCGAAATCGGCTTGGTGTGCACGAAGTCGAAGCGCAGCCGGTCGGGCGCGACCAGCGAGCCGCGCTGCGCCACGTGATCGCCCAGGACGATCCGGAGCGCCTCGTGCAGCAAGTGCGTCGCCGAGTGGTTGGCGCGGATCGCCGTGCGGCGGGCGTGGTCGACATGCAGCGCCAGCCCGAGGCCGCGCGTCAGCATGCCCTCCTCGACCTTCACCTGGTGCGCGAAGACGCCGTGATGCCGCGTGGTCTCGTTGACCGTCACCGCCACGCCGTCGCCGACGAGCCGCCCGGTGTCGCCCACCTGGCCGCCGCTCTCGCCGTAGAACGGGGTCTGGTTGAGCACCACAAAGCCCTCGTCGCCGGCGACGAGCCTTTCGACTTCCCTACCGTCCTTCACCAAGGCGACGATCTCGCCTTCCGCGTCCTCGGTCTCGTAGCCGAGGAACTCGGTCGGACCGACCTTGTCGGCCACCGCGAACCACACCTGGTCGGTCGCGGCCTCGCCGGACCCGGCCCAGCTCTTCCGTGCCTCGGCCTTCTGCGCCGCCATCGCCGCGTCGAACCCGGCCGTATCCACGCTGATGCCGCGGGTGCGCAGCGCATCCTGCGTCAGGTCGAGCGGGAAGCCGAAAGTGTCGTAGAGCTTGAACGCGGTGCCGCCGGCCAGCACGCCGCCCTCACCGAGGTCCTTCGTCTCGTCGGCGAGAATCTGCAGGCCACGACCGAGCGTCTTGAGGAAGCGGTTCTCCTCGAGTTCCACCGTCTCGGTGATCATCGCCTCGCCGCGCACCAGCTCGGGATAGGCCTGGCCCATCTCCCGCACCAGCGTCGGCACGATCTTGTGGATCGTCGGCTCGGTGGCGCCCAGCAGCGTCGCGTGCCGCATGGCGCGCCGCATGATGCGGCGCAGCACATAGCCGCGCCCTTCGTTCGAGGGCAGTACGCCCTCGGCGATGAGGAAGCTCATCGAGCGCAGGTGATCGGCGATGACGCGGAGGCTCGGGTCGGTGCTGTCGCCCTCAAAACCCGTCGCCTGCTGCGCCGACGCGATCAACGCCTTGAACAGGTCGATCTCGTAGTTGTTGTTGGTCCCCTGCATGACCGCGGCGACCCGCTCGAGCCCGGCGCCGGTATCGACCGACGGCTTGGGCAGCCGGATGCGGGAGCCGTCGGCCAGCTGCTCGAACTGCATGAAGACGAGGTTCCAGATCTCGACGAACCGGTCACCGTCTTCCTCCGGCGATCCCGGAGGGCCGCCCCAGTACTTGTCGCCGTGATCGTAGAAGATTTCGGAGTTGGGGCCGCAGGGTCCGGTGTCGGCCATCTGCCAGAAGTTCGACTTCGCGCCCAGCCGGACGATCTTGTCGTCAGGCAGTCCGGCGATCTTCTTCCACAGCGCGTGCGCCTCGTCGTCGTCCTCGTAGATGGTGACCGAGAGCTTCTCCCGGGGCAGCTCCCACTCTTTGGTGAGCAGGTTCCAGGCGAGGTCGATCGCCTGCTCCTTGAAATAGTCGCCGAACGAGAAATTGCCGAGCATCTCGAAGAAGGTGTGGTGGCGCGCCGTGAACCCGACATTGTCGAGGTCATTGTGCTTGCCGCCGGCGCGCACGCATTTCTGCGAACTCGTCGCCCGCGAATACGGACGCTTCTCCAGCCCGGTGAAGACGTTCTTGAACTGCACCATGCCGGCATTGGTGAACATCAGGGTCGGATCGTTCCGCGGCACCAGCGGGCTCGAGGCGACCTCCTCGTGACCGTTCTTCCCGAAGTAGTTGAGGAAGCTCGACCGGATATCGTTCACGCTCGTCATTTGAGGTCTCTTGATAGACAAAAGGCGAGGCCACGGCCCCGCCAGGAACAACAGGAAACGCCTTCTATCGCGGGGGTCCCGCTCATGTCCAGCACAGGGTGCGGTGAGAGGCCGAAATGCGAATGAGGCGGCCGCCGGCGGCTGGGTGAAGCCGGAGTGACAGCCGGGCGGGTGATGGTCCGAGCGGCTTGCCGCCAGCTCGATATCATCCCTACGAAAACAGGGACCCACCTCTCAGCTGGGCGGGCCGTGAAATGGGTCCCTGAGCTCTCAAACTGTGTGCAACACCTTGTTAGAGTGGTCGTATGGGCGACAGATACAAGGACCCCATCCGCAGCCCGCGTCGGAGGACTCTCGCCGGGATAACACCGAGTGAACGGAGAAATGGGCGCTGCCGTGCCCGCCTCAGTGCGAGGATGGGGCGTCGCCCCAGCCGTCTGGGCGGATTTCGGCGACCATCAGGCCTTTGGGGCCTTGCCCGTAGCGCACCAGCACGTGCTGGCCGGGGCGCAACTCCGTGATGCCGAAGCGGCGCAGGGTTTCCATGTGGACGAAAATGTCCGGAGCGTCTTCGCCGGCCGAGAGGAAGCCGAAGCCGCGGATGCGGTTGATCCACTTCACCACGAGCCGCACCAGCCGGCTGGGCGGCTCGACCGTGACGTGGGTGCGCGGCGCCGGCATCTGGGCCGGGTGCTTGGCGGTCGAATCGTCCATTGAGAGGATTCGGAAGGCCTGCAGCCCGCCGGGCCGGGCCAGGGCCTCGACGACGATGCGCGCGCCTTCGTAGGCGGTCTGGTAGCCGTCGCGACGGAGGCAGGTGACATGCAACAGCACGTCCGGCCGGCCGTCGTCGGGGACGATGAAGCCAAAACCCTTGGCGACGTCGAACCATTTGATCGACCCCACCACCTCGATAACGTCGAGCGAGGCATCGCCGCCGCTCTCTGGTACCGGGTGCTGGCCGAGTGGGGCGGACTCGTCCGTCCGGAACCCGGGTCCATCACCGTCGGCTGTTGATTTGGCCCCCATGCCCTCAAGCCTTTTCGTACTCGCCCCGCCGCTAAGTCGGGGTACGCTACACAGCAGGCACTGTGTCCGATTCATGGTCGGAAGTTAAGAAGCGTTTACACATTACGCAGGGTTTTTCGCAGCCCGCGGGGCAGGTGCAAGGCTTCTCCCCGAAAACTGACCGATCCCAAGGTGGCAGGATGCACTGGATGCTAGGTCCGGGGCCTCTTGGAGTGGAGATCGGCATGTACATCGTCATCCGGCGCTATACCGGCGTCATCAAGCCCCAGGACGTCATCAGCCGCGTCACCAAGGACTTCGTGCCCATCATCTCGAAGACCGAGGGATTCCGAGGCTATCACCTCATCGACACCGGCACCGATGTCCTCGCCAGCGTAACGATGTTCATGGACAAGGCCGCCGCCGACAACTCGCTGCTGGTTCCCTCCAACTGGATCCGCGACAGCGGCGTCGCGGCGCTGCTGCCCAACCTGCCGCAGGTCACGCCGGGCGAGGATGTCGCCTAGCCCGTCGTTACCCTAAAGAAGCACCGTTTCCTCCAGTCGGGGGCGTTCTCTCGCGCCCCGAAGTCGAATACGGGTATGGCGGGTTGCGGGTCGCCGTAGCCAACCAATCTCCTGGAGGACCAGACTTGAAATATCTCCACACCATGGTGCGGGTCACCGATGTCGACGCCAGCCTCAGGTTCTATCGCGACGGGCTCGGGCTCGAGGAAATCCGGCGCACCGACAACGAGAAGGGCCGCTATACGCTGATCTTCCTCGCCCCCAAGGGACAGCACGAGACGCCGGTCGAGTTGACCTACAACTGGGATCCCGAGGTCTATACCGGCGGGCGGAACTTCGGGCACCTCGCCTACGAGGTCGAGAACATCTACGATTTCTGCAAGCACATGCAGGACCTGGGCTACACCGTGAACCGCCCGCCCCGCGACGGCCGCATGGCGTTCGTGCGCTCGCCCGACAATATCTCGGTCGAGATCCTGCAGGAAGGCGCCGCGCTCGCGCCGGCCGAGCCGTGGCTGTCGATGCCCAACACCGGCGTATGGTAACCGGCCGCTAACCAGTCGGCTTAGCCGGCGGTTAGCCAACACTTTGTAGCTTCCCCGTCAAGCGCCGGCCGGGCAAGGCCGGCGCTCAGCCCGCATGGATCGCGGCCGGGGAAGTGACGATGATACGACTGATCGCGGCGCTGATATGCGCGTCGCTGCTGAGCGGCTGCTTCTTTGTGGGCGGCAGCGAATCCTACAGCGGCTACACGCAGCGCGCCGGAATGTTCCTTGCCTCGAGCGACGTCGACAATTCCTGCATGTCGCCGCGCCTCAAATCGGCGATAGCCTCGTTCGAGCGCCATTTCGGGCGCCGGATCGTGGTCAACTCGGGCTATCGCGATCCGATCCGCAACATCATCGGCGGCGGCCAGGACAGCAGCTACCATATGCGCTGCATGGCGGTGGATTTCTTCATTCCGGGCGTCAGCAAAGCCAGCCTCGTCGCCTTCGCCATGCGCAACAACCAGGTCGGTGGTCTCGGCTGTTATCCGGGGCGCGACTTCATCCATGTGGACGTGCGCGACCGGCCGCGCGGCTGGAACAAGCCGGTCACCTTCTCGGGCTGCTGAAAGCGCCGAACGGGCTGGAAATTGCCCGAATATGCCCGAATATGCTCTTGCCAGCCCGGATGAACCTCCCTATACGGACGCCACCGCGGCGCCCTTCGTCTATCGGTTAGGACGGCACCCTTTCACGGTGCAGAGAGGGGTTCGACTCCCCTAGGGCGCGCCACTTTCCCCTCATGGGCCGGTGGTTGACGGGATGGCGTTGATCGCCGATAAGAGTTCCTCCGCGCCCATCGTCTAGCGGTCAGGACACCGCCCTCTCACGGCGGGAACAGGGGTTCGATTCCCCTTGGGCGCGCCAATCTTTTCAATGACTTAGCTTGCATTCGCTCAGTTCCGTGTAATATCCGTTGAATAAGCGGACGTGCACACGGCTGGACGGATCGGGGTATGCGATCCCCTGCCCCCGACAAGCAAAAGACCCGCCGCCCTTTTCGGGCAGCGGGCATAAGCCGTTGATATCGATGGGTCGAGAAATCGGCTAGGCCGCGCGGCGCTGGGCCTGCATGGCACGCCGGGCGTCGGTCCTTAGGTCCGTGTGCACGAACAGCGACTCGCCGTCGGTGCCCCACTCATAGGTCACGCGCGCCGGGTCGAGGTCGCCGGCGTCGTCGGCCCGGTTCGCCTCGATCGCCCCGCGGTACTCAGCGTGAGTGTCGGCGAGGATCCGTGCGGGGTCGTTCCAATCTTCGACGATCCAGTCGAAGCCGCCCGGTAACGCGTAGAGCTCGGCCTCCATAGTTGCATCAGACAGATTCGTGGTATTAGGAGAGTTGGTCATTCAGGGCCTCCATCGGGCTTTGAGTGTCAAGGGCCGGTTCGATGCGTCAACATCGGATCGGCCCGCCTAACCTGCGCCCGTTCGCAGGAGGGCGCAAGGCAATGGCGTTATGTCGGCGTGACTCCGAAAGATCAGGATGAGGATGCTGGCGGACCGCATAGAGC
>NZ_JAQGJL010000134.1 GCF_028290645.1 Devosia sp. | reverse complement strand
GAGGCGGCGTTCGAACTCGGTGCGGCGGCCCGCCTCGGCCGACATCAGCCGACCGCGCCAGGCGCCGCGCTCGTTGGCCGAGCGGGTGCCGGCGGCACGCCAGATCTCGAGCGTTTCCGCGGGGATCTCGAATGCCGGATAGTCGATGCCGAGCGCCGCCTTGGCGCCGGCAAGTTCCTCAGCACCAAGCGGCGAGCCGTGCACCGCGTGGCTGCCAGCCTTCTTGGGGGCCCCGAAGCCGATGGTCGTCTTGGCGGCGATCAGCATCGGCTTGTCGGATTTCCGCGCCGCGAGGAGCGCGGTTTCGATCTGCTCCTGGTCGTGGCCGTCAATCTCGATGGTGTTCCAGCCCACCGCCTCGAAGCGGGCGATCTGGTCGGTCGAGTCGGCGTTGGAGACGGCGCCGTCGATGGTGATGTTGTTGTTGTCCCAGATGACGACGAGCTTGTTGAGCTTGAGGTGCCCGGCCAGCGAGATCGCCTCCTGGCTGATGCCCTCCATCAGGCAGCCGTCGCCCGCGACCACCCAGGTGTAGTGGTCGACGAGATCGGAACCGAACTCGGCCGCGAGCTTGGCCTCGGCAATGGCGAAACCCACCGAGTTGCCGAGGCCCTGGCCAAGCGGTCCCGTGGTGGTCTCGATGCCGGGGGCGAAATGATATTCCGGATGGCCGGCGGTCTTCGAGCCGAGCTGGCGGAACTGCTTCAGCTGGTCGATGGTCATCTCCTCGTAGCCGAGCAGATAGAGCGAAGCGTAGAGCAGCATCGAGCCATGGCCGGCCGAGAGGATGAAGCGGTCGCGATCGGGCCACCAGGGGTTCTTCGGATCGAACTTCATTACCTTGGTGAAGAGCACCGTGGCGATATCGGCAACGCCCATCGGCAGGCCCGGATGACCGGAATTGGCTTTCTCCACCGCATCCATGGCGAGGGAACGGATGGCATTGGCCATGTCGTTGGCTTGGGCGGAGTTGGTCATCGGAGTGCTCTCGGCTTAGGGGAAGAAAGCCCGCAAAACCGGGCGCCTCGAACCCTCCAGCCGAGGCGGGTTGAGGCTTAGCAGGTTCCTTTGACCTGTCAATGTCGCCTGCCGGAGGGGGGCGTTGCCACGTCACGCAAGCTTTGCGCTATAGTGCCAAGTGGAATCGCCCTTTTCCGCGATGGGGGTCGGAATGACCGAGCACAGCTCCGAGGATGGATACGAAGCCGCCGCCAGCCGGCTCGACAAGGCGTTCGGCCGGCTCGAGGCGAGCGTCCGCAGCCTCAATGGCCGGATGCGGGCGCATAGCCGGATCGAGTCCGATACTCAAAAGCTCCTGAGCGAACGCTCGCGATTGGCGGCCGAGCTGGACAAGGTCAGCGCCAGGGCAAAGCGCCTCGACGACAGCTCCGCCGAAGTGGCGCGGCGGCTCGTCGTCGCCATGGAAACGGTGCGCGAAGTGCTGGCGAAAGAGGACAGCTGAGATGCCCGAGGTCAATGTCGACATCAACGGCCGCAAGTACCGCATGGCCTGCGAAGAGGGGCAGGAGCAGCACCTGCTCAGCCTCGCCGATCGCTTCAACCAGCATATCGAGCAGTTCAAGGGCACGTTCGGCGAGATCGGCGACAACCGACTGACGGTGATGGCCGGGATCGCCGTCATCGACGAACTCGGGGAAGCCGAGCGGCGCATCGCCGAGCTGAAACAGGACGTCGCCAACCTCACCCAGGCCGGCCAAGCGCTGACGCAGGAGGCCGAGGAGCTTGAGAGGCGGTTCGCCAAGCGGCTGAACGAGGCGGCCCGCAAGATCGAGGCGATATCGACAGCGATTGACGAGACGGGTGCGGCGGCCGGCGCCTAGTTCTTCCTGACGATGCAGGACCCCCCGGCGGCCTGCAGCCGGGCGCAGAGTTCGTCGGCTTCGGCGCGGTTCTGGCGCCCGATCATCGCGTAGTGCCGAAGCCGCGGGCCGAAGCTGGGGTTGCGCGCCATCAGCAGCATCAGCTTCTCCTTACCGAGGACCTTGGGATAGGCGGCCTGCACTCGCTCGAAGCGCCGGATGGCGACGCCTTGCGAGAAATTCTGCGCCACCAGCACGCCCCACGGCATCCACTCACCGGGCTGCCGATCCATACTGGGGACACGTTCGACCTCGGCCATCTTCACGCAGGCATCGATGAACGGAGTGTCCTTGCCCAGGGCGTAGTCGACTTCGGGTGGAGTCTCGGCGAGCCAGGCGTCGGCATCGCGGCCGGTGATCAGTTCGACATAGTAACGCGTCTCGGAGGGCAGGTAACCGCCGGCCGCTACATAGCGCGAAGTGCGGCCTTCGCCGCCGTTGTAGGCCGCCGCGGCGAGGCCGAGATTGCCGTATTTGTCGGTGAGGAAGCGCAGGTAGTCCGCCGATTTCGCCAGCGCCTCGGTGGGGTCGAAGGCGTTGCGAAGGCCGCGCAGGCGAGCCGTCGAGGGGATGAACTGGGCGATGCCCTGCGCGCCGGCGGTGCTCAGCGCGAACGGGTCGAAATGGCTCTCCTGCCAGATCAGCCGCGCGAAATAGCCGGCAGGCAGCGACTCGCGCCAGGCGAACACGGCGATGGCGCCGCAGGTATCGCGAAAGAACTGCTCCTGCCGGATGCACACGGCGGTCCATGAGGGGGCTCCGGGGTGGGCGGAGTAGCAGGAGCGGAGTTTCTCCGGCTCGGCGTCGGGCACGGCAGCCTCAGCGGCGCAGCGTCCCGCCGCGATGGCAATTGCAAGGCAGAGGCCGATCAGGTGTTTGCCGCGCATGGTGGGAGGCTAGCACAACGGAGCAAGCGAACAATTGGCAAAGTTTGCCAATCTTTGCTAGGTTTGCGCCAAAGGAGATTTTCCATGGCCACAATGAATGTATCGCTGCCCGGCAAGATGAAGGAATGGGTGGAGAAGCAGGTCGCGACGGGGCGTTATGCCAATGCCAGCGACCTGATCAGGGACCTCATTCGCGAGGACCAGGAGCGAGCAGCAGCAACTGCCGAGCTCAACATCCTCATCGAAGAAGGGTTCAACAGCGGCGTGAGTGATCGCACGATGGAGGATATCCGGCGCGATGTGAAAACCGAGCTAGCCGCGAGCCGCAAGCGTGCGTCATAGACTTTCCCGTCGGGCGGACCGCGACGTCGAAAGTCTCTATCGCCGGAGCATCGCCGAGCACGGCGAAGCACATGCCGACCGGTATTACGATGGCTTGCTGGACAGCTTTCGCTGGATAGAGAACCATCCGCTGGCAGCCCGGGAACGCACTGAGCAGGGCAGGAGCGTCCGAATTCACCACTATGGCGTCCACGCGGTGATCTACTCGATCCTGGCGGACGACACGATCTTGATTGTCCGCGTACTTCACGGTCGCCAGGACCTGCGCCGGGGGCTCAGGCCTTAGCCACTGAATGCTGTGCTCGCAGCGTCGCACGGGAAAAGGAAAGAACCGCTTTGCGCCAACGGTATCGCCGCCCTATATTGAATGCGCTGCCCGGTGCGTGTTGGATCTTATTTCCCTGGGGCCGTACTGATCCTTAAGGGAGCTGTACCTGACCGGACCCGTGGGTTCGGACATACGGCGCCCACCTACGTAAGTAGGTTCCCAGGATCTGTATCCCACGGCCAGGGCGGCACCTGAATTCTCGCCAGAAAGCCCGATGAGCGACGTAAAGATCGAAGAGGCGAAAGCGGCGCTCCGCGCCATGGCGCACAAGAAGCGGGCGGCGTTCCATCCGTCCATGCGGCTCGAAGCGGCCCAGGCGGCGGCGGGGCATTTCTTCCAGGGCGTACCGATCGAAAAGGGCGAGGTGGTCGCCGGCTATTGGCCGATACGCGACGAAATGGACGTGAAAACCGTGATTGCCCGACTGATGGATGCCGGCCAGCCGGTCTGCCTGCCGGTTGTGCTGGGCGACGAGGAGCCGCTCGAGTTGCGGCTCTGGGAAGATGGCGCGCCGCTCTATGAAGCGGGCTTCGGCACCCTCGCCCCCGCCGAGGAAGCGCCGCGGGCAGCGCCCGACGTGATCCTCATGCCGCTGCTCGGCTTCGACAAGCACGGCACGCGGCTTGGCTATGGTGGCGGCTACTACGACCGCACGCTGGCATCGCTGGCGCGACGCCCCCGGCTCATCGGCTTCGCCTTCGCGTTGCAGGAAGTGGACCACATCCCGCGCGATGCGCACGACGTGCCGCTCGACGCGATCGTCACCGAACAAGGCGTTCGCAACTTCGAAAAGGCGCCTGCTTCGTGAGAGTCCTGTTCCTCGGCGACGTGGTCGGCAAGTCCGGCCGGGACGCCGTTTCCGACCGCCTGGCCGGGCTGGTCGACAAGCACAAGTTCGACTTCGTGGTGATCAACGGCGAGAATGCCAGCCACGGGCGCGGTCTCACCGAGGGGCATTTCGCCGAGATCAAGGCGGCCGGCGCCGATGTGGTGACCCTCGGCGACCACGCCTTCGACCAGCGCGACACGCTGATCTATATCGAGCGCGAGCCGACGCTGCTCCGCCCGATCAACCTCGCGCCGGGGACGCCGGGGCGCGGCGCCAACCTCTACGAGAGCCGCAACGGCCACCGGGTGCTGGTGATTAATGCACAGGGCCGGGTGTTCATGGACCCGGTCGACGACCCGTTCCGAGCGGTGGAGACGGCCGTCGCGGCCTGTCCGCTGGGCGAGCAGGCCGATGCCATCATCCTCGATTTCCATACCGAAGCGACGTCGGAGATCCAGGCCATGGGGCATTTCCTCGACGGCAAGGTCAGCCTCGTCGTCGGCACCCACACCCATATCCCCACCGCCGACCACCGCATCCTCAAGGGCGGCACGGCGCTGATGGCCGATGCCGGGATGTGCGGCGACTATGACTCGGTGATCGGAGTCGAAGTGGATGAGCCGCTCAACCGCTTCCTCACCGGCATCGCCAGAAGCCGCTTCACCCCCGCCGAAGGCGAGGCGACGCTGTCAGGCGTCGCCTTCGAGACCGACCCCAAGACCGGGCTCGTCAGCAGGCTGTTTCCGGTGCGGGTGGGCGGATCGCTGGCGCAGGCCGAGCCGGCGTTCTGATGACACCGGCCGGCGGCGGACTTTGCGACCTGACTTCACAAGCCGCTGCGATTTCACTATAAGCGCGGCCACCCAATTCAGCCTCAAGACACGAAGGGTGACCGCATGGCCGGCCATTCGCACGCCAAGAACATCATGCACCGCAAGGGTAAGTCCGACGCGGCGCGCTCCAAGGTGTTTTCGAAACTCGCCCGAGAAATCACCGTGGCCGCCAAGCTCGGCGTGCCCGACCCGGCGTTCAATTCGCGCCTCCGCCTTGCGGTGTCCAACGCCCGCGCGCTGTCCATGCCGCGCGACAACATCGAGCGCGCCATCAAGAAGGCGAGCGGCGCCGACACCGAGAACTACGAAGAGATCCGCTACGAAGGCTACGGCCCGGGCGGCGTTGCCGTGATCGTCGAAGCGCTGACCGACAATCGCAACCGCACCGCCTCGAACGTACGCTCGACTTTCTCCAAGAACGGCGGGGCCCTGGGCGAAACCAACTCCGTCGGCTTCATGTTCGACCGTGTCGGCGAAATCTTCTACCCGGCCACGGCCGGCAGTGAGGACAAGGTGATGGAAGCCGCCATCGAGGCCGGCGCCGACGATGTGGAGAGTGACGAAGAAGGTCACTGGATCTACACCTCGTTCGAGAACATGAGCGAAGTCGCCGCCGCGCTGGAGAAGGTGCTGGGCGAGCCGGAATCGGCCAAGTTCGTCTGGAAGCCGCAGAACAGCGTGCCGGTCGATGCCGAAAAGGGCGGGACGCTGCTGAAGATGATCAGCCTCCTCGAGGAGGATGACGACGTGCAGAACGTCTACACCAATTTCGACATCAGCGATGAGGACATGGCCAAGCTCGACGCCTGATCAGGCCGCTGCCGCCGGCAGCGTCTCGTAGTGGTCGATGGACGAGACTGCGGTGCAGTTTCGTCCATTCTGCTTTGCGGCATAGAGCTGCTGGTCGGCGATCCGGAACAGCTCGGTGAAGGGCAGGTGGCGGTCGAATACCGCCCCGCCGACGCTCACCGTCAACTGGTGCGGCTTGCCGTCTGCAGCGAACGCGGCCTCGTGCACCGCGAGGCGGATGCGTTCGGCGACGGCCTCGGCGATGAGCTCGGTCGTGCCGGGCAGGTAGACCGCGAATTCCTCGCCGCCGATCCGCCCTACCAGGTCGGCGGCGCGCAGCACGCTGCGGATCGAGAAGGCGATGATCCGCAGCGCCGCGTCGCCGTGCTCGTGCCCGAACGTATCGTTGATTGCCTTGAAGTTGTCGGCATCGATGACGAGCAGCGTGCCGCGCATGCCGCCGTCCGAGAACCTCGCATCGGCCATCGTCTCCTCGACCTCGCGGGTGAAGGCGGCGCGGTTCAGCAGGTCGGTCAGGCTGTCGGTCGCGGCGTGGCGGCGCAACAGCTCGTGGGCGATCGCAAGCTCACGGAGCTTGCTGAGCAGGTAGAACAGGAGCGGGATGGCGAGCGCCATCGGCACCAACACGTCCACGGCGATTGCACGGCGAAGCGCTGCAGGGCTCAGATTGGGGAAGTTGAAGGAATCGACGACCAGCGCAACCGCTACGCAGCCGAGCGTTCCGAGCGCCGTCCAGAGATAAACGCGGCCCCTGCCGGTGGGCGGAAAATCCATCGCTCGCGTCCTCGGCACTCCTGCGCACAGGTAGCGAGACTAAACGGCGCGGGTTGAGACCGCCTCAAGCCGTCCGGTTGGATTTTATCGATCGAACCTATTCCGGTATATCGTTTCCGTTTCGTTCACAAAACCCTTGGTAGGCTAGGCGCCGTGTCCTAAACCTCGGCAATGGCGGAAACTGTGCGAATCATCGGGATCGATCCGGGGCTCAGGCGCTGTGGCTGGGGGGTTATCGAAAGCTCCGGCAACCGGCTGGGTTTCGTTGCCTGCGGTACCGTAACTCCCCCGGTGGAAGGTTCGCTGGCCGACCGGCTGGTCGAACTGCATCGCGGCATCGTGGCCGTGCTCGACGAATATGCACCCGAGGAAGCGGCGGTCGAGGAGACGTTCGTCTCCGCCGGCGCGCGTTCGGCGCTGCAACTCGGCCAGGCCCGCGGCGTGGTGCTGATGACGCCGGCGCTGCGCGGCCTGCCGGTAGGCGAGTATGCCGCCAACCTCATCAAGAAATCGGTGGTCGGCACCGGCCACGCCGAGAAAGCCCAGGTGCAGATGATGATCAGGATCCTGTTGCCCACGGCCACCTTCAAGGGCCCCGATGCCGCCGATGCGCTCGCCATTGCCATCTGCCATGCGCACCACCGGGCCATCCGCAAGCTTGGCGTGCCGGCATGATCGGCAAGCTCAAGGGTCTCGTCGACGGGTTCGGCGACGATTTCGTCCATCTCGACGTCAACGGCGTCGTCTACGAGACGTTCTGTTCGTCCAAGACACTGGCGGCGCTGCCGCAGGTCGGCCACGCGGCGGTGGTCCATACCGAGATGATCGTCCGCGAGGACATGATCCGGCTCTACGGCTTCTTCACCGAGGCGGAGAAGGCCTGGTTCACGACGCTGATGACGGTGCAGGGGGTGGGCAGCCGCGTGGCGCTTGCCATCCTATCCGTGCTCACCCCGTCCGAGCTGGCGAGCGCCATTGCATTGCAGGACAAGGCGATGGTCGGCCGCGCCAACGGCGTCGGGCCGAAATTGGCCGTGCGCATCGTCACGGAACTGAAGGGCAAGGCCCCGGCGGGCGCCATCGACGCGGGCGTGCTCGGGCTGCAGGCGGCGCTGGGCGAGGGGGTCGCGGCGGGTAACGTCTCGGATGCGGTCTCGGCGCTGACCAATCTCGGCTACTCGAGCGCACAGGCCTCGGCCGCGGTAGCTCGGGTGGTGGGACGCGAGGGCGATGGGGTGGCGACGGACAAGCTGATCCGGCTGGGGCTCAGGGAATTGAGCAGTTGATCCTTGCGCGGCAGGCTATTCCTTACTATTGTGCCAAGGTAAGGAGATCGTGCCATGGCTGGGAAATCTGCTTCTGCAAGGACTAGATATACAGGTAAGGTAACCAGCAAGGGGCAAACCACCGTCCCTAAGGAAGTGCGGGATTTTCTCGGCCTGGAAGAGGGATCGCAGATGGAGTGGATCGTGGACGATGGCAAAGTCACGGTGAAGCCGCGGAAACTGCGGGCAATCGACTTGGACGGCATTCTTGGACCGCCGCCCAGCGGGGACACGCATGTTACGGTTGAGGAGATGAACGAGGCAATTGGTGCAGCCATCGTTGACCGGTACGAACGTTCACTGAAGCGATGATCGGCGTAGACACGAATATTCTGGTGCGGCTGTTCGTGCCAGTTGAGCCTCAACGTGAGGCTTCCATAGCGTTCTTCGCCAAGCGTTCGTCTGCCGACCCGGCTTACGTCTCGCTCTTGGTTGTGGCCGAGTTCGCCTGGGTGTTGCGGCGCAGGTACAAGTACGACTTCGGCCAAATCGCTCAGGGCATCGGATGGATGCTCGACTCCGATGATTTCGTGCTCGAGAACCGCGATCTCATTGAGTGGGCGCTCGCCAATTTCACGCGGGCGCGGATCGATTTCTCAGACCTGCTGATCGCCCGGGCGGGGGAACTGGCGGGAGCATCGCGAACGGTCACCTTCGACGTCGCCGCCGCGAAATATGTCCCCGGCATGGAACTCCTCAAGTGACCGATCTCAGCTCCGCCCATGCCGGTCGCGACGACCCGCTCGACGTCTCGCTCCGTCCGTCGGGCTTTTCCGAGTTCATCGGGCAGGCCGAGGCACGGGCCAATCTCGAGGTGTTCATCAAGGCGGCGAAGCACCGGGGCACGGCGCTCGATCACGTGCTCTTCGTCGGCCCGCCGGGGTTGGGCAAGACCACGCTGGCGCAGATCGTGGCGCGCGAGCTCGGGGTAGGGTTCCGGGCGACCTCGGGGCCGGTGATCGCCAAGGCGGGGGATCTCGCGGCGCTCCTCACCAATCTCGAAGAACGCGATGTGCTGTTCATCGATGAGATCCACCGGCTCAATCCGGCAATCGAGGAAATCCTCTATCCGGCCATGGAGGATTATCAGCTCGATCTCCTCATCGGCGAGGGGCCTGCGGCCCGCTCGGTGCGGATCGACCTCGCCAAATTCACGCTGGTCGGCGCTACCACCCGCGCCGGTCTGTTGACCACGCCGCTGCGCGACCGCTTCGGCATCCCGATCCGGCTGAATTTCTACACGCCCGAGGAACTGGTGAAGATCGTCGAGCGCGCGGCGCGGCTGCTCGGCGTCGGCATGGCGCCGGACGGGGCAATGGAAGTCGCCCGCCGATCGCGCGGCACGCCGCGCATTGCCGGCCGGCTGCTGCGGCGGGTCACCGATTTCGCGCTGGTCGACGGCGCCAGGGAGATCACCCGCTCGGTGGCCGACAAGGCGCTGCTGCGGCTCGACGTCGATGCGCGCGGCCTCGACCAACTCGACAGGCGCTACCTCAGGACCATCGCCGAGTTCTACGGCGGCGGGCCGGTCGGGATCGAGACCATGGCCGCGGCGCTGAGCGAACCGCGCGACGCGCTCGAGGAGATCGTCGAGCCCTACCTGATCCAGCAGGGCTTCATCCAGCGCACCCCGCGCGGCCGCATGCTGACGGCGCTGGCTTTCCAGCACCTCGGCCTCAGCCTGCCGCAGGGGTTCGTGGGGATGCAGGGGAGCCTGTTCGAGGAGGGGGAGGAGTGAGCGACGGCCGCCAAATGATCAGCTACGACACGCCTGCCGGACGCTTCAATTTTCGCGCCGCCGCGATCATCCTGCGGGAGGGGCACGTACTTGTGACTCGCGGTGTACGGGAAACGGTTTGGTACCTACCGGGCGGACGGGTCGAATGGGGCGAATCCACTCGAGAGGCCGTCGAGCGTGAGATCGTCGAGGAGCTTGGCACGCAAGGCGAGATTGGTGATCTCGCCATCGTCCTCGAGAACTTCTTTGCCCTTGACGGGCAGCGCTGGCACGAGCTGGCGTACTACTTCTCGGCCAGTCTGCCGGAGAGCTTTCCGTTTCGCGTCGATGGCGAGGTCTGTCATCGTAGCCTAGATGGCGTTGGCGAGATCGAGTTCAAATGGGTGAGAGCTGAGGCCGAGATGCTCCGGGCCAGCAACTTTAGGCCAGACGCCCTGTGCGACCTGATTTCCGCCACATCAAGCCCGGTCCGGCATCTCGTGTGGTCGGAATGACGATGTCAGACCCCAGCCACTTCACCGTCCGGGTCTACTACGAGGACACCGACTTCTCCGGTAACGTCTACCACGCGGCGTACCTGCATTTCTTCGAGCGGGCGCGGACCGAGTTCCTGCGCGAGCGCGGGGTGCACCACTCGGAACTAGTGAAGGACGGGATCGCGTTTGCCGTGCGCTCGATGACCATCGACTTCAAGGCGGCGGCGCATATCGACGATCTGCTCGAGGTGAGTACCCAGGTCGCCTCGATGACTCCGGCGCGGCTCAACCTCGTGCAGTCGATCGCCCGCGACGGGGTCGAGATCACGCGGGCCGAGGTGCAGGTGGTGGCGATCAAGACCAGCGGCGGGGTGGCGCGGATGCCGCGCGATCTGGCCGAATTGTTCAAGCCATAGAGAAGGCCGCCGGTTGCCCGGCGACCCGAGGATTTGCCTGCGGCTGCGGACCTACATCGCGGCGGGGGTCACCTGGCCACGGATCTCGCCGTCGGGGAACTTCTCCGTATGGAGGTTGATGTACCACATGCCACCCTGCAGCTGGGTGATCTGCTCGTCGGTCAGCGTGGTGCTGCCCTTGATCGGGCTGGTCAGCGGATCGGCGAAGGGCACGACCACCGGGGCGTTCGCGCCAACCGCGGCCGGGCCGTGGAAGTGGGCGGCGGTCACGGCGCCGCTCAGGCCTTCATAGGTCACGTTCCAGGTGAGCTCCTTGCTGACGGTATCGAGCGTGACCTGGGCCTTTCCGGTGCCGGTCGAATCGGTCGGCGGCACCACCTGGGCGGCGTTGAGGTCGGCGGTGAAGTTCACCGTTGCCGCGAACGCCGGCATCGCCGAGAGGGCGAGTATCGCCGATGCTGCGAGCAGGCTGCGTGTCAGGTTGAGATGCATGGGGATCTCCCTTTTCGTTGTGGTAATGGATCGCCGCGAACCCCCGAACGGCGACCAACGAACAGAACGCGCCGGCAGCAAGACAGTTGCGCTGCCCCGGCACGCCGGCGCCGGCGCGCCGACCGGGCGATCCCTTTAGTTCGCGGCAGGCATGACCTGGCCGCGGATTTCCCCGTTGCGGAACTTCGCCGTGACGATGTTGAAGTACCACTGCCCAGCCCGCAATTGGTCGAGCTGGGTGTTGCTCAGGGAGGCATTGCCCGCGATCGGGTTGCGTAGCCGTTGCTGGACGGGGAGGACTACCGGGGCGCTCTCGCCTGCCGCGGCCGGGCCGTGGAACTGGGCCCCGGTCACGTCCCCGCTCAGGCCCTGGTAGGTGACGTTCCAGGTAAAGAGCCCGGTGGCGTTGTCGTACGTGGCTTCCAGCTTGCCGGTGCCAGTCGAATCCGTCGGTGGCACCGCTGCGGCGCCGTTGAGATCGGCGGTGAAGGTCACGGGTGCCGCGCCTGCCGCCGTCATCGAGACAGCGAGAACTGCCGTGGCCGCGATTACGCTGGGTTTCAGGTTGAGATGCATTGGGGGGCTCCTTTCGTTCATGCAATGGACGGACACCCGAAGCCCCCGGCCGAGCGGCCAACAGAGCAATGCCCAAGCCGCCAAGCAGTTGCGCTGCGCTCATCTGCCGCGATCAGGCAAGTGCAAAGAATCGCTTTGTTAACGTTTGCTTGACCATAAGTAAGGCAGTGCACCGGGGACGTGGCCAAAGGTCCGGGAATCCGGGCTTTTCTCTTAAATTTGACAAATTTGAACCGCATCGACCCGACGATCAGGTTTCGGTTGCCGGGGCCGGACTGAGAAGGACCCTTATATGGAAGCCATGGATGCCGTCGGCACGGTTGCTCCGCATGCCGACCTTTCGATCTGGGCGCTGTTCTGGCAGGCTGATCTCGTGGTCAAGACGGTGATGATCGGGCTCCTCGCGGCCTCGGTCTGGTGCTGGGCGATCATCGTCGACAAGTCCATGCTGTACGGCCGCGCCAAGCGTGAGATGAACCGGTTCGAGCGGGTGTTCTGGTCGGGCCAGTCGCTCGAGGAACTCTACCAGCAGATGAGCGAGAAGCCGGCCATGGGGCTGGGCGCGGTGTTCGTCGCGGCGATGAAGGAATGGAAGCGCAGCCACGAGCAGAACGCCTCGTCGTTCGTGGGCGTGCAGGGCCGGCTCGACAAGGTGCTCGACGTAGCGATCAGCCGCGAGAGCGAAAATCTCGAGAAGCGCCTGGGCTTCCTTGCTACCGTGGGCTCCGCCTCGCCCTTCATTGGCCTCTTTGGCACGGTATGGGGAATCATGAACGCATTCACTGCCATCTCGGCCGCGTCCAGCACGAACCTCTCGGTCGTCGCCGGGCCGATCGCCGAAGCGCTGTTCGCCACGGCGCTCGGCCTGCTCGCCGCTATTCCGGCGGTGATCGCCTATAACAAGCTCTCGGGTGACGCCAACAAGCTGATCGGCCGGCTCGAAGGGTTTGCCGACGAGTTCTCGACCATTCTCAGCCGGCAGCTCGAAGCGCGGGGTGCCCGCTGATGGCGATGGCAGTTGCAGGCGGGGGTGGCGGCGGCCGGCGGCGTGGCCGGCGGCGCGGTGGCGGCAACAAGCCGATGAGCGACATCAACGTGACCCCGATGGTCGACGTGATGCTGGTGCTGCTGATCGTCTTCATGGTGGCAGCGCCGCTGATGACGGTCGGCGTGCCGATCGATCTGCCGCAGACACAGGCCAAGCAACTCAACACCGAGCAGAAGCCGATCACCATCTCGGTCACCAATGCGGGCGCCATCTTTCTGGGCGACGAGCCGGTGACCATCGACGACCTCACGACAAAGGTCGCGGCGGTGGCCGTCAACGGCACCGAGGACCGCATCTATGTGCGCGGCGATCTTGCCGCCAATTACGGCTCGGTGATGCAGGTGATGGGCGCGCTGTCGGGCGCCGGATATTCCAGGATCGGCCTCATCACGGAACAGGCCCAGCAACAGGTCCAGTGAGCTGATGCGCACCGGGTTCACGGTCTCCACCATCGCGCATGCCGGACTGATCGTTCTCGCGATCGTCGGCATCGGCATGGGGCGGCCGCTGGATGCGACGCCGGTCGAATCGATCGCCGTGGACCTCGTGCCGATGTCGGAGTTCTCCAACATCCGCATGGGCTCGCTCGACAGCACCATCGTCGAGACCGAGACGCCGGCGGTAGTGCCCGACGTCAAGCCCGCCGAACTGGCGCAGCCGACCGGCAATACGCAGGAAGACCAGCCGACACCGCAGGATAACCCGGACCCGACGCCCGCCCCGACCGAGAACACGGCGCCCGCGCCGCAGGCCGCAGCCGAGCCCACGCCGCAACCGGAGCCCGAGGTGGCGCCGGCCCCGGCCGAACGTCCGGCAGTCGAGCCGCCGCCGGAACCGGTCGCGGAGCCGCCGCCCGAGCCGGTTCCCGAACCGACCCCGGTCGCCACGCCCGAAGTCACGCCCGATCCCGCCGAGACGGCGCCGACGCCGAGGATGCACACCGCCTCGCTCGACCAGAAGCGGGCCGAGTTCAAGCAGCAGCAGGCGGCCGAAAAGCAGAAGCAGGCCGAGGACAAGGCCAAGGCCGAAGCGGCAAAGAAGAAGGCCGAGGAAGAAAAGAAGCGCAAGGCGGCCGAGGAAAAGCAGCGCATCGAGCAGGCCAATGCCGACGACGCGGCCAAGGTCGCCGACGAGGTCGCCAACCTCATCAACAACGAAGAGTCGCGCGGCGCCACCACCGGGGCAGGGGGCGAGCCCACCCTCGGCAAGGAAGACGGCCGCTCGGCGACCCTCAGCCAATCCGAGATCGGCGCGCTGGTGGCGCAGATCCGCTCCTGCATCACGCTGCCGGCGGGAGCCGAGGATGCCGACGCACGCGCCGAGTTCACGTTCTCGATCGGCCCGGACGGCATGCTTACCGGGCAACCGCAGATGACGAGCTCGCCCGCCAATCCGATCGAAGATGCCTATGCCCGCGCCGTGTCGCGTGCGTTACAGCGCTGCGGCCCGTTCACGATGGCGATGGGCCAGGACGTCAGAGCGCAATTCGCAGCGCGGGAGTTCTGAGTGAGCTCTCCGCTATACAGAACCCATGGAGACGTAAGATGACCCTGATCACCCGGCGCAATGCGCTGAAACTCGGCCTCGCCGGTGGCGCTCTCGCGCTCGCCACCCCTTCGCAGGCCCTGGTCGAGATCGTCGTCACCGGCGGCAATTTCACGCCGCTGCCGATCGCCATCCCGGATTTCGCCTCGTCCGACCCGGCCTTCGGCGCCGAGATCGCCGAGATCGTGCGCAACAACCTCAAGCGCTCGGGGCTGTTCGTTCCCATGGACCCGGCCTCGCTGCCGATCCGGGTGGGCGACGTGACCAACGAGCCGGATTTTGCCGCTTGGCGCGCCGCCACGGTCGATGCGCTGGTGATGGGCTCGGTGGAGCGGGGCGCGGAAGTCTCGTCGCAGGTCCGCGTCTGGGACACCCAGGCGGCGGCGCAGGTGGTGGGCAAGTCCTATCGCACCGACGCGCAGAACTATCGCCGAATCGCCCACATCGTCTCCGACGCGATCTATGCCTCGCTCTCGGGCGGTACGGGCTATTTCGATACGCGGGTGCTCTATGTCGCCGAGAGCGGCCCCAAGGCCAACCGCGTCAAGCGCCTCGCCATCATGGACCAGGACGGCGCCAACGTGCAGTACCTGAGTTCGGGCAAGTCGCTGACGCTAGGGCCCAAGATCTCGCCGCGTGGCGACAGCGTGGTGTTCACCTCCTACGAGGACGGCAACCCGCAGGTCTACTATGCCGGGCTCGGGGGCGAATCGAAGAAGCTGATCAACGGCGCGCCGATGTCGTTCGCCCCGCAGTTCTCGCCCGACGGCACCAATGTGGTGTTTTCGGTCTCCAACGGCGGCACCACCAACATCTATTCGGTGGGCCTCGGCGGCAACAGTCCCACCCAGCTCACCAGCGGCGCGGCCATCGACACTTCGCCGTGCTATTCGCCCGACGGTTCACGCATCGTGTTCGAAAGCGATCGCGGCGGCAGCCCACAGATCTACATCATGGGCGCCGGCGGCGGCGGGGCGCAGCGCATCTCGTATGGCGAGGGCAGCTACTCGACCCCCGTCTGGTCGCCGGTGGGAGATCTCATCGCCTACACCCGTCAGTCGGGCGGCCAGTTCCACATCGGCATCATGAAGCCCGACGGCTCGGGCGAGCGCATCCTCTCCTCCTCCGGCCAGGTGCAGGAGGGCCCGACCTGGGCCCCCAACGGCCGAGTCATCGGCTTCTTCCGCGATCCGGGCGGCGATGCCGGCCCGGCCCTGTGGTCGATCGACATCTGGGGCCGGAACGAACTGTCGCTGCCGACGGAGTCGTTCGCCTCGGACCCGAGCTGGTCGCCGCTGAGGGGGTGATGGTCAGGACGGGGAGGCCCGGTGCGTGGGGACCCCGACCTGTCCTCTCCCCCTAAGAATGGGGAGGGAGACGCAAACACCGGGCGCAATGTTCTGGTCTCCCTCCCCAGTAGGGGGAGGGGACAGGGGTGGGGGTCCACAGCCACCGGCCTCTCGACTCCGTTCGTGTCCTCCCGGCAACACAACGGAAACCCCAGGAATTCAGCCACATTCGCGCCCCAATGACCAACAATTAACCAAGCGCGAAAACCCCGCCTTAAGATTACCAGCGGTAAAAATCACTCCTCAAATCCTTCCGATCAGGAGATCAACCCGGATGCGTTCTGTAACGCCCCTAATCGCCGTGCTGCGTGCTGCCGCGCTGGTGGTCCTCGTGGTCGCTGTGGCGGCCTGTTCACGCAATGGCGCTGGCGCTACCGGTGTCGGCAATCTCGGGCCCGGCGGCGGCGCCCCCGGCAGCCAGCAGGAATTCCTGGTCAGCGTCGGCGACCGCGTCTTCTTCGAGACCGATTCCTCGAACCTGACGCCCACCGCCATGACCACGCTGGACAAGCAGGCGCAGTGGCTCAACCGCTACACCAATTACCGCATCATGATCGAAGGCCACGCCGACGAACGCGGCACGCGCGAGTACAATATCGCGCTCGGCGCCCGCCGCGCCTCGATCGTGGTGAACTACCTGACCTCGAAGGGTGTCGACGCCCGGCGGCTCTCCTCGAAGTCGTTCGGCAAGGAGCGACCTGTGGCCATCTGCAACGATATTTCGTGCTGGTCACAAAACCGCCGTGCTGTGACGGTGGTACAATAGCTTGAGCGGGCTTCGGGGCGGAGACCGCGGCCACGCGGCATCTCGCGCGTAATCCCCGAAGCTTGTTCGTACTGGAGGCAAGAGCGCCGGGTGCCGCGTATTTGGGCCCGGCGCTTTCTTTTTGTCGAAATCCTGCGTTAATCGAGCGTCGTGCAGCCCTGCTGTCCCTTTCTGTACCCGACGGAGCATTGATGGTGAAACGCCCCCCAACGCGCGGATCGGCCTTCCGGCCCGCGTTTCTCGCGACACTGCTTGCCTCGGCGCTGGCCGCTCCCGCCCTCGCCGCCACCGGACCGCTGACGGTCGACCCCACGGCGCCGCTGCCGCCGAGGGCGATCGCCCAGACCCGCATCCACGTGGCGCAGAACCAGCAATCGAGCGCCGAGCTGCTGGTCCGCATCCAGGACCTCGAGGAACTGATCCGCACGCTCACCGGCCGGGTCGAAGGGCTGGAGTTCCAGCTCACCCAGATGCAGACGCAGCTCGCCAAGCAGACCGAGGACAACGAGTTCCGCTTCCAGCAGCTGGAAGGCGGTGCTGGGGGAAAACCCCAGGCGGCAGCGCCAACTGACGGCGCGACGCCGTCCGCCACGCTGCCGCAGACCCCGGCCCAACAAGCTCCCGCCGTCGCCGCTACACCAGAAGCGCCGGCCGCAGGCACGTCGATCGACAACCTGCCGCTGGCCGACCTCAATGGCGAGCCGATGGACAGCCTCGGCGATTCCGCCGACCCGCTGCTGAAGGGTGGCATCGACCAGCTCGGCACGGTGCCCGAGGACCAGCTCAGCATCGACGCGGCGCGGCCGCTCGATCTGTCGCTGGGCGGCGGCAAAATCTCCACCGGTGACGCCAAGGCCCAGTACGAGGCGGGGTACGACGCCATCACCCGCGGCGACTACGCCTTTGCCGAGGACCAGTTCCAGCAGTTCGTGGCGCTCTATCCCGACG
>NZ_JAQGJL010000147.1 GCF_028290645.1 Devosia sp. | reverse complement strand
CCTTTGCCGTGGCGCCGAGCGATTTCTCGAGAATAGTGGTAAGTCCGCCCAGCTTGTTGCCCGGAGATGGATTGTTGTTCATCTCCATGTTGTTGCGCTCGGCGTAGTCTTCCCACCAGTGGATGATCTCGATCAGCTTCTCGCCCACTTCCCGCGTCTTCGCGCGTCGCGTCAGCAGATGCTCGGCGCCGTAAATCTCCGGTGTCTCGCTGAGGATCGCCGTCCCGCCATGCCGCACCAGGATATCCGCCGCGACGCCCAGCGCCGGGTTGGCGGTGATGCCCGAATAGCCGTCCGAGCCGCCGCATTGCAGCGCCAGCATCAGTTCCGACGCCGGCACCGTCTCGCGCGTCGCCCGGTTGACGATCGGCAGCATCGCCTTGACCGCTTCGACGCCTGCCTCGACCGTCTTCTTCGTGCCGCCCACTTCCTGGATGGTCATGGTCCGGAACGTCTCGTTCTCGGTAACGCCGTAGGCCTCCTTGAGCCGCGGGATCTGGAAGCCCTCGCAGCCAAGGCCGACCATGATCACCCCGCCCATGTTAGGGTTGGTGGCATAGCCCCAGGTGGTCTTCTTCAGGATATCGAAGATCACCCCGCGATAGTCGATGACGCAGCCATTGGCCTGCTTCAGCGCCACGATGCCGTCGACGTTGGGATACTGCTCGAGAATGCCCGAGCGCTCCACTTCCCGCGCGATGAAGCCGGCAACGGTGGTCGAGCAGTTCACCGAGGTGAGGATTCCGATATAGTTGCGCGTTCCCACCGTGCCGTTGGCGCGGCGAAACCCCTGGAATGTCGCGCGCTGCGCATCGGGGACGAAATCCACCGGCACCACGCCTTCGCTGAACGCGTAGTCGCGCTCGAACGCCCCGTGCTGCTCGCCGATGGTGACGTTGTGCTCATGCACCCACTCGCCCGGCGGAATATTCTCCTTGGCGAAGCCGATGATCTGCCCGAACTTGACGATCGGCTCGCCCGCGGCGACCTGCCGGACCGTGAACTTGTGCCCCTTGGGCACGCGCTTGGTGGTCTTCACCCCCTGCGGCGTATCGGTGCCGACATCGAGATTGCTCAGCGCCACCGCGACATTGTCTTGGGCGTTGAGCAGCAGCGTCTTGGCGGCGGCGGGGCGGGACATGACTTCGGACATTGGTGGCTCTTGATCCTCAGATTCGGGCGGGGGCCCGCCGAAACCCTCGCGCCCCGACTTCCCGCTTGGTGGCGGAAAACCTCTCGGGCGATGGGCAGGTGCAATTGAAATGCTCCGGCAGTCCAACTAACATGTTAGCATGAAGACCGACGCAAGTCCCTACCAATTTCTCTCCGCCCCGGCGACCCCGACGCGCGGCAACGTCACCGTCTTCGTTACCGATACGCTGCGCCAGGCCATCGTCACGCTGGAGCTGGAGCCGGGCGAACTGATCGACAAGGGCGCCATTTGCGACCGCCTCGGGGTCTCGCGCTTCCCGGTCTCCGAAGCCCTGGCGCGGCTGCAGGCCGAGGGCCTTGTCGACATCCTGCCGCAGCGCGGCTCGACCGTCTCGCTGGTGCGCATCGCCGACGTGCTCGAATACATGCTGATCCGCAAGGCGCTCGAAGCCGAGGCCGTGCGCGTCGTCACCGTTAGCCACTCGGACGAGCTGATCGACACCCTGCACCGCTCGATCAGCTACCAGCGCGCCGCGGTGGAGATCGACGACCAGTACGGCTTTCACGAGCGCGACCTCGAGTTCCACGACATCATCTTCGGCGACATGCGCTTCACCAAGGTCAAGGGCGTCATCGAAAACACCCGCGCCAATCTCGACCGGGCTCGCCGCCTGATCCTCACGCCGCGCCGGCTGAGCGTCACGCTTGCAGAGCACCAGAGGGTGGTCGACGGCATCGTCGCGGGCGACGCCGCCGCGGCATCGGGTGCCATGCGGGCTCATATCGATTCGGTGATGGCCGAACTCATCGCCTTCGCCGTCGATCACGCCGAACTCTTCGCCGATGGTGAGCTGTTGCGCGCCGACCCCGCCTACTCCGCCTTCCCGTTCGGCTGAACGAACACACCAAACCAAGGGAGAATGATCATGCTCAAGGGGATACCCCCGATCCTGGGCCCCGACCTGCTCTACATATTGCGGGCCATGGGGCACGGCGACGAGATCGCCATCGTCGACGCCAACTATCCCGGCGATAGCGCCGGCCCGCAGCTGGTCCGCCTCGACGGGCTGAGCGCCGGCGACGTGCTCGATGCCGTGCTCACCATCATGCCGCTCGACACCTTCGTCGACGAACAGGCCTTCGGCATGGAGGTGGTCGGCGACGGCAACAAGCGCGAGGCGACGCACCAGGACTTCGACAAGCTGATCAGGAAGCACGAGCCGACGATGAAGCTCAGCCTCCTCGAACGCTTCGCCTTCTACGAGCGCGTCCACGGCGCCTACGCCATTGTCCAGACCGGCGAGCGCCGGCTCTACGGCAACGTGCTGCTGAAGAAGGGCATCGTCCGGCCGGAATAGGGACAGCGGGGCCGAACCGACGCGCCGAACGGATTCGACCATGGTTGGCCTCGACTCCGCCGGGGCGTCGCCCTATCCCTTCGCACCAGATTGAGGAGCATCCCATGAAACTTCTGCGCGTCGGCCCCAAGGGCGCCGAAAAGCCCGCCATCCTGCACACCGACGGCACCTATCGCGACCTGAGCTCGGTCGTCTCCGACATCAACGGCGCCTCGATCGGCGCCGAGGGCCTGGCGAGGATCCGCGCCGTCGACGCCTCGACGTTGCCGGTCCTCGACAAGTCGCTCCGCATCGGCCCCTGCGTCGGCCAGGTCGGCAAGTTCATGTGCATCGGGCTCAACTATGCCGACCACGCCGCCGAGACCGGCGCCGCCATCCCGGCCGAGCCGATCCTGTTCATGAAGGCGACCAGCGCCATCATCGGGCCGAACGACGACGTGATCCTGCCCAAGAACACCCTGAAGCCCGACTGGGAAGTCGAGCTTGGCGTCATCATCGGCAGGGAAGCCAAGTACATCGAAGAGAAGGACGCGCTCGACCACGTCGCCGGCTATTGCGTGGTCAACGACCTCAGCGAACGCCACTTCCAGACCGAGCGTGGCGGCCAATGGACCAAGGGCAAGTCCGCAGACACCTTCGGCCCGATCGGCCCGTGGCTCGTCACCAAGGACGAAGTCGCCGACCCGCAGAACCTGAAGATGTGGCTCGATGTCGACGGCCACCGCTACCAGGATGGCTCGACCAAAACGATGATCTTCGGGGTCGCCCACATCGTCGCCTATCTCAGCCAGTTCATGAGCCTGCAACCCGGCGACGTCATCACCACCGGCACCCCGCCGGGTGTCGGCATGGGCCAGAAGCCCAATCCGGTCTGGCTCAAGCCCGGCCAGACCATGAAGCTCGGCATCGAAGGTCTCGGCGAACAGACCCAGCGGACCAAGGCGTACGCGGCGTAAGGTCTGCGCACCGGCAGTTCAAGGGCGTCGGTCGAAAGACCGGCGCCTTTTGCTTTTTGGGCATCCGGGCTCCCCACTTACCGGTCCCCCCTGAACGTCACTTAAGCCGAAACTTAAGCATTGACTGGCCGCCCGATCCACGTTAGTTAAGCTACATCTTAACCAACAGGGGGGAACGGCCATGCGCAAACTCAAGATGCATCTGCATATCTCGCTGGATGGCTACGCCTCCGACGCCGAGGGCGGCTTCGCCTGGATCACCTACAACGACACCATCGCCGCCAAGGCCAAGGAATTGACCGGCGCAGCCGACGCCGTGGTCTTCGGCCCCAAGACCTACAAGGGCATGCAGAGCTACTGGCCAACGGTCCCCCAAGATCCCGCCGCGACCCCCGGCGAGCTCAGCCACGCGGCCTGGCTCGCGCGTTCGACCAAGATCGTCGTCTCCACCAACCTCCCCGAGGTCGACGCCGACTGGGACAAGTCGCTGCTCCTGCGCGATCCCGCCGAACTGGCCCGCCTGAAGGCCGAACCCGGCGGCGACATCGTCAGCTTCGGCAGCCCGGTACTCGTCCGCAGCTGCCTCGAACGCGGCCTCGTCGACGAGTTGCACCTCTTCCTCAATCCCCTCCTGCTGGGCGGCGGCCAGCCGGTGTTCGGCCCCGGCCAGAACACCAAACTGCGCCTCCTCGAAGCCCTGCCGCTGCCGGATGGCGTCGTAGCCCTGACCTACGCACCCGCGTAGCGAGCGCGCACCGGGGCCCGATCGCGCCAAGCCGGCGTCGTACTGCTGGTCTTCGGGGAGACGGCCAGGGTCAAGAGTTGATTGTGACCCGATTGTAGGGCAAGTGCCCTCCCGCACAGGCGGGGACCCGGGATGGAACAGGGCAAGGGCACGGTCGGCGAAGTCTTCCGCGCCTTCCTCGTGCTCGGGCTTTCCAGCTTCGGCGGCCCCGTTGCGCACCTGGGCTATTTCCGCACCGAGTTCGTGGCGCGCCGCAACTGGATCGACGACGCCGCCTATGCCGATCTGGTGGCGCTCTGCCAGTTCCTCCCCGGACCCGCCTCGAGCCAGGTCGGCATCGCCATCGGCAAGCTCAGGGCCGGGTACTGGGGCGGCATCGCCGCGTGGGTGGCGTTCACCCTGCCCTCGGTGGTCCTGCTCCTCGCCTTCGCCTATGGCGCCACGCGTCTTGCTGGTCCGCTGGCCGATGGGGTGCTGCACGGGCTGAAGGTCGCCGCGCTGGCGGTGGTGGCACAGGCTGTGTGGCCCATGTCGAGATCGCTGACGCCCGACCTCCGGCGCCGGCTGGTGGCGCTGGGTGCGGCCGCCCTCGCCCTGCTCCTGCCCTGGAGTTTGACCCAGATCACGTTGATCGCCGCCGCTGCAGTCGCCGGCTATCTGATGGCACCCCCGGCCACCTCGCCGCAACTCGCCCTCAACCGCAGCAGCGCCAACTTCTTCGGCCTGTTCTTCGGGCTGCTGATCGCCCTGCCGATCCTCGCCGCCACCGGCAACCCGGCACTGGTGGTGGCGGAAAAGTTCTTCCGCACCGGATCGCTGGTCTTCGGCGGCGGCCACGTCGTCCTGCCGCTGCTCCAGGCCGAACTGGTCGACCCCGGGCTTATCGACAGGAACCTGTTCCTTGCCGGCTACGGCGCCGCGCAGGCGGTGCCCGGGCCGCTCTTCGCCTTCGCGGCCTATGCCGGCGCCCTGCTCAAGGCGCCTCCGAACGGCATCGCCGGCGCGCTGCTGGCGCTCGGGGCAATCTACCTGCCGTCATTCCTCCTCGTCTTCGGAGCGCTGCCCTACTGGCAGACCCTACGGGCCAACCCCCGGCTCCGCGCCGGGCTCGAGCTTGCCAATGCCGCCGTGGTCGGCCTGCTGCTGGCGACGCTCTACGACCCGGTATTCCTGAGCGCAGTGCTGGGACCGCTCGACCTAGTCTGGGGGCTTGCCGCCCTGGGGCTGCTGCTGGTCCGGACGCCGCCGTGGCTGGTGGTGCTGCTGAGCGCGGGGGTTGGGGCTGGGATCAGCCTGATCTAAGCCCTCCCCATCGCCTTCTGCCTTGCGGGAGAAGGCGCCCGAAGTCTGAGCCCTGTTATGGCCGCCGCGCCACGAGGTCGATCTCGACCAGTGCGCCCACCGCCAGCGCCGTCACCCCCACGGTAGTCCGCGCCGGCAGTTTGCCGCCGGCAAAGAAGCTCGGCCACAGCGCGTTGAGCGCCGCGTAGTCGCGCTGGAATTCGGTCAGGTAGATCCGTGCCATCGTCACGTGCTCGAGCCCAAGGCCGATCCCGTCGAGAACGAGCTCGAGATTGTCCATCACCCGCCTCGTCTGCGCCTCGATGCCCGCAGGCAGCGGCGCCTCGGGCGCATCGGGGTCGGTCGGCATCTGCCCGGTGACGAACACCCAGCCATCCGCTTCGACGGCATGGCTGAACGGCGCGACGGGCCGCGGTCCGGCCGAAATCATATGATGGATCAACGACATGGCGAACTCCTGTGGCACCTGTTGCTTCGCCGCCCCCATGGCCGGAAGTCAACCCGTCATGCGCCATTATGCCGTTCACGGACAGTTCATGCATCCCCCGTCAAATTGCCGCAAACGCTGCACCACTTGTGGGGGACTGGCGGCGACATGCCGTTCGTGCCACGCTGAGCTGCGAGGCCGTGCCTCAAGGGAGATAGCCTAAAGCCGATGTTCGAATTCTTTCATGCAATCTCGACCTGGCTGGAGATGTTTCTCCAGGGCATCTCGGACAATTTCTGGCTCTCGCTGGTCTTCATCTTCCTTGTCTGCGTCGGCGAGGCGGTGTTCATCGTCGGGCTTCTGGTTCCCTCGCTCCCCATTCTACTGCTCACCGGCGGCCTGATCGCGCAGGGGAGCCTGCCGTTCTGGCCGATCTACTTCGCCGCAGTCGCCGGGGCGATCGTCGGCGACGCGATTTCCTACACCGTGGGCTGGGCGCTGAAGGACAGGATCCGAACCGTCTGGCCGTTCAAGAACCACCTGGCGCTGATCGAGAAGGGCGAGATGTTCTTCGCCCGCCACGGCGGCAAGGCCATCTTCATCGGCCGCTTCATCACCGGCGTGAAGGCGGTGATCCCGGGGGTCGCGGGCATGATGGGCATGTCGTACCGGCATTTCTCGGTGATCAACGTGATCTCGGCCTTCGTCTGGGCGGCGGTCCACATCCTCCCCGGCATGCTGTTGACTGGCTGGCTCAAATCCATCGGGCTCAGCCTCGAGCTGGTGATCATTGTCGGCGCGCTGGTGCTCACCGTGCTGTTCCTGATCGTCCATTTCTGGAAGCGCATCCTGCTGCTGCTCGCGCCCTATATGGGCGAGTTCGGCCGCTCGCTCCAGGCCCGCTGGCAGAAGCAGCCGGAAGCCGGGCACTAGTCCTCAACAGATGGCTTGCGCCGAAGCCGGTGCGGGTCGAATATTCGTGGATGACCCGCTATCCGGTTAGGCTGCTGTCGACCCTGCCACGCCTGCTCCTGGCGCTGTTGCTGCTCTGGTGCGTAAGCCCGGCGCTTGCCGATAACGCTGCCGACCGTCTTGCCATCGACAAGCTCTTCGCCGAACTGCGCGTCGCGCCCGATGCGAAGACCGCCCACGCCATCGACCAGCAGATCTGGACCTACTGGACGTCGCCGCCCTCAGACCCGATCCTCGCCGGCCGCATGCACGAGGCGCTGGTGGCCCGCAACACCGGCGACACCGCCACCGCCATGCGCCTGCTCGACCAGCTGGTCGCGGAGTATCCCGATTATGCCGAGGCGTGGAACCAGCGTGCCACGATGTACTACATCATGGGGGACTTCGAGGCCTCGATCGTCGACTGCGAGAAGGTGCTGGCCATCGAGCCGCGCCATTTCGGCGCACTTTCCGGCCGGGCGCTGATGTACCTGCAGATGGGCAAGCGCGCCCTTGCCCTGAGGGACATGGCCGCGGCACTCGCGGTGCATCCCTTCCTCAACGAACGCCGGCTGTTCCCCGAACTTGGCGAACCGATGACGCAGATCTGACGTGCAAGTCCCGCCCCTTCCGCACGCCCACGGCCGCCCCATGTGAACAAACCGAATCGGCGCCTCTTCGACGCCGGCCGAACTCGAAAGGCGTGAAATGACTGTCGAATATCCTGTGGCGCACGAAGATGCCGGCGATCGGGGCCGCTACGTGGTCTATCTCCCCGACGGCTCTGAGGCCGAGATGACCTACCGGCGCCGCGACGCCACCACCATCATCGCCGACCATACGGGCGTGCCGCCGCAGTACCGCGGCCACGGCATTGCCGAGCAACTGGTGAAAGCGGCGATGGACAATGCCCGCGCCACCGGCAACAAGATCGTCCCGGTCTGCTCCTATGTCGTGGCGCAATTCCGCCGGCATCCCGAGTGGGCCGACCTCCGGGCCTGAGGCATTTTCATCAAATACTAACCATGCCGCGCCGCTGATCGGCCCGCCGACGCAACCTCTTGGCCGCGAAGTGCTTGTTCTGCAACCGTAAGGAAACAGAAACCATGCGCCGCGCGCCAATCGCCCTCCTGCTGAGCCTGCTCGCCATCCCTTCGCTTGCTCAGGAGGCGGTGACCCTGCCCTTCATCCCCGTCACCGCCGACAGCATCAATTCCGCCCGTCTGTCTGATGTGGTTCAACCTGCCGATCCCGAAGCGGCCCCGGAGGAGCGGCACCCCGTCCCGGCCATTGCCCGGCTGCAGATCCTGCTCGATCGCGCCGGCGCGTCGCCGGGGGTGATCGACGGCTTCGATGGCGACAATGTGCGCAAGGGCGTCATCGCGTTCGAACTGATGCACGGCCTGCCGGCCGACGGAATTATCGACCCAGAGGTCACATCCGCGCTCGAAACCGGCGACCCGGTGATCGGAGAATACGAGATCATCGCCGACGACCTCGCCGCGATCGGCCCGCCGATCCCCAAGGACTATGCGGAAATGGCGCAGCGCAAGTTCCTCGGCTACAGCTCGATCGAGGAAGAGCTTGCCGAGCGCTTCCACATGGATATCGACCTGCTGAAGGCGCTCAACCCGAACGCCGGCTTCGCCGCCGGCGAAACCATATTCGTCGCCGCCTACGGGCCCGATCTCGAGGGCGATGTGCTCCGCATCGAGGCCGACAAGGGCCTGCGCCAAGTCCGCGCCTATGGCGAGGGCGACCGGCTGATAGCCGCCTATCCCGCGACCATCGGCTCGGAGGACAATCCCTCCCCGTCCGGCACGCATGAGATCAAGGGCGTCGCGACGATGCCCACATACACCTACAACCCCAAGGTAAACTTCCAGCAGGGCGAAAACACCGAGGTGCTGACCATCCCGCCCGGCCCCAACGGTCCGGTCGGCTCGATATGGATCGACCTGAGCGAGCCCACCTTCGGCATCCATGGCACCCCCGAGCCCTCGCTGATCGACAAGACCGGCTCGCATGGCTGCGTGAGGCTCACCAACTGGGATGCCAATGAACTGGCCAAAATGGTGAAGCCCGGCGTGCCCGTCGAGTTCGTCGGCTGATGAATAGGGGCCGCCCTCAGGACGGCCCTTCGTTCACCTGGCGAGAAAATCCCGGATCGCCAGCAGCTCTTCGCGGCGGATCTCGTGGCCGCCTTCATGCCAGAACAGCGTCGTCTCCGCCCCCTGCGCCTTGAAATACGCCGCGAGCGCCTCCGCCGACGATGCCGGAGCGATGGGATCGCGCCGCCCGGCGGTGATGATGGCGCGCTTGCCCTTGAGGCCGGGCTGCGGCTTGGGCGTGAACGGGATCAGTGGGTGCATGATCACCGCCGCATCGAACTGTTCCGGGGCTTCGAACAGTACGGAAGCAAGTATGTTTGCCCCGTTCGAGTAGCCGAGCCCGAGCACCTCGTTCGAAGCCCCCTTCGTTGCCCCGACGAAGCCCGCGAGCTTCCGCGTGGCGCGCTCGAGGTCCGCCATGTCGTAGCGCCCCTCGGCGAGCCGCTTGAAATACCGCAGCGCCCCGCCTTCCGACACATCGCCGCGCACCCCGATGCGGCGGGCGCCGGGCTTCAGTTCGGCGGCAAGGTCAGTGAACTGGTGTTCGTCCCCGCCCGTCCCGTGAAAGAGGAAGAAGGCCGGCACATCCGGGGATGCGCCGGGGATATCCACGTTGACATAGCTGTCGATGACGTCGGCCATCACACGGCCTCCTTTTTCTCGAGCGGCTGCAGCGTCTGCTCCAGCCGGCTCCGCAGATGCTCGTGCTGCGCCGGCAGCTTCAGCGCCTCGCCAAGATGCGCCGTGTCCTCGTCGCGATCGAAGCCGGGCTCGTTCGTCGCCACCTCGAACAGCACGCCTCCGGGCGTACGGAAGTAGATGGCCCAGAAATAGTCGCGGTCGATGACCGGCGTCACCTGGTATCCGGTTTCGAGCAGCGCCTTCCTCACCTCGAGCTGCGCCGCCCGGTTCTCCACCGCGAACGCCACGTGGTGCACCGAGCCCGACCCTAGATCGGCCCTCCCGACATCGGGCAACACCTCGATATCGATGATGTTCGCACCATTGCCCTCGGGCCGGATCAGTCGGCGGATGCCGTTCTGGCTGGCTGCGTTCTGGTAGCCCATGTACTTGAGAAGCTCCTCGGTCGCCCCGCCATCGCGCAGCCTGAGCGCCACCGAGTGGAAACCCCGGATGGCGTTCTCGGCATCGACGCCGTTTTGCGTCCAGCCGACCCGCTTGTCGTCGGCATCCTGGACCAGGGCCATCGCGTCCCCTTCTGGCGCCCGGAAGTTCAGCCGCTTGGCGCCAAAGCTCTCGGACAGCTCGAGGTCACCGACCCGGTCCGCCGCCAGCCGGTCCTGCCAGTAACCGAGCGAGCCCTGCGGCACCGAAAACACCGTCGTGCCCACCTCGCCCGTACCGGGCCGGCCGCGGGCAATATGCGGGAACGGGAAATGCGTCATCACCGTACCGGGCGTCCCGACCTCGTCGCCGTAGTAGAGGTGGTAGACGTCGGGCGCATCGAAATTGACCGTCTGCTTCACCCGGCGAAGACCGAGGGTCTTGGAAAAGAAATGATTGTTCTCGGCTGCATCGCGGGCCATCGACGTGACGTGGTGCAGTCCCTTGATCTGAGTAAGCATCGCTGCCTCCTGACTGTGCCGGCGCCTGCCGGTCGCTTCGGCAGTAGAAATAGGCGAGCCGCATTCGGCGGAATAGCGCACCGGGGACGCAAGGGAATGTTTGGCTTTTCTGAACAATCGAGCGGCGGTGCGTTGGCCGCCAGTCCGGCGCCAGCCGACCCCCACCCCTGTCCCCTCCCCCTAAGAATGGGGAGGGAAACCCTCTCACGAAATCAAGGCGAACGTCTCCCTCCCCCTGTTCAGGGGGAGGGGACAGGGGTG
>NZ_JAQGJL010000098.1 GCF_028290645.1 Devosia sp. | reverse complement strand
TGCCAGGTGCGTCGACATGGTATTCTGCGGCACATTGAGGAGCCGCGCGACCTCGCCTGCCGGCAGGCCATGCGGCTCGCACTTCATGATCAGCCTGAAGGCGTCGAGCCGGGTCGACTGCGACAGGGCGGCGAAGACCTCGGTAGCGCTGCTTGCTTCCATGTATCGAGGAGTATCGATATGGGAGCCGGTTGCAAGTGAACCTTTTATGACGGCGGGCAATTGTGCGAGTCGATTGCTGCACGGGTCGCTAGGCCAGCGGCAACCGCACCGTCGCCTCGAGCCCTCCCTCGGGCGCGCGCGAGAACCGGACGGTTCCGGCATTGAGCGCCACCACTTCGAGCGCGATGGCGAGGCCCAGGCCCGAGCCACGGCGGCTTTCGTCGTGGCGCTGGCCGCGCACCCCGAGCCGGGTGATCTGGTCCTCCGACAGGCCGGGGCCGTCGTCGGCGATGACGAGCTCGGCGAAATCGCCGTCGGCGCGGCCCTCGGCGCGGACTTGCGACTTGCCCCATTTGGCGGCGTTTTCGAGAATGACGCCGACCAGTTCCATCAGGTCGTGCCGGTCGATATCGACCTTGAGGTCCGGCGCGAGGCGCACCTTCCAGTCGAGCACCTCGCCCTCGCCGGTGCGGGCGAGCACCGCCACCGTGCGGTCGATCGCCTCGTTCAGCGAAGCGTTCAACTGGTGCGCCTTGGTGCGCATCCTGAGCCGCGACAGGCGCAACTGGTACTCGACCCGGTCGTCCATCTCGCCCACGATCTCGTCGACCTGCACCCCGGCCTCTGCCGCGCCGTTCTGTTGCATGCTGGCCGCGAGATTGCGCAGCACCGAGAGCGGCGTCTTCAGCCCATGCGCCAGGTCGGCCGCGCGGGCTCTGGCGAACTCCATCGACTTCTGCTGCTGCTCGAGCAGTTCGTTGACCTCGCCGACCAGCGGCAGCACCTCGGCCGGATAGTGGGCGGGCAGCTTCTGTGCCTCGCCGCGGCGCACTGTCCCGATGCCTTCGCGCAACCGCTCCAGCGGCTTCAACCCCAGCTGCACCTGCAGCCAGGCGGCAAGGATCAGCGCCACCCCGAGCATGGCGAGGGCCAGCACCAGGTCGCCGCCGAACTGCCGGATGGATTCATCGAGCAGCGCCCGGTCCTCGGCCAAGGTGACACGGTACTTCTGCCCGGCCCCCGGCGGCTGGTCAAAACTCACCTCGCGCACCATCGCCGACAGTGATTGCCCGCTCGGACCGGCAAGGGTCGAGAACCGCTCGGCGCCCCCCGGCGCGGTTGCGGCGCCGGTGTCGAGCACGCTGTCCCACAAGGAGCGCGAGCGCCAACTGGTGCCGTTGGCGATATTCTCGACTTGCCAGTACACCCCAGAGAGCGGGGTGGCATAGCGCGGATCGGGCAGGGCATCGGGGCGGATCGGCTCGGCCGCCTCCGGGTCGATCTGCGCCACCAGCCGGTTGAGGCTGGCCGTCAGCCCGTCGCGCATCGAGCGCTCGACATTGGCGGTGAACATCCAGCCGATGGCGAGGCCGGCGACAATCAGGGCAAGCACGATCCACAGCGCCGCGCCGCCCAGCAGCCTCAGGCGCAGCGAACGCGGGATCATTCCTTGAGTTGCCCCATGTAGTAGCCGAAGCCGCGGCGGGTCTTGATGGTGTCGGTCCCCAGCCGCCGCCTTACCCGCCCCACCAGCACTTCCACCGAGTTCGATTCGCGTTCGAAATCCTGCGCGTAGAGGTGCTCGGTGATCTCGAGCTGCGATACCACCCGTCCGTTTTGGTGCGCCAGGTAGGCGAACAGCCGGTATTCCTGGGGCGAGAGGCTGATCGGGATGCCGTCGCGGCTCACCTGCATGGTGCGGGTATCGAGCACCAGGTCGTCGATCTCGACCCGCGACGAGGCAAAGCCGCCCGAGCGGCGGACGATGGCGCGGATCCGCGCTACCACTTCCTCGACGCGGAAGGGTTTTACGACGTAGTCGTCGGCGCCCGCTTCGATGCCCTCGACCCGCTCCTCCCAGTGGCCGCGCGCCGTGAGGATCAGTACCGGCCCGGTGCGGCCGGCCTTGCGCCAGCGCTTGAGGATGGTGAGCCCGTCGAGCGTCGGCAGTCCCAGATCGAGGACGATGGCATCGAAATCCTCGGTGTCGCCGCGAAACCAGACATTCTCGCCGTCGGCCTCGACCTCGGCGACGAAGCCGGCAGCCTGCAGCGCCGCTACGAGGGCGTGGGCGATCCGTTGATCGTCTTCGGCAACCAGGACGCGCATCGGGGGGTCAGTTGGTCTCCACCGGGTTACCCGAGCGAGCATAGAAGTAGAGTTCGCTCACGTCACCCGCCTTGCCCAGCACCTTGAGCTCATAGAGCAGCAGATCCTGCACCGCGATGAGCTGGGCATCGATGATGTCGCCGTCGGTGAGCAGTTTGGCCCGGAGCAGGATGTCCTCGAGCGGCAAAGCCTTCCGGTCGCGCACGGCCTTCAGCGCCGCTTCCTGTCCGAGGGCCAGGCCGTCCGGGCTCGGCGCCAGGTCAAGCCCGGTGCCGCCGCCCGAGCCGCCGAGCTCGATACCGAGGCCGCCATCTCCTGGGCCGAGGTCGACATCGAGATCGACGCCGCTGTCCCCTCCCACGCCCACGTCGACGCTGGCGCCGCCCACGTCGAGCCCGAGCCCCAGGCCCTGCGCCATCGCGCTGGGCATGCTGAACAGCGCTGCGGCGCAGCACAGCGCCAGCAGCAATCGGTGATTCGTCAGCAGAGCCTTCATGGGCGCGTAGATAGCGCAGTGTTCCTGACCAAAGCCTGACACCAGCCTCATCAAGGTGTCAGCGCCGTCCCGCCAAACTCCGATTCGCAATAACGGCAATGGAGCCATCACCATGAAAACGAAAACCCTCGCCGCAGCGCTTGCCTGCCTCTGTATCCTGTCCGCGCCCGCCATGGCGCTCGACATCGGTCTCGGCGCCTCGCTCGGCGGCAGCGCCTCCGGCTCCTCGGGAGAGGGCGGCCTGTCGCTCGGGCTCGGCGCCAATGCCGGTGTCGGCGGCAGTGCCGGCCTCGGCCTCGATAGCACCGCCACCGATAACACGGCGGGCAACCTCACTGCCAATGCCTCGGCTGCCGCGTCCTTAACATCCGATGACGAACTGGGCGTGGTGATCTCGCTGATCGAATCCAGCAACTGGACCGACACCAGCCTCGCCAACCTGACCGAGATCGACGCCACCGCCTACGACGTAAGCGGCTGGATCGACGCCGACAACGAGGCTGCATTCGATCTGGCGCTGAGCGGCAATGCCGGCGAGATCGAGGATTTGCAGACCGCGGTGGCGGGCAACGCGGCACTCGACGCCTGGCTCGAGGCCAGCAACCACGACGCCAGCGACGTGATCGCCATCGGCGTTGCGGCCGACGGCTCGCTGGCGGTGTTCACCAACTAGGAAGACGCTCCTGCCTCCAGACTGGCGCGGTTCGAAAGAACCGCGCCATATTCCTGACGTCCGAACGAGAAAGGGCCGGTCCCCGGGGACCGGCCCTTCGTCAAGTCGGATCGCCGGGGCTTACGCCTGCTTGGGGAGCAGCTTCCAGACGCCGACGACGCTCACTGCCGCAAAGGCCATCTTCAGCACGTCCCACAGGATGAACGGGGCGACGGCGCCGTTCCAGGCGGTGGCGATGAGGTTGGTCGCGTCGAGCCAGCCCGGCAGCGCCGCACCCGACTGGACGATGAGGTTGGCGACGATCAGCAGCCAGGCAAAGCCGAAGGCGAATAGCACCGCGTCGCCCAGCAGCATCGCGCCGAACAGCAGCACGATGCGTCCCGAAGCGCCGAGGTCGGCGGCCCGGCCGATGATATAGGCCATCGGCAGGTAGCCGAGGATGAAGCCGAAGGAGGGGCGGAGGATATAGTCCATGCCGCCGCCCGTGGCGAAGACCGGCAGGCCGGCGAGGCCTTCCACGATGTAGAGCGCCACGGTGGCGACAGCGATGCGCCAGCCGAACGCTGCGGCGAGCGCTGCCACGGCGAGGGTCTGCAGCGTCACCGGGATCGGCATCACCGGCACGCTGATCCTGGCCGAGAGCGCCAGCACCAGCGATCCGAGAACCACCGTGACGAGGTTGGTCGCCAGGTGCGCCGTCTGCGACTTGGGCGAGAGCACGCCGAGAACGGTGTTCGGCGTGGTGAGCGTCAAGGCCATTGCCAATCCTTCATCCTGAGGAGCATTTCTAGCGCCGATTACTAGTCGCTCGCCCCGGATTGCGCAATGGCCGCGCCCACCCCGACACTGCGCTTCAACACCGAGTTCGACCCCCAGACGGACCGCCCCGTGCCGGCCGCGGACGGGCTGGTGAGGGTCACGGCCGGCAATGCCGGGCCCTACACCTTCAAGGGCACCAACAGCTTCGTCATCGGGGATGAAAGCGTCGCCGTGCTCGACCCCGGCCCCGACGACCATGCGCATCTGAGGGCACTGCTCGCTGCGATCGGGGGGCGCACCGTTGAGGCCATCATTCTCACCCACACGCACCTCGACCACTCGGCGCTGGTGCCGAGTCTAAAGGCAGCAACCGGCGCTCCGGTCTGGTCGGGCGGCAGGCACCGGCTGAGCCGGCCACGCCGGCCGTTCGAGTTCAACGCAGTCGGCCGCGACAGCGACTGGAAACTGGTGCCCGACCGGGTGCTGGCGGACGGCGAGCAGATCGTCGCCGGAGGGGTCGAGCTCGAGGTCGTCGCCACGCCCGGCCACTGCGCCAACCACCTGGCATTCGGGCTCATCGGCACCCCGGTGCTGCTTACCGGCGACCACATCATGGGCTGGAACTCGACGCTCGTCTCGGTGCCCGATGGCTCGATTGCCGACTACCTCAGCTCGCTGGAGCGCGTCATCGGGCTCGGCTATCGCCGCTACGTCCCGGCGCATGGCGGGCCGATCGAGGATGGCCCGGATTACGCCCGGGCGCTGCTGGCGCACCGGCAGCAGCGCAACCGCCAGGTGATCGAGGCGGTGGAGCACGGTGCTCGCAGGGTGTCCGAGCTGCTGGGTCCGATCTACCCGGGGCTGGCGCTGCCGCTCAAGCCCGCCGCGCTGATGACGCTGAAAGCTCATGTCGAGTATCTCGCCGATCGTGGCCTGATCGGCGCCACGCATGGGCTGCTCGGCACCACCATCTTTCCGGCGCGCGCCTGAGGCTCAGCCGGGCTCGGTCTCGGCCGGCGGCGGCGGGGTTTCCGTGTCGGGCGTGGTGGGCGCCTGCGGTGCGTCGCGCAGCGTCAGGGTGATCTTCTGGTCGAGCGCCAGCAGGAACTCCTCGACCCGCTTGCCGTTCTCGCCGAAATCGTGAAGCCCGCTGAGCGGTACCGAGCGCATGTCGATGGTCGAGCCCTGCGCCGTGCCCGTGACTCGGATCGCCACCTCGTCGCGCCAGCCGAACAACGTCACCGCGATGGCGTTGATCTGCCCGACATCGAGGGCCGTGGGCGGGGCCCGCCGCGTCCGCACTTCCCAGCCGCGCGCCTCAACCAGGTCCTCGACGATGGTGAACATCTCGGTGGCATCGATCGGATAGGAGCGGGTGCGGGCATTCGGGAAGGTGGCCTCGACCTTGTCCCTCAGCGCCGCGCTCGTCGGCGCGACGCGGATCGGCGAGGTCAGCGGCAACGGATCGGCGACATCGGTGGTCACCTCGTTGAGCATCGGGTATTGGGTCGCCTGCAGGCCGAGCCAGGCGAAGGGGAGCAGGCACGAAAGGCCGAAGAACAGCCCCCAGCCGGCCCTGCTCCAGCCCCGATCCCCGGTCATCCACAGCCGGACAAAGGCCCCGATGCCGAGGAACACCGTCAGCGCCGCAACTCCGCCCGCCACTGCTTCGATGACGGCGAAATCGGAGCTCGGGATCATCTGCTCGCGATGCAGCAGGATCGGGATGATGGTGAGCGGCAGCGCCAGGCTGCCGAGGCGCCGGGACCAGATCGCCCATTTCGATGTGCGGATGAGAATGCGCATATTTGCCGGCCGGAACTGCAACTGCCCTAAGGGATAAGCACGTCGCGTCGCGTCGTGCAAACCTCGCGGAAGAAAACTGTTGGAGCCCGGTCCCCTCCTCAGGGATAGAGCCGCTGCCGGCTCCACGCCCCGTCGGGGAGCGTGCGGGTGAAGCGCACCCGGTCGTGGAGGCGATTGGCGCCATCCCTCCAGAATTCCATCACCTCGGGGATGACGCGGAAACCCGACCAGTTGGCCGGCCGGTTGACCGGCTCGTCCTCGCGAAAGCTCTTCTGCAGCGTTTCGACCCGCTCGAGCAGCGCGTAGCGGTTGGCCAGCGGCCGCGATTGCTTACTCGCATGGGCGCCGATCTGGCTGACCCGGGCGCGGGTGGAGAAATAGGCGTCGGCCTCCTTGTCGGCCACCACTTCGACCGGCCCGCGCACCCTGATCTGCCGCCTCAGCGACTTCCAGTGCATGACGAAGGCGGCCCTGGGATTGGCAAGGAGCTCGCGGCCCTTGTCGCTCTCGAAATTGGTGAAGAAGCAATAGCCGCGCGCGTCGCGCTGGTTCAGCAGCACCATGCGCACGGCCGGCATGCCGTGTTCATCCACGGTTGCGAGTGCCATGGCATGCGGGTCGTTCGGCTCGCTTTGCTGGGCCAGCGCGAACCATTCCTCGAACAGCGAGCAGGGGTCGATCGTGCCGGTGTCCGAATCGTCGAACAGGCGCTCGGTCAGGGTCGTGGCGGACATGTTTTCCCCTTGTCGCGCGCCAGTCTGGACAAGCCCGGGGCGCGTGGCCATATAGGATGCCGCGGGGCCCGAAAGCAAATCCCCAACCCTGCGTCATTTCGAAGGAACCCATGCGCGACCCCTATACCGTGCTCGGGGTGCCGAGGTCCGCCAGTGAAAAGGACCTCAAGGCCGCCTATCGCAAGCTCGCCAAGGCGCATCACCCCGACCAGAACCAGGACGACCCCAAGGCCCACGCGAAATTCGCCGAGGTCTCGTCGGCCTATGATTTCCTCACCGACAAGGAAAAGCGCGCCAGCTACGACCGCGGCGAGATCGACGCCGACGGCAATCCGCGCTTTGGCGGCTTCTCCCGTGGCAATGCCGGTCGTCCGGGTGCCGGCGCGGCCGGGGCAGGGGCGTTTTCGGCCGAGGATATCCTCAAGGAATTCATGTCGGGCTTTGGCGGCCAGCCGCGGGGTGCGACGCGCGGCAGTGGGAGCCAGAGCTGGGACCCCTTCACCGGCACCTCGCCTGGCGGCTTCCAGCCCGGCGGCAGGACCAGTGCCAGCGGCGAGGACATTAACGTCACCGCTACCGTGACGCTCGAGGAGGCCCATGGCGCCGCCAGCGTGCCGCTGCGCATGCCGACCGGCAAGGTGCTCAACGTTAAGCTCCCCGACAAGGTCGAGGAGGGCCAGCAGATCCGGCTCAAGGGCCAGGGGCATCCATCGCCGTTCGGTGGTCCCCCGGGCGACGCCATCGTCACAGTGAAGTTCGAGCGCCACAAGCAGTTCCGCCGCGACGGCGCGGACCTACGCGTCGATGTGCCGATCACCCTCTACGAGGCGGTGCTCGGCGGCAAGGTGCGCGTTCCCACCCTCGACGGCTCCGCCGAACTCAACCTCCCCGCCTCTGTCAACACCACCAAGGCACTGCGGCTCAAGGGCAAGGGGTTGCACGGCGCCGGCGATCTCTATGTGACGCTGAGGATCGTGCTGCCCGAACAGGGCGACCCGGATCTGGAGAGCCTGATGCGCTTCTGGCGGGACCAGAAGCCGTACAAGGTCCGGGACAGCTAGAAACTTCCGGCTATCGCCTTCTCCCGCGTGGGAGAAGGCACCCACTGAGAGACCTCAGTCCCTTGGAGCCGCGGCCCGTTTCAGCCGATCATTGATTGCCTCGCCAAGACCCCTGTGCGGGATTGGCGCCACCGCTATGCGGCTCGCCGTCTCATCGAGCATGTGCAGCAGCGAGAAGAGGTTCCGCGCTGCCTCACGCAGGTCGCCGGTCGGGGAAAGGTTCGCTCCCTCCCGCCCGGGCCCGAACCCCAGATACGTCTCCCCCGGCTCGGCCGTCTCCGCATCGAGCCGCAATGTCGCGTTCGGCGCGTAGTGGCTTGCCAGCATGCCCGGCGCGGCGATGGCGGCATCGTGCTTCGCCACGCCGATGGCCTGCCCGATCGCCGCCTCGACCTCGTCGCGCGGCAGGGCGCCGGCGCGCAACTGCGTCACCACATCGCCATCGACCGCCAGAATGGTTGACTCGACCCCGGCCTGCGATGCCCCGCCCTCGAGCACCGGCACCGCGCCGCCGAAGGAGAGCTGCACTTGCGCGGCGGTGGTGGGGGAGAGCTTCCCCGAGCGGTTGGCCGAGGGGGCGGCCAAGGGGCGGCCGGCCGCGCGGATCAGCTCGAGCGCCAGCTTGTGCGCCGGGATGCGGATGCCGACCGTTTCGAGACCCGCCGTGACGAGGTCGGAGAGCTTCGCATCCGCCCGTTTCGGCAGCACCAGGGTCAGGGGGCCCGGCCAGAATGCCGCCAGCCGCTGCGCCAGCGGGCTGAACCGCACCAGCGTCTCGGCCATCGCGAGGTCGGCGACATGGACGATCAGCGGGTTGAAGCGCGGCCGCCCCTTGGTCTCGTAGATCTTCAGCACCGCATCGGAATTGGTCGCGTCGGCGCCGAGGCCATAGACCGTCTCGGTGGGGAAGGCGACGAGTTCGCCGGCCCGCAGCCGAGCTGCGAGCAGAGGAAGATCCGTCGGGGAATGAACGGCGCCGGTCATGGCGCGAGGTTTGACAAGCTCGTGGCGGAAACGTCAAGCTGTTGGGGCAGCGACCGTCCCGGGGATCATGGCCACTCTTCTCGTCTCACAGCGCAATTTCGAGAGCCACGTCACCCCTACCGGTCACCCAGAGCGGCCGGACCGAATCCGGGCCGTCGAGGAGGCGCTGGGGCACGGTCGTTTCGCGGCACTGCTCCGTCGAGACGCGCCATCGGCCGACCTGACGCTGGCCGAACTGGTGCATGACGCCGACTACCTGGGCATCCTTACCCGGGCGCGGCCCGCCGAGGGCATCGGGCAGATCGACGAGGATACCTTCATCTCCTCGCGCTCGCTCGAGGCGGTGGCGACGGCGCTCGGCGCCGGCCTGGCCGGCCTCGAGGCGGTGGCGCTGGGCGAGGCGCGAAACGCCTTCTGCGTGGTGCGGCCGCCGGGGCACCATGCCGAGATCGCTCGCCCGATGGGGTTCTGCCTCGTCAACTCGATCGCGGTGGTGGCGCGCGAGGCGCAGCGCAAGTTCGGCGCCGAGCGGGTGGCGATCGTCGATTTCGACGTCCACCACGGCAACGGCACCGAGGACATCTTCAAGGACGATCCGACGGTGTTCTACGCCTCGAGCCACCAGATGCCGCTTTATCCCGGCACCGGCTCGCCCTCCTTCACCGGCGTCGGCAATATCTGCAACGCGGCGCTCGCGGCCGGGTCGGGCGGCGCCGAGATGCGGGCCGCCTACAGCGAACGTATCCTTCCGGCCCTCGAGGCGTTCCGGCCCGATTTCGTCTTGGTGTCGGCAGGGTTCGATGCCGACTATCGCGACCCGCTGGCCGGCCTCAACTGGCGTCCTGAGGATTTCGCCTGGGTGACGGCGCAACTCACCGAGGTCGCCGATCGGGTCTGCGAGGGACGCCTCGTTTCGATGCTCGAAGGCGGCTACGATCGGCAGGGGCTCGCCACCGGCGCCGCCGCGCATGTTGAAATGTTGCTGGCCGCGGGCTAGCAACGAGCTCATTCGAGGAACTTCCATGGCCGATTCCCCCTTCGACGACATCAAGGCGATGAGCTTCGAGGCGGCGCTGCGCGAGCTCGAATCCATCGTCGGCAAGCTCGAAAGCGGGCAGGCGCCGCTCGCCGAGTCGATCGCCATCTACGAGCGCGGCGAGGCGCTGAAGGCGCATTGCGAGGCGCTCCTCAAGCAGGCCGAGATGCGCATCGAAAAGATCACGCTGCGCAACGGCCAGCCCACCGGTACCGAGCCGCTCGATCCGCAATAGGGCCAAGCGCCCGCCGGCCCTTCAAAACCGGGTGACTGCGCGACAATGACGCGCGCGCTTTCTCGCCTCCGGGCGCTATAAGCGAAGCCAATTCATCGGGGCAGAGAGATCATGGCCGAAACCAGTTCGCCGGGATTGACGCGATTTCGCATCATCCTCTGGACGCTCGTCGTCGTCGCCGCACTCGGGGCGACGGCGTTGTTCATCCTCCGCCCGCCCACGAGCCCCATCGCGGTAATCGGCAAGCCGTTCACGCTGCAATCGACGCTTGGCGGCGAGTTCACCCAGGACAACCTGAAGGGCACACCCAGCCTGGTCTTCTTCGGCTACACCCACTGCCCGGATGTCTGCCCGACCACGATGGCGGAGTCCTCGGCCTGGAAGGACGAACTCGGCATCGCACCTGACCAGCTTCGTACCATCTTCATCACCGTCGATCCCCAGCGCGATACCAAAGAAATCCTCGCCGATTACCTGAGCTCCTTCCCCGGCACCATTGGCCTCGTCGGCACCGACGCCCAGACCCAGGCTGCCAAGGCCGCCTTCGGCGCCATGTCCGAGCTGACCGCGCCCGATGCCGACGGCTTCTACCTCGTCAACCACACCGCCAGCGTGTTCCTGATCAACAAGGACGGCGGGTTCGAGGGCACCATCGCCTATGGCGAGCCCAAGGACACCGCGGTGCAAAAGATCAGGAAGCTGATGGCGTCGTGAGCGAGCGCTCCCGGCTTGACCAGGAGCTCGAGGCCCGCGGCCTGCTTCCAAGCCGGGCCCGGGCTCGCGACGCGATCCTGCGCGGCACGGTGAAGGTGAATGGCATCCCCGCGCAAAAGCCCAACCAGCAGGTCGGGCCCGCTGACGCCATAACCCTCGATGATCCGGCCGCCCGCTATGTCTCGCGCGCTGCGCTGAAGCTGGTGGCGGGGCTCGACGCGGGGGCCATCGATCCAATGGGCAAGACCTGCCTCGATCTCGGCGCCTCGACCGGCGGTTTCACAGAGGTGCTGCTGGAGCGCGGGGCCAAACGGGTCTACGCGGTCGATGTGGGTCACGACCAGCTGCATGAGCGGCTGCGGGTTGATGGACGAGTGATTTGCCTCGAAGGCGTCAACGGCCGCGATCTGACCCCAGAGCTGATCCCAGAGCCGATCGACCTCATCGTTTCGGACGTGAGTTTCGTCTCTATCCTCAAGGTCATCGATCCGGCGCTGGCACTGACGGCGCCGGGGGCGGATGCGGCGATCCTCATCAAGCCGCAATTCGAGGTGGGACGCGAGAACATCGGCAAAGGCGGCATCGTCACCGACGATGCCGCCGTCTCCGAGGCGGTGTTGAGGATCACCGCTCACCTGGCGGATGCGGGCTGGACGCACCGCTTCGCCATTTCCTCGCCGATCGCGGGGGGCGATGGCAACCGCGAGATCGTCGCCGGCTTCCGGCGCAACAGCTAGCTGGCGTGGCCGCCGAACAGCCTCGGCATGAAATGCGCGCCGGGGTCGGGCTGCGGCTTGAAATGGTGGCCGCGCTGTTCCCGGCTCAGGATGTGAACACCGCGCTCCGGATCGCGCCGGAACACGACGCGCGCATGCGCAGAGGCGCCGATCCGTAGTTCCGCGCCGCTATCCATCCGCCGCCGGTCGGGACCGAGATAGTTGTTGGCCTCGACATAGATCTGCTCGGTGTTGAGCTGGGCCATCAGCCGCGCTTCCAGCACATCGCGGCGCTCAGGCAGCCCGATCACCTCGTCGAAGCCGAAGCGGACATATTTGAGCATCGTCTCGAGCGGGCAATCGTCGGTGAACAGGATCATCGGCGAAAAGCAGAGTCTGGCGCCCCGCTCGTCGCGCACCGCATCGATGAACCCCAGGAGGCTCTCGTCATTCATCCGGTAGTCGAGGAGGAAGTACGTGATGGCAGTGCGCGAGTGGCCGAATTCGACGCCTGAATAGCTGCTGACCACATCGCCAAACCCCAGCTGCTCCGCCGTCAGTTCCAGCGCGCGGCTCTCATAGGAATTGTTGGCAATGACAAAAGCACGGCAATGTTCGAACATCGTAACGGCCCTCGTTTGCTTCCGTGCGACGACGTATTCCCGCCAGCATCTCCAAGAATTAGTAATTCAGACACTGGAATGACTTGCATAAAGTCGCGCAGTACAACGCGCCGTTCTGATCGAGGCGTCAATGCGTACAATTGCGCGGTCCGTCGCCGCAAATTGCGCACCGAGGAATTGCCGGGTCGCCTACGACCGACCAGGGAAGCCCACCTCAGTAGCCGATGCCACCCTCGCGGCCGGTCTGGCCGCGGTGGCGCAGGAAATGGTCGGCCAGCACCACCGCCATCATCGCCTCGCCGATCGGCACCGCCCTTATGCCGACGCACGGATCGTGCCGGCCCTTGGTGATCACTTCGGTGTTCTCGTTGTGTGTCGTCACCGTCTGGCGCGGCGTGATGATCGAGGAGGTCGGCTTCACCGCAAAGCGGCAGACGACGGGATCGCCATTCGAAATGCCGCCAAGGATGCCGCCGGCCTTGTTCGAGGTGAAATACGGCCCGCTATTGCCGGCCCGCATCTCATCGGCATTCTCGGTGCCGGTGAGCTCGGCCGCCGCGAACCCTGCGCCGATTTCCACGGCCTTCACCGCATTGATCGACATCATCGCGGATGCGAGGTCCGCGGAGAGCTTGCCGTAGATCGGCGCCCCCCAGCCCGGCGGCACGCCCTCGGCCACCACCTCGATCACCGCGCCCACCGAGTTGCCGTCCTTGCGGATGCCGTCGAGATAGCCTTCCCACATCTGGGCCGCCTTAGGGTCGGCGCAGAAGAACGGATTCTGGTCGACCTGGGCCCAGTCGAAATTGGCATAGTCGATCTTGTGCGGCCCGATCTGCACGAGGCTCGCCCGTACTGTCACGTTCGGGATCACTAGCCGTGCCACGGCGCCCGCCGCCACCCGCGCCGCGGTCTCGCGCGCCGAGGCGCGACCCGAGCCCTTATAGTCGCGGATGCCGTATTTCTGGTGGTAGGTGAAATCGGCGTGCCCTGGGCGATACTTGTCCTTGATCTCGGAATAGTCCTTGGAGCGCTGGTCGGTGTTCTCGATCATCAGCGAGATCGGCGTGCCGGTGGTCTTGAGCTGTCCGTCGCGCTCGTCCTCGAAGGCGCCCGAAAGTATGCGTACCTGATCATCCTCGCGCCGCTGCGTGGTGAAGCGCGACTGCCCGGGCTTCCGCCGATCGAGATCGCGCTGGATCACCTCGGCCGAAATCGGCAACCCGGGCGGGCAGCCATCCACCACGACACCCAGCGCCGGCCCATGGCTCTCACCCCAGGTGGTGAAGCGGAAGAGTTGGCCGAAAGTGTTGAAGCTCATGGTGGCGCCCCGGAGGTTACGGGCGTTCTAGGGGTAGCAGAGGGCCGGGGTCAATCGTCTGAGAGACCGTCTCTGCCGAGTCGCCTCAGCAGCTCATAGGTTTCATCGCGCCGCCCAACGCCGACGACGAAGACGACGAGTTCATTGTCGCGAACCTGATAGACGAGCCGATAGCCAGCGCTGCGGAGCTTGATCTTGTAGAGGTTGGGGGCGCCCTTGAGCTTCGCGGCGGGCACGTGGGGCTCGATGAGACAGCGTCGAAGGATGGTCTCGAACTCCGCCCTGACCGTCGCACCGAGCTTGTTCCAGCTCTTCTGGGCGATGCGACTAAATATCAGACTGTAGGTCATCGATCGAAACCCGAATGCCTTCCTCGCCCTTCTGCTCTTCGAGCATTTCGAGGATGGTCAGGTTGTCGAGACTCTCGAGGATGCCTTCCCAGGCTTCCGGCGAAACGATGTAGCCGATGACCTTGTTGTGGTTCAGCACCGCGACGGACTGCATCTCCGCCGCCTTGAATACGGCGTTGGCGTTTTGCTTGAGTTCCGTGATGCTCACAGCGAGGTCCGCCTCGACCCTCTGTCCAACGTGATTCATTCTGACCTCCAAAATTCACACCAAATATAGGGCGAATTTCAGAGGCGTCAATCGTCCCAGCTCATCCCGGCCGGATAGACCACGCTCTTGCCGTCGACAAAATGCACCACGCAATCCTGCGGCGGGAACCAGTTTACCGCCCGTTCGGCCGGGAAATCCTCGATCAGGCGGCGGAGGATCCTGAGGATGCCGCCATGGGCGACGATGATCGCCGGCCCCTTTAGTTCGGCGGCGAAGCTGGTGATGCGCTGCGCCACGTCCTCGTAGCTTTCGCCCGAAGGCGGGCGGAAGAACCAGAAATCGGCGTCGCGTTCGCCGGCGATCGCCATTTCGCCGGAGCTGAGTTCGGTGTGAAGCCGGCCCTCGTAGACGCCGAACGACACCTCGACCAGCCGCTCGTCGAAGCCCACCTCAGGCAGCGGTTCACGGAACGCGGCGCGGACCCGCTGCATGGTCTCGCGGGTGCGGCCGAGCGGAGAGGCGTGCCAGGTGAAGTCCGAGGGCTGCCGCTTGCCGCGCGTCAGCAGCTCGGCGAGCAGCTTGCCGTTGAGATCGGCCTGTCCGCGGCCGATTGCGTTCAGCGGAATGTCCTTCGACCCCTGATACCGGCCCTCGGCGTTCCAGTCGGTCTGGCCGTGGCGGATGAAATAGAGTTCAGGCCACACGAGGGGCATCAGTTGGCTCGCTAGGAATGGCTGCGGCGCGTCGCCGCTCAGGCCGTCGGCGCGGTCTCGGGGGCTTCATCGACATGCATGCCGATGATGTTGAAGCCGCAATCGACATACTGGATTTGGCCAGTGACGCCCGAGGCAAGGTCGCTGAGCAGGTAGAGTGCGGCAGTGCCGACTTCGTCCTGCGTGACGTTGCGCTTCAACGGCGCCGCCTTCTCCTGAAAATGCAGCATGGTGCGCAAGCCCGAGATACCGGAAGCAGCGAGTGTCTTGATCGCGCCGGCGGAGATGGCGTTGACGCGGATGTTCTTGGGGCCGAGGTCGTGTGCGAGATAGCGCACCGATGCTTCGAGCGCGGCCTTGGCGACACCCATCACATTGTAGTTCGGTACGTATTTCTCGGCGCCATAATAGGTCAGCGTCAGCAGCGACGAGCCCGGGTTCAGCATCGCCTCAGCGCGCTTGGCGACGGCGGTGAACGAGTAGACCGAGATGTTCATCGTCAGCGCGAAGTTCCCGGCGGTGGTCTCGATATAGCGGCCTTCCAGCTCGTCCTTGTTGGAAAAGGCGATAGCGTGGACCAGGAAGTCCATCGTTCCCCATTTCTCCTTGAGGGCGCGGAACGTCTCGTCCATCGCAGCGTCGTTGGTCACATCGCAATCGATGAGCGTGGTGACGCCGATTTCGGCGGCGAGGGGTTCGACGCGCTTCTTGATGGCCTCGCCCTGGTAGGACAAGGCGATTTCGGCACCTTGGTCGGCGAGGGCCTTGGCGATGCCCCAGGCGATCGAGTTCTTGTTGAGCACGCCCATGATCAGGCCCTTCTTGCCGGCCATCAGCCCGTTCGCCATCGTCTGCTCCTCAGAGTGCTTGGATTTGTGGCGCCGCTTGTCGCATAGGGGCCAGTGTTTGAGCAAGGTCGGCGGGCAAGTTCGCCCTTGCGCCAAGCCCGTCGGGGGCTATGTTCTGGCGCCATGACACTCCCACCCAAGGAAATCATCCGCGCCCTCAAGACCTTGCTTGGCGACGCGGGGTCGCTGATCTCAGATCCCGCCGAGATGGCGAGCTATCTGGCCGAACCGCGGAAGCGCTTCCATACGCCGGCGGTCGCCGTGGTGTTGCCCGGTAGCATCGCGACGCTCCAGGCGCTCTGCCGCTGGGCCAACCAGCACCGTATCCCGCTGGTGCCGCAAAGCGGCAATACCGGGCTCGTCGGCGGCCAGGTGCCGCTGCGCGGCGACGAAGTGGTGGTCAACCTGTCCCGCATCAACCGGGTGCGCGAAGTCGATGCCACGGCCGGGCATATGACCGTCGAGACCGGCGTCATCCTCGAGGAGGCGCACAAGGCGGCGGAAGCGGGGGGCGCCATGTTCCCGCTCTGGATCGCCAGCCAGGGCTCCGCGCGCATCGGCGGCGTGCTCAGTACCAATGCTGGCGGCGTGCAGGTGCTGGCCTTCGGCAATGCCCGCGAACTGACGCTGGGGGTCGAGGCGGTACTGGCCGACGGACGGCTCTATCGCGGCCTCAATGCGCTGAAGAAAGACAATACCGGCTACGACCTGAAGGACCTCCTGGTCGGGGCCGAAGGCACGCTCGGCTTCATCACCGCGGCGACACTGAAGCTGTTCCCGATCCCCGAAGCCTACGAGACGGCGTTCATCAATGTCGCGGGCCCCGAGGCGGCGCTCGAGCTGTTCTACCTGCTGCGCGAGCGCACCGGAATGCGGCTGACAGCGTTCGAGCTGATGCCGCGCTTCGGCATCGACCTGCAACTGAAGCACGGCATGCTGTTGCGCGACCCCGCGGCCAGCCTGTCGCCCTGGTATGTCCTCGCCGAGGTCAACCGCATGAAGGGCGGGGTGCCCGGCGCGCTGCAATCGGCGCTCGAGGAAGCGCTCGGTGGCGGGCTGGTGACCGATGCGGTGGTTGCCGAGTCCGAGTCCGATCGTACCCTTATGTGGGCGGCCCGCGAGCAGATGAGCGACGTGCAGAGCCGCGAGGGCGCCTCGATCAAGCACGACGTCTCGGTGCCGATCGCAGCGGTGCCGCGACTCATCGCCGAGGGCGCGGCAGCGGCGGAACGCATCGTGCCAGGTATCCGCGCCTGTCCCTTCGGGCACATGGGCGACGGCAACATTCATTTCAATTTCAGCCAGCCCGCGGGCGCCGACGGCAAGGCCTTCATGGCCGGGGCCGAACCGTTGCATGCGGCGATCTACCGGATCGTCGGCAAGCTCGGCGGCTCGGTCTCGGCCGAGCACGGCATCGGGCAGCTGAAGACCGACCTCCTGAAGCAGGTAAAGGACCCGGTGGCGCTCGAAATGATGCAGGCGATCAAGGCCGCGCTCGACCCCAACGGTATCCTCAACCCAGGTAAGGTACTCGGGTGATACCTGTTGACGGGGCCCGCCTGCCGCCCCATCTGACGGCGCATGCTTGAAGATATCGAATTCCTCGACGACGCTACTCGTCCTGTTCCGGTCGAGCTCGACGGCCTCAACGAAGCGCAGCGCGCCCCTGGCCTGCATTTGCGGATGGTGCACGACCATTTGCGCGAGAACATGCAGGCGCTCGGCCGGCTGATCGAACGCGCCGCCGCCGGCGAAACCACCGCCGCCGCGGTCACCGGCGAAGCTGCCGGGCTTGCCATGGTCGCCAACTACCGGCGCTTCGGGAACCTTTGCGGCCAGCACTGCCAGATCGTCAACGTCCACCACTCGATCGAGGACCAGGCGATCTTCCCCGCCATCGCCGCGCAGGGCGAGGCGTTCAAGAAGATCGCCGACCGGCTCAGGGCCGAGCATGTCGTGGTGCATGAACTGCTGGTGCGGCTGATCGATGCGCTGGGCGATCTCGCCGAGGCGCCGGGTCCGGAGCGCTTCGCCGAGACGCTGGAGCTGTATCGAGCGCTGGAGCGCGTGCTGCTCTCGCACCTCGGCTACGAGGAAGCGGCGATCGGCGACGCGCTGGGCTATTTCGATATCGCCTAGAACAGGTCCAGCTGCCCTCCTCCGGCCGCTGCCTTCTTCTTCGGCTTTGCAGCCGCCTCGGCCTCCGCCTCCTCCGGCGAGATCGGCCGGATCAGCTCCGGGCCTTCGGCCTCAGCCCGCCCGACGCCCTTCCCCACCGGGTGATATTTCAACGAGCCCGGCGGCAGCGGCAGCGCCAGTTGTGCTGCGGCGGTAGCGTCGAAATCGCGGGTGTTGAGCCACATGTCGACAGCGTCGCCGGTGAGCATTGCCGGCATGCGGTCATAGACCGAGCTGATCTCGAGATTGGGCTCGACCGTGACGATGCAGGCGGTGTCGACCTCCTCGCCGTCCGGACCCGCCCATTGCGAGTAGAGCCCGGCAAAGATCATCGGGGAATTGTCTTGCATGGTGATGTAGTAGGGCTGGCGCTTCCCATCCGGGCCCTTCATCCACTCGTAGTAGCCAGAGGCCGGCACGATGCAGCGTGAGTTGCGCACCGCATTCTTGAACGACGGCTTTTCCGCCATCGTCTCGGAGCGGGCGTTGATCAGCAGCGAGAACTCGCGCGGATCCTTCACCCAGGCCGGCACGAACCCCCAGCGCACCAGCTGGATGGTGCGGCGGCCGGACTGTTCCCAGACGACGGCGATCGGCTGGGTCGGGGTGATGTTGTAGCGAGGCGGGAAGTCGATCTTGTTCAGGAGATTGAACAGCTCGACCATCATCTCGGGCGGCAGGGTGGCCGCGTAGCGTCCGCACATCGTCTGGGCTCCTTGGTGTGCCATTAGTTAGGCACTTGCCGCCGGGTCGGCAAACCACAATCATCGGTTATGACCGAGTCCCGGCAGCCCCCCAACGCCGCCAGCGTCGCGCTGATCGACCGCGACCGGGTGCTGCTGATCCAGCGTGCCCGAAAACCCTATTTCGGCATGTGGAGCCTCCCCGGCGGCCGGCTGGAGCAGGGCGAGACGGCGGAACAGGCGGCCGAGCGGGAGATCCTGGAGGAGGTTGGCCTTCGCGTCTGGCGGCTCCATCCAATCCGGCGGATGTTCCTCGCCGAGGGCCGTTTCGTGCTGCAGGTGTTTGCCACCGAGGCCTTCGAGGGCGAGATCGTCGCCTCCGACGAAGTCAGCGCTCATCGCTGGGTGCGGGTCGACGAGATCGGGGCCATGCACACGACCCCAGATCTTGCGGACGTGGTGGCGGGCGCCTTCCGGGTCTTCGATCGCAGTTGAGGCGGGTACGGCTTTGACCTAAGGATGCCGCATGCGCCTTCGCCCGCTCCGCATCGCTCTTGTTGCCCTGCTGCTCGCCGCGGGCCCGGCCCGCGCCGTCGATCCGCCGTACCAGGAGGAGATGGAGCGGCTCTCCGAAATCCTCGGCAGCCTCTATTTCCTCGATCCGCTGTGCAAGCCCGAGGCGAAAACGGACTGGCGCGGCGAGATGGCCGACCTGATCAGCCTCGACGAGCCCGACGATGACAGGAAGCAGCGGCTGACCGGTGCCTTCAATTCCGGCTACGAGGCCTATGCGCGGCTCTATCGCCTCTGCACCGTCTCGGCCGACCAGGCCCTGTCCCGGCTGCTGGTCGAGGCCGAAAAGACCGCCCGCGACATCCACTCGCGCTACGCCGAATAACCGCCCCATCGGGGATTAATATTAATTGGACAGTGCATATTAACCTTTTGGCGAGGAGTGAGGCGCGCCTCTTGACGAGGCATGCTACGGCCGAAGGATGAAACTCTCCAAGACTCTCAATGGCAAAGGCGGCATCGAACTGCTCGCCGAGGCGGAACGCGAGGAGCGCCAGGTAGCGCTCGAATATATCGCCGAAGCCTGGAACAGTGCCGAGGACGACGGCGTCGCGACGCTGGCGCTGGCCCATGCCTCGCTGTTCGCCGCCATCACCTCGCTGGTCGAGCATCATGGAGAGACGGCGATTTCCGAGCTGATCGCAACGTTGCCCGAGCGCATCCAGTCCGGCGAATACAGCCTCAGCAGGTCGCTGCAGTAAGCCCTCATCCGGCGCTGCCTACAGCGCCTCCAGGAACCGCATCGGCAGCCCGACGCTCGGCGTCACCAGTTCGCCCTGCCACATCACCTTGTTGCCGCGGACGATCGTGCCCACCGGCCAGCCGGTGACGGTCACCCCGTCATACGGCGTCCAGCCGGCACGGCTCTTCACCCACTCATTGGTGATGGTCTCGCGCCGCTTCAAATCCACCACCGTCAGGTCGGCATCGTAACCCACCGCGATCCGGCCCTTGCCGGCGATGCCGAACAGCCGATTCGGCCCGTGGCTGGTCATGTCGACGAAACGCTCAAGGCTCATCCGCCCGGCGGTGACGTGGTCGAGCATGATCGGCACCAGCGTCTGGACGCCCGTCATCCCCGAATGGCTCGCCGGATAGGCATGGTCCTTTTCCTCGCGCGTATGTGGCGCATGGTCGGAGCCGAGGATGTCGGCAACGCCGTTCCGCACCCCCGCCCAGATCCCCTCGCGATGCGCCTTGTCGCGTACCGGCGGGTTCATCTGCGCATAGGCGCCGAGCCGGGTATAGGCGGTCTCGTCGAGCGTCAGGTGGTGCGGCGTCACCTCGACGCTCGCCACATCCTTGTGCGCAGCGAGGAACACCATTTCCTCGGCCGTCGAGATGTGGAGGATATGCACCCGCTTGCCGGTCTTCCGCGCCAGTCTGACCAGCCGACGCGTCGACAGCAGCGCTACCTCCGGGTCGCGCCAGACCGGGTGCGAGCTCGGGTCGCCCGGCACCCGCAGGTGTTTGCGCTCCTCGAGCCGATATTCGTCCTCCGAGTGGAACGCAGCGCGCCGCGAAATGGCGGAGAGGATCGCTTCCACCCCATCGTCGTCCGGCACCAGCAACGAGCCGGTGGACGACCCCATGAACACCTTCACCCCCGCGCAACCCGGCAGCCTCTCCAGTTCGGCCAACTGCCCCACGTTCTCGTGCGTACCCCCCACATAGAACGCGAAATCGCAGTGCATGCGCCGGGTGCCGCGCACGATCTTGTCCTCGAACGTCTCACGCGTGGTGGTCAGCGGATTGGTGTTGGGCATCTCGAACACCCCGGTGACACCCCCCATCACCGCCGATAGCGAGCCCGATTCGAGATCTTCCTTGTGCGTCAGCCCCGGCTCGCGGAAATGCACCTGCGTGTCGATGACGCCGGGGAGTATATGCAGCCCCGTGCAGTCGATCACTTCGCCCGCCGATGCCGCGCCGAGATCGCCGAGCCCGACGATATCGCCGTCATTGACGGCGATGTCGGTGCGGTGCACCCCATCATGGTTCACCACGGTGCCGTTCTTGAAGATCGTCTCGTACTGCGCCATGTCTGTGGTCCGCCTGCCTTTCGGCGGGTGTAGCGGAACCGCCCCATGCCCACAATCCTCCGTCCGTCCCGTGCCGCCTTCCGGTTTTCCGGGCCCGAGGCGCAGAAACTGCTGTTCGACGTGGTGACCGGACGGCTCCTCGCCGAGCCGGGTCCGGCAGTCTGGTGGGCGCTGCTCTCGCCGCAGGGCAAGGTGCAGGCCGAGGGGCTCAGCGGTTGGGCAGAGGAGGCGTTCTGGCTCGATGTCGATACTTCCGTCGCCGACACGTTCCTCAAGAAGATGAAGCTCTATCGCCTCCGCGCCAGGGTCGAGATCGACGACCTGCGCGACACGCATTCGGTGGGCTGGAGTTTCGACGGCTGGACCGAGGGGATCGTTCATGCCGATCCGCGCGGGCTGGGCGAGCGCGTTATCGCCGAGAAAGCCGCGAGCGCCGCCTGGGCGCCACCCGACAACAGCTTTGCCGCCCACCGCATCAGCGCCGGCGTGCCCGAAGAGGGGCCGGATTTCGGCATCGATCAGAATTTCGCCCACGATATCGGCCTCGACCTGCTCGATGGCATCGACTTCGTCAAAGGCTGCTACATCGGCCAGGAAGTGGTGAGCCGCATGAAGCACCGCGGCACTGCGCGCCGCCGCCCTGTGATTGTTTCGGGGATCGAAGCTCCAGCGGGGACGCCGGTGGTGGCCCTCGGGCGCGAGGCGGGCGCGATTGGTGAGGTAGTGGAGGGCAGGGCGGTCGCCATCCTGAGGCTGGACCGCATCACCGATCCGGCCGACGTCACCGTCGATGGCAAGCCGGTGACGGTGACCCTGCCGCCGTACGCGACGTACCAGTTCGGTGAGGTTTCCGCCGAGGACTAGAACCGGCCCCGCGTCGGTACGTTTGGCGAATCACCTCCGCCCCACTACCCTCCACACCTTCGAAACACGGGAGCTTTCATGGCGCGGGGCAAGGAGCGGGCGTGGCAGCGCATGCTGTCGGGCAGGCGGCTCGACATCCTCGATCCGTCCCCGCTCGACGTCGAGCTTTCCGACATCGCTCATGGCCTCGCCCGCGTCGCCCGCTGGAACGGCCAGACCATCGGCGATTACCCCTTCACCGTGGCGCAGCACTCGATCCTGGTGCTCGAGCTATTTCGCGCCCTCAACCGCGAAGCCGAGCCGCGTGCGCTGCTCTATGCCGTGCTGCACGATGCGCCCGAATATGTGATGGGCGACATCATCTCGCCGTTCAAGGCGGCGATGGGCGGCAACTACAAGGAGGTGGAGAATCGCCTGCTCGGCGCCGTCTATCTGCGCTTCTCGCTCCCCGCCGTGCCGCCGGCCGCGCTGCAAAAACTGATCAAGCGCGCCGACCGCGAGGCCGCCTTCCTCGAAGCCACCCACCTTGCCGGGTTCGAGCCGGAAGAGGCGCGGCGCTATTTTGGCGAGCCCAGTTTCCCGGTCTTCGAGTTCGAACCTTTCGAAAAGCTGATCCGGCCTTGGCCGACTCGCGAGGCCTATGACCGCTTCGTCGAAATCGTCGAGCAGCTTGCCGCCGATCTCCCCCGCTAGGTTAAGTTTACCTTAACGCGTGTTCCATTTTGACACGCGCTCGGCCCGCATGGTTGATGGATCGTTAACAAGATCCCTCGATCGGAGGACGGCCATGGACTCGACGCGGACCATCATGCTCACGGGCGCGATCGGCGCCGGGCTGGCATTGCTCCTCGCGCTGCCCAGCGTCCTGCCGCCGGCCATTGCCGACGAGGAGCCGGCGCGGACCCTGCTCAGCACCCCCAACGAGATCTGGCCGCCGGCCTTCGATCCCGGCAAGCTGATGAAATGGGACTATTACGTCCAGCCCGGCGTCTCGATCGAGCCGATACGCGAATCGACGGTTCGCAAGATCGCCTACGGCCGCACCACGCTCATACGCGTCATGGAAACGGCGAGCGGGGTCTACTCCACCGACGGCATGGCCAACCCGCATATCGGCTACCCCGGGATCGTCAAGGTCGCCCAGCGCCAGAGCAATCTGGGTGTCTGGTACTGGGACGACGGCCACTGGGTCGCCACCGCACCGCAATCGGCCAGCTCGTTCGTCTCCCTCACCCCGCTCGATGCGACCAAGCTGGTGGCGAGCGACGACGACAACTGCGTGACGCTGGGAAACGCCGTCTACTGCTGAGCCGACGCGGCTGCATTGCCTCCCACAAGGGAGATGGCCCAAGCTGAGCCACTTGTGGTCCGCCTAAAGCTTCGCCCCCTCGGCAATGCTCGCGCCGCCGATCGTCACCTGCTTGATCACCAGCGCATATTCGCTCCGCCCATCCGGCAGGAAACGGAACACCCCGTCCCGGCCGTTGAAACCGGCCGGCAGCGTCAGCTGGGCCCGGTCGTAGCGCGGCGAGCCGTTGGCGAGCGAGGAGGCGTTGGCGAGGATCGTCGCGGTATAGGCGATGGTGGCGAACTTGTGCGGCGCCGAGCCGAATTTCGCCTGGTACTCGGGCAGCATCGCGTTGTAGCCCGCATCGTCGACCGCCGGGAACAGCGCTCCCGCCAGCGTCGTGGTGTTGAGGATCGAGGGGTCGCCGTCCCAGTCGGCCGAGCCGATCAGCTGGACCTTCCCCGGCGCGATCCCGGCTTCATTGAGCAGGTTCGCAAAGCTCGGCGCCGTCGCCCGGTCCGGAATGAACAGCGCATCGATCTGGCCCGCCTGCAGCATCGGCACCAGCTGCGTCACGACGTTGCGCGCCTCTTCCTCGGTCGAGAAATTGTAGACGGCGCGGGCATTGAGCCCGAGATCCGCCGTCGCCTGACGGAACGCGCCCTCCTGGATGCGGCCGAAATCCGTGGTTGGGAACACGCCCGCAAAGGCTTTCTTGCCCAGCTTGCTGGCATAGCCCATCGAGCGCTTCACTTCGCTCTCGGGGAGGATATTGAGGAGGAATACGCCGGGCGATGCGGCCCCGGAATTATTGGAAAATCCAATGACCGGAATCCCCGCGGCCTTCGCCACCTGCCCGGCGGCGGTCACCTGGTCGGCGCGCAATGGCCCGAGGATCAGGCTCGCGCCTTCGCTCAGGGCCTGCTGCGCGGCCTGCGTCGCGCCCGCAGTCGTCGTGCCCGTATCCTTCAGCAATACCGTGATGTTTTCGCCGATATTGGGATTGGTCTCGACGAAATCGATGGCGAGTTCCGATGCATTGGCCATCGATGTCCCGACCGCCGCGATATTGGGGTCGCCCGACAAGGGCAGCAGCAGCGCCACCCGTACAGGGCCCTTGCCAAAACTCTTGCCGGTGACGAGCGGCGTCACCTGCCCGGAGGTTCCACTGCCGGGACCGAACGAGAAGCTCCCCGGCGAACAGGCCGAAAGCAATGCCGCAGCGGCAAGGCCAAGGCCGAGGGCCCTCAATCCGGAGAACCCCGGCCCCGTCAGCGCCCCGGCGCTCATTGCAATTCTCACTTGCCCAACCCTTGCCAAGTCTCGCACTCTGGCGCCGATACACGCCCCCATGGGCGTCTATACAGAATCGGGCCCGGCTCATAAAGACCGAGCTCAATTTCGTCTTAACATTGGGAGGTGGCGTGGACGATCGGCCGAAGAGCTTCTTCATCGCCGGGACTGAGTTTCCGAGCCCGCCGCTGGCGGCCGGGCTCTATGTCGTCGCCACCCCGATCGGCAATTTGAAGGACATTACGCTGCGCGCGCTCGAGACGCTCGCCGCCGCCGACCTGGTGCTTTGCGAAGATACTCGCCATTCGGCGACCCTGCTCGATCACTACGGCATCCGGACACCCCGCAAGTCGCTCCACGAGCACAATGAACGGGCCCGCATCGGCGAGGTGATCGCGAGCCTCGAGGCAGGCCGTGCCGTGGCGCAGATCTCCGATGCCGGCACGCCGCTGCTGTCCGACCCCGGCTTCCCGCTGGTCCGCGCCGTGCGGGAAGCAAACCTCCCGGTCTTCGCCATCCCCGGCGCTTCGGCGCTGCTCGCAGCCCTCGCGAGTGCGGGCGTCCCCGCCGACGCCTTCGGCTTCATCGGTTTCCTGCCCTCGAAAGCCGGCGCCCGCGCCAACACTCTGGCTGCATTGAAGCCGCGCACTGACACGCTGGTATTCTACGAGTCGCCGCGCCGCCTCGGCGATAGTCTCGCCGCGATGGCCGAGGCGATGGGTGACCGCCCCGCCGCCGTAGCGCTCGAACTCACCAAGCGCTTCGAGCGCGTCGAACGTGGCACGCTGAGCGAACTCGCCATCCATTTCGGCGCCGGCGACACCAGGGGAGAAGCGGTGATCCTCGTCGGCGGCACCGAGGGCGTGGTGGTCGAGGCAGCGGACTGGAAAGCCGCGCTCGAGGAGGCGCTGGTTGCGCAGCCGCTGCGCGCCGCGGTCGACGAGATCACCGCCCGCTACGGCCTCAAGCGCAAGGAGGTCTACGATGCGGCTCTCGCCCTCAAGGCAGAGGAATAATCAGACCCGCGCTTCGAGGCTCGGCGCCGAACTGTTCGGCCGCCGCGGCGAGGCTCTGGCGGCGTGGTACCTGCGCCTGAAGGGCTACCGCATCGTCGCCGCCCGCGTGAAAACCCCCGTCGGCGAGATCGACCTCGTCGCCCGCCGCTTCGGGCTCACCGCCTTCGTCGAGGTCAAGGCCCGTCGCGGCCGCGCCGAGGAGGCGATCGCGCTCGAGGCGGTCAACACCCGCCGCATCTCGCGCGCCGCGCAGTATTACGTCGCCCGCTATCCGGCGCTCGCCGAAACACCCCTCCGCTTCGACGTGATTTTCCTTGCGCCGATGACCTGGCCGCGCCATGTGAAGAACGCTTTTCAGGGCGAGTGAGGCACTCCGTTTCCGTCTCCGCCCACCGGGTGTTTGAGCGTCGGAGCCAGAACGTGACTTTGAAAATCGCCGTGCAGATGGATCCCATCGCCACCATCAACCCGGCGGGGGATTCGACCTTCGCGCTGATGCTCGAAGCCCAGGCGCGCGGGCACAAGGTGGACTACTACGTGCCGCAATCCCTGGCGCTGCGCGACAATCACGTCTCGGCCGAGCTGGCGCCGATCAAGGTCTTCGACAAGCCGAAGGGCGAGCATTTTGCGCTCGGCGACTTCGCCCGCGCCGACCTCCAGTCCTACGACGTCGTGCTGATGCGACAGGACCCGCCGTTCGACATGAACTATACGACGCTCACGCACCTGCTCGAGCGCATCCACCCCAAAACCTTCGTGGTGAACCCGCCCGCCGCCGTTCGCAACGCGCCCGAAAAGATCCTCGTCACCGAGTTTCCCGAGCTGATGCCGCCGACGCTGGTGACCCGTGACCGCGGCCTGATCCGCGACTTCCGCGAGGAGCACGGCAACATCATCCTGAAGCCGCTCTACGGCAATGGCGGCGCCGGGGTGTTCCTATTGCAGGAGGGCGACCAGAACCTCAACTCGCTGATCGAGCTGTTCGAAGTGAGCTTCAAGGAGCCCTTCATGGTGCAGCGCTACCTGCCTGAGGTGCGCAAGGGCGACAAGCGCATCATCATCGTCGATGGCGAGCCGGTAGCCGGCCTCAACCGTGTCCCCGCCGATGGCGAAGCCCGCTCCAACATGCACGCTGGCGGCCGCCCCGAACTCAGCGAGCTCACTCCGCGCGAGCGCGAGATCTGCGCCACCATCGGTCCGGCGCTGAAAGAGCGCGACATGATCTTCGTCGGCATCGACGTGATCGGCGACTATCTCACCGAAATCAACGTCACCTCGCCAACCGGCATCCGCGAAATCAAGCGCTTTGGCGGCCCCGATATCGCGCCGCTGATCTGGGACGCGATCGAAAAGCGCCGCCCGCGTGCGACCAAGAAGACGTCGCAACCCCGCAAGCGCCCGGCGAAATAGTCACTCGTCGTCGTCGGCCTCATTGAGGTCATGCGCGTCC
>NZ_JAQGJL010000140.1 GCF_028290645.1 Devosia sp. | reverse complement strand
CGTTGGCGTAGTCGGCCTACTGCAGGTCGGCCCACGAGGTCGGCACATTTGTGACGATCGACTTGTTCACGCCGAAAGCGAGAACGCCGAAATATTCGCCGTACCAGAAGCCGTCGGCATCCTTGGCTTCGGCGGGAATGCTGTCCCAGGTCGAAACCTTGTAGGGGGCGAGGAGGCCTTCGTCCTTGGCGGTCGGGCCGAAGCTCAGGCCGACGTCGAGTACGTCGGGAGCCTGCGGGCCGGTGTTGCCCTTGTTGGCGCGAACCGCCTCGAGCTCGTCGGCCGAGCCGGCGTCGGGGTTCAGTTCGTTGACGGTGATGCCCGGATACTTGGCCTTGAAGGCCTCGATCACGGCGCCATAACCACACCAGGTGTGGGGCAGCGCGATGACGGTGAGCTGGCCCTCGGCCTTGGCGGCGTCATAGAGAGCGGTGAGGTCGGTCTGCGCCGAAACGGTAAAGGTCGAAACGGCGAGGGCCGCGACCGAAACCGAAGCGACGAGCGCGTTCTTGAAGATCATTTTGCGTCTCCCTGGAATTCTGGCTTCTTGTCCTGACTCGAGAGGAGCCCCAAAAGCCGCGTTTCACCTATTTTGGCCATATGACAGGCGCGTGACACCCAAAAGCAGGGTACACAGGCCGCTGCATTGGCCGAGCCGCGAGAAAGTCCCACGGAACAGGCGATAGAGCTGTCGGATCCCCTCCGAAACCAATTGTGACATTTATGACAGTGCCCGTTTTGCTTCGGCGAGTCGAGATGGCCCGCGTGCCCGGGAAGCGCCCGACTTGGAGCCGTTCCGGGGTCGGTCATGTTCTTGAATGGCACTGCTCGATTTGGGCCATACGGTCACCATCGAGCAATCGGACAGCCTGACCACTCCGGATGCGGTGTTCCAGTAAGCGTCGGTTTTCCAAAGCTTTATCGATGCCCCGGGTTGAACGAATCTGCGGGCATGCCTTTCATCCGGTCATGGCCGGGCGTGCTCGAGTGCGAGACATGCACGAGTACTTGACCGCGTTCCTGGTCATAACCCAATCGCGGGTCTCGCCGTCGCAAGCGATGGCGGGACCCGTTCCGACCTCACGGCCGCCGACCTGCAGCGGTTCCGGACGCCACAGCGCCACGACCGATCCAACCCCAAATTTCGTGCACTGCCCGGTGGCGCCGCTAAACGTGCGGAGGCGCTCGATCTGGTGACGTTCTGCTCGCGGAACCTGCGCGTACTGCAGCCGCGGAAGGTCGGCAACCCGCAGGTGCTGCTGGTCAAGCAGGCGTTCTACGCGGCGACCTGCGCGGCGTGTCCACAGCCCGCTCTCATGCCCACCCGCCAGAGCTACTTCGGCGCCGGGCCCGTCGACTCGCGCAGCACCAACTCGACCGGCCACAACTCGTGGATCGAGGCCGGCGGCTTGCCTTCCTGCATTTGCAGCAGCAGTTCGGCGATGCGGGCGCCGGCGGCGCGGATCGAGGAGCGGGTGGTGGACATGGAGGGGACCATGTTGTCGGCGTTGAGATAGGGGAAGACGTCGTCGTGGGCGATCATCGAGACGTCCTTGCCCAGTTCGAACCCGGCGAGGCGGATGGCGCGGAAGACGCCGAGCGCCGTCATCATCGAGCCGGCGAGAAAGGCAGTGGGCCTCGGCGTGCGCTCGAGGAACGCCTGGGCGAGGCGGAATCCGTTCTCATCGGTGAACCCGCCGCCGGCGATGAGCGCCGGATCGGGGGTGAGGCCATGCGCCGCGAAGGCGGCGCGAAAGCCGCGGTCGCGGTGGATGGCGAAGGTCTGGTCCACCGGGCCGTTGATCATGGCGATGCGCCGGTGGCCGAGGTCGATCAGGTGGCTGGTGGCGCGGCGGAAGGCGCCCTCGTTGTCGATATCCAGCCAGGCATGCGGAATGGGCACCTCGCAGCGGCCGTGGACGAAGAACGGCATGCCGAGTTCGGTCAGCGCGGCGATGCGCTTGTCGTCCGGGGTGGGCGCGGAGAGCACCACGGCATCGACTCGCTTGCTGGCGGCGAGGCGGCGATAGAGCGGGATCTCGTCGTCGACATCGAGCGGTGTCACCACGATGTCGATCTCGTATTGGGCCAGCCGCTCGCCGATACCGGAGAGGAACTCGGCGGTGTGGGGGCCGAAATGCTGGGAACGCTGCAAGGGCAGGGCGACGCCGATGGCGCCGGCGCGGCCGGTGGCGAGGCGCTGCGCGCTGACATTAGCGCGATAGCCGAGGCGCCGGGCCGCCTCATTGACGCGCTGGCGGGTCGCCTCGTTGACTTCCGGAAAGCCGTTCAAGGCACGGCTGACCGTCGTCTGCGACAGCCCCAGCTCCGCGGCCAAGTCTTTGAGTTTCATGACCAAATGCGTTCTCGCGTCCAGCAGCAACGCAGTGGTATTCCACTCGCGCACCAGAGCCCCGAAAGGGGTCTGCAGCCGGACGTCCTCCTCCACCAAAAAGCCATTCAAAGCGATTTGGATGGTAAACGCAAGTGGGGGTAACATGCTACCATTCCTGAGGTTCGTACCTCAGGCCGAAATTCGCCGGATTCGAGGCGTTAGCATGTCTGGCTACGCAAGTTATTGATTTCGCGTGCGTATCCGAGACTTCGATTGCGGCGCTGTGGCGACGATGGCGAATCCTGTTGACATGATTTCCCCACTCTGGATAGGTTTCGTTCAAAGCGCTTTGGAAGATATTAGCGGGGAGGACAGCTCCCTTTCCGGGCGTTTTGGTGGGAGGAACTAGGTGCCGATCTACGCCGATAAGGCGTCGATCGCCTTTGGCTGCCTCCCGGTCACACCTGTCCTTTGGGAGGATAATAATGAGAATGAAGTCCCTGATCGCGGCCCTGCTCGCCAGTGCCACGCTCGGCGTCGTCGCTGCACAGGCCGCCGATCTCGCCATCGTTTCGGGCGACACCGGCAACGGCCTCGAGTTCCTGCGCTCGCAGCTCGACCGCTTCGAAGCCGAGACCGGCAACAAGGTGACCGTGGTCCCGATGCCGTCCTCGACCACCGACCAGTTCGGCCAGTACAAGCTGTGGCTGGCGGCGGGCAATTCCGACATCGACGTCTACCAGACGGACGTGATCTGGGCCCCGCAGCTCGCCGACCAGTTCCTCGACCTGACCGATGCCGCCAAGGACGTGGTGGCGAACCACTTCCCGTCGATCATCGAGTCGCAGACCGTGAACGGCAAGCTCGTGGCGCTGCCGGCGTTCACCGACGCCCCGGCGCTCTACTACCGCAAGGACCTGCTCGAGAAGTACGGCAAGACGCCGCCCAAGACCTGGGCCGAGCTGACTGCCACCGCCAAGGAAATCCAGGACGCCGAGCGCGCTGCCGGCAACCCGGACATGCAGGGCTTCGTCTTCCAGGGCAACGCCTATGAAGGCCTGACCTGCGACGCGCTCGAGTGGGTCGTGTCGAATGGCGGCGGCCAGATCGTCGAGCCGGATGGCACCATCTCGATCAACAACGAGAAGGCCGCTGCGGCTATCGAAATGGCCAAGGGCTGGGTGGGCAACATCTCGCCGGAAGGCGTCTTGGCCTACCAGGAAGAAGAGAGCCGCGGCGTGTGGCAGCTCGGCAATGCCGTGTTCATGCGCAACTGGCCGTATGCCTACCAGCTCGGCAATGGCGACGACTCCGCCGTGAAGGGCAAGTTCGACGTGGTGCCGCTGCCGATAGGCGAGGGCGAAGGTGCCCGCTCCGCGGCAACGCTGGGCGGCTGGAACGTCGCCGTTTCGAAGTACTCCAAGGCTCCGGAAGAGGCGATCAAGCTCGCCCTGTTCCTGTCGTCGACGGAAGTGCAGAAGGAACGCGCGATCAAGCAGTCAAACCTGCCCACGATCGTCTCGCTCTATGACGACGCCGATGTCGCCGCTGCCCAGCCGATCATCCCGAACTGGAAGGAAGTGTTCGTCAACGCCGTGCCGCGTCCGTCCGCTCCCACCAAGGTGAAGTACAACGAGGTTTCCTCGCTGTTCTGGTCGGCCGTGCATGATACGCTGTCGGGCAACGGCACTGCTGCCGAGAACCTCGAGCTGCTCGAAGCCAAGCTGACCGAGCTCAAGGGCGACGCCTGGTAAGGCTTTCCTGAACGATCGGGGCGGGCGATCCTTCCGGGGTCGCCCGCTCCCTCTATTCCTCTTCTGCTAGCCGGGAAGATCGTCTCATGACCGTAGAAGCCACGGCAGGGCCAGCCGTCCGAACCCAGCCCAAGATCGAGTCCGAACTGCTCAGGTCGCGCGTCGGCGCGGCGATGTGGTTCCTGCTCCCGATGCTCGCGGCGCTCGCCGTGGTGGCCGGGTGGCCGCTGCTTCGAACGATCTATTTCTCGCTCACCAATGCCTCGCTGACCGACCTGTACGGCGCCGATTTCATCGGCTTCAAGAACTACCTGAGCTGGACCACGCTGAAGAGCGGCCGCACGGTGTTCTCGGGCCTCCTGGTCGATCCGACCTGGTGGAATGCGGTGTGGAACACGCTGCGCTTCGCAGTGCTGTCGGTGACGCTCGAGACCATCCTCGGCATGATCGTGGCGCTGGTGCTGAACGCCGAATTCAAGGGCCGTGGCATCGTCCGCGCCGCCATCCTCATCCCGTGGGCGATCCCCACGATCGTTTCGGCCAAGATGTGGAGCTGGATGCTGAACGACCAGTTCGGCATCATCAACGACCTTTTCCTCAAGCTCGGGCTGATCAGCCAGAAGATCGCGTGGACGGCGCAGGCCGACACGGCGATGACGGCGGTGCTGGTCGTCGATATCTGGAAGACCACGCCGTTCATGGCGCTGCTGATCCTCGCCGGCCTGCAGATGATCCCCAAGGACATCTACGAGGCGGCGGAAATCGACGGCGTGCATCCGGTGAAGGTGTTCTTCCGCGTGACGCTGCCGCTGGTGCGGCCGGCGCTGATGGTGGCGGTGATCTTCCGCCTGCTCGACGCGATGCGCATCTTCGATCTCATCTATGTGCTGACGCCCAACAGTTCGGCGACCAAGACCATGTCGGTGGTGAGCCGCGAAAACCTGTTCGACTTCGACAAATTCGCCTACGGCTCGGCGCAATCGACGCTGCTGTTCCTGCTGATCGCGGTGATGACCGCGCTCTATATCTGGCTGGGCAAGGTCCGGTTCGACGGGGGTGACCGCTGATGACTCTCGACCTCTGGACAATCACCAAGCGGACCGCCTTCTACGCGCTGGTCGTCTTCATCGTCTTCGTCGCGGTGTTCCCGTTCTACTACGCAATCCTGACCAGCTTCAAATCGGGCACGGACCTGTTCCGCGTCACCTACTGGCCGGTGTCGTTCTCGTGGGACAACTACATCTCGGTGCTGAGCACCGGCAGCTTCCCGCGGAACCTGCTGAACTCGGTGTTCGTCGCCTCGGTGACGGTGCTGGCGGCGCTGTTCCTCGCCATAACCGCGTCGTTCGCGCTTTCCCGCGTGCGGTTCCGGGGGCGTAGCCTGCTGCTCATGACCATCCTCGCGGTTTCGATGTTCCCGCAGATCGCGGTGCTCGCCGGGCTGTTCGAGGTGATCCGTTTCCTCGGCATCTACAACACGCCCTGGGCGCTGATCTTCAGCTACACGATCTTCACGCTGCCGTTCACCGTGTGGGTGCTCACCACCTTCATGCGCGACCTGCCGATCGAGATCGAGGAAGCAGCGATCGTCGACGGCGCGACGCCGTGGATCATCATCTGGCGCGTGTTCCTGCCGCTGTTGTGGCCCGCGCTTGTGACGACCGGGCTCCTCGCTTTCATCGCGGCCTGGAACGAGTTCCTGTTCGCGCTTACCTTCACCTCGTCGAACGCGACCCGTACCGTGCCGGTGGCCATCGCGCTGCTGTCGGGCGGCAGCCAGTACGAAATCCCGTGGGGCAACATCATGGCGGCATCGGTGATCGTCACCGTACCGCTGGTGGTTCTCGTTCTCATCTTCCAGCGCAAGATCATTTCCGGCCTTACCGCCGGCGGCGTAAAGGGCTAAATCCATGGCGCACATCGAACTCAAGAATATCCGGAAGTCCTTCGGCCTCGTCGACGTGATCAAGGGCGTGGATCTCGAAATCTTCTCCGGCGAGTTCATGGTCTTCGTCGGCCCGTCGGGCTGCGGCAAGTCCACGCTGCTGCGCCTGATGGCGGGCCTCGAGGACATCACCTCGGGCGAGATGAGCTTCGACGGCACGCTGGTGAACGCGCTCGCGCCATCGCGGCGCGGCATCGCCATGGTGTTCCAGTCCTACGCGCTCTATCCGCACATGACTGTGTACGAGAACATGGCGTTCGGCATGCAGCTCGCCAAATCGAGCAAGGAAGCGATCCAGGAGCGCGTCGAGAAGGCCGCCGAGCTGCTGCAGATCACGCCGTACCTGAGCCGGCTGCCCAAGCAGCTCTCGGGCGGGCAGCGCCAGCGCGTCGCCATCGGCCGCGCAATCGTGCGCGACCCCAAGGTGTTCCTGTTCGACGAGCCGCTGTCGAACCTCGATGCCGCGCTGCGCGTCGCGACCCGGCTCGAGATCGCCAAGCTCCACCACGCGATGAACAGCGCCACCATGGTCTACGTGACGCACGACCAGGTCGAGGCGATGACGCTGGCCGACCGCATCTGCGTGTTGCGCGACGGGCTGGTGGAGCAGGTGGGTACCCCGCTCGAGCTCTACGAGAACCCGCAGTCGCTGTTCGTCGCGGGCTTCATCGGCTCGCCGAAGATGAACTTCCTCAATGGCGAGATCGCCTCGAAGTTCGGCGCCAACACCATCGGCATCCGGTCCGAGCATATCGAGATCGCCGACCGCGACGGCTCCTGGAAGGGCAAGGTCGTGCACTCCGAAAGCCTCGGCTCGGACAGTTTCGTCTATGTCGATATCGGCATGAGCGGCGATCCGGTGATCGTGCGGCAGGAGGGTACCCGGCACCACAATCCGGACGATGCGATTTCGATCGCCCCGATCCCGGGTAAGATCTATCGGTTCGACGCGGCCGGCAAACCGCTCAAGCACTGATAAACTTGCACTGACAATATTGCCGCAGGGCCATGGATTTTCGCCGCACTTGCTTGCCAATCGAGGCAGGCGGATGCAGTGATTGCCCAGCCGATCAAACCGCTTTGAGACTAACGGGCCGGAGCCTCGATCCGGCCCTTTCCACGAATTCAAGGAGACGAGCATGCCGATCAGAGCCACCGTATGGGGCGAGAACGTCCACGAGCAGAAGAACAAGGCCGTGGCCGACAACTACCCCAAGGGCATGCACGGGCAGATCGCCGCGCTCCTGGGCGAAGACAAGAACATCATCGCCTCGACCGTGACGCTGCAGGATCCCGAGCACGGGATGACCGAGAAAAAGCTCGACGAGACCGACGTGCTGGTCTGGTGGGGCCACGCGGCGCATGGCGAGGTCAAGGACGAGATCGTCGAGCGGGTGGCCAAGCGCGTCTGGGAGGGCATGGGCCTGATCGTCCTCCACTCGGGCCATTTCTCCAAGATATTCAAGCGGCTGATGGGCAGCCCCTGCGCGCTGCACTGGCGCGAGGCGGGCGAGCGCGAGCGGCTGTGGGTGGTGAACCCCGGCCACCCGATCGCCAAGGGCCTGCCGCGCTATTTCGAGCTCGAGAACGAAGAGATGTACGGCGAGCCGTTCTCGGTGCCGGAGCCGCTCGAGACGGTGTTCGTCTCGTGGTTCCAGGGCGGCGAAGTGTTCCGCTCCGGCCTCACCTATCGCCGCGGCGCGGGCAACATCTTCTACTTCCGCCCCGGCCACGAGACCTATCC
>NZ_JAQGJL010000399.1 GCF_028290645.1 Devosia sp. | reverse complement strand
GCGGATGTTCATTTGGTTTTCCCTTCTGTCTGGTGACCTCTATGTAGGACCACCAACCCGACCCAACCAGTCGTCTATTGCGCATCCAAGCCATGCGCCCGGCGCACGCCAAGTTAACCACCATTAAGTTTCCGTTCAGAATCCCGGGAGGTGCGCCCCCGGGCCATTCATCTCCGTTCAGAACCCGTTCAGCTCTGCGGCAAACCAGCGGCGCCCGTGTGGCTAACCCTTGGCCGGTTCAGCCACCTTCCCGCTCACTGACCCGCCCAGCCACGATGCCAGGGCCGCCAGGACGTAGAGCAGCAGGGAAATGGTGAACGCGATCTTGATCCCCACCATGAACGGTCCAGCCAGCAAATGCGGGAAGAACTCCTTGCCCGTGATCACCGTCTGCTGCTCTGCGGTGAGCGCATGCAGCGCCTCCGCGGGAATCAGCTCGCCCATCGGGTTGTAGCCGAGAAACGCCGCAAACAGGCTCGCCACCGGGGGTTCGGACGCCACATGCGCCGAGATATCCCCGCTCAGCCCCTGCGCGATAAGATTGCTCTCCATGCTCTGCGGCAGACTCAGCGAAAGGCCCACGATCATCAGCGTGAAGAAGATGCCGATCGACAGCACCTGCCCCGCATTCATCGCCGTCGCCCGGATCCCCGCCGCCTGTCCGCGCTCCGAAGCGGGCACCCCGTTCATCGTCTGCGTCGCATTCGGGGCCGAAAACAGCCCAGACGCCACCCCGTTCAGAAACAGCAGCGTCGCAAAGATCGGATAATCGAAATCAGCATTCAGCAGCATCAGCATCAGGAACGTCGAGGCGCCCAGCAGCATGCCGAAGCTGGCGAACGCCCGTTGTCCGAACCGATCGGCCAGCACCCCGGCCACCGGTCCCGCAATCAGCACGCCCAGCGTCAGCGGGATCATGAAGATGCCGGCCCACAGTGGCGTCGATTCGAAGCTGTAGCCGTGCAGCGGCAGCCAGATGCCCTGCAGCCAGATGATCAGCATGAACTGCAGCCCGCCCCGCGCCACCGAAGTGAGCAGATTGGCCGAGATGCCCGCAAAGAATGGCTGGATAGCGAACAGCTTCAGGTCGATCATCGGCGGCCTGGCCCTGGTCTCGATGAACAGGAAGAACGCCAGGAACACCAGCCCGAGGCCCAGTTCCGCCAGCACCTGCGGGCTGCCCCACGCCATCAGGTCGTTGTGGTATGGCTGGATCCCGTCATTGACCCCGATCAGCAGCAGGACGAGCCCGACCGCGAAGGTGACATTGCCCCACCAGTCGATCTTCGAATGCCGCTTGGGCACGTAGTCCTTCATGCTGACATAGGCCCAGGTCGTTCCGACGAGGCCGATCGGCACGTTGATCCAGAAGATCCAGCGCCAGTCGATATCCGCCAGCAGCCCGCCCAGGATCAGGCCGATGAACTGCCCGGCGATCGCTGCCATGGTGTTGATGCCGAGCGCCAGCCCGCGTTGCTTTGCTGGAAACACGTCGATGAGAATCGCCGTGGCGGTCGAGGTCAGCATTGCGCCGCCGATGCCCTGCACGATCCGCAACCCGACGAGGTAGTATGCCGCGCCATCGCCGGTCGGCATGAAGCTCAGCGCGATCGAAGCCAGGGTGAACACCAGGAAGCCGAGATTGTAGACCTTGGCCCTGCCGAACATGTCGCCGAGCTTGCCGAACGTCACCACCAGCACCGAGGTGACCACCATATAGCCCATGATCGTCCAGAGCAGGACGTTGGTGTTTCCGGGGTCGAGCGGTCTCAGTCCTATGCCGCGGAAGATCGCCGGCAAGCTGATCAGCACGATCGAGGCATTGATCGTCGCCGCCAGCATGCCCAGCGTGGTGTTACTCAGAACCATCCATTTGTGGCTGGTCGGTTGGGAAGTCATCGTCAGCGTGTCCTTGGAGCCCTTGCCCCAGTCGCGCATGAGCCATCGCCGGAGCCTTGGCACCGTATAGTTAGGATACTAACTAATGGCAACCAGCGGTCCCCGCATACCTGATGCGCGACACGCGGCGAGCGGCGGCCTGTAGCCAACCCGCACTCGTCATGGCGTCAACCGTCCGGCCGAAGTATCCTCCCGGTGGGAATGCGCAGCCCCGCTGTTGCTCAGCACCACCCAATTGTGTTTGTTCCTGCACCTAGTCGCGCCGCCGACACGATGAAGAACAGGATACGATTTTGATGGCCACGGATGATCGCGCACTGCTGCTACGCGACCTGACGCGCGACCTGCTGCTGGCCGGGCGCCTGTGGCGCAAGATGGCGCGCTCGGCGGCGGCGAGGCACGGCGTCTCCGAAGCCGCCTCCGCGCCTCTGATCTGGATCGATCGGCTGGGCGACAACGTGCGCCAGAACGCTCTCGCCGACGCCATCGGCATCGAGGGCGCTTCACTGGTCCGTCTCATCGATGAACTCCAGGCCTCTGGTCTCGTCACCCGCGAGCCTGATCCCAGCGACCGCCGCGCCAACGCCGTATCCCTCACCGCCCGCGGCCGCGAGGTCGTCGCCGAGGTCAGCGAGGACGTCATGGCGCTCCGCAGCCAGGTCTTCGCCGGCCTCGACCAGTCCGATTTCGAAGCCACCCTGCGAGTCTTCGCCGCCATCAAGACTGCCACCGACAAGGATGGCGAACCGGGCTAGACGAAATGCTGATCGCTCCCCCGTGACAAGCCCTTCGGCCTCGGCTACAAATCCGCCCATGAACCTTCGCGCCGCCTATTCTTATTGGTATTTTACCACCGGAAGCCGCTGGCAGCCGAAGGGGTGCGTTTGATCTAAAGAACCAAACGAAGATTTCCCGAAACGCCGCCAGATCACCTGGCGGCTTTTTTGTCGCCGGTGCCCAAACCGAGGAGCCGACGACAAATGCTGAAATCCACCGACGACCTGCGCATCACGGAGATTCGCGAACTCCGATCCCCTGAGGAGGTGATCCGCGAGTTCCCCCGCACCGACGCGGCCACCCGCACCGTGCTCAGCGCCCGCCACGCGCTCCACAACATCCTCCACGGCACTGACGATCGCCTCGCCGTCGTGGTCGGCCCCTGCTCCATCCACGATCCGAAGGCCGCGTTCGAGTATGCCCGCCGCCTCGCCACGGTCCGAGAGCGCCTCGCCGGCAGCCTCGAGATCGTCATGCGCGTCTATTTCGAAAAGCCCCGCACCACCGTCGGCTGGAAGGGCCTCATCAATGATCCCAACCTCGACGGCAGCTTCGACATCGACAACGGCCTGCGCCTCGCCCGCTCGGTGCTGCTCGAGATCAACAACCTCGGCCTTCCCGCCGGCTGCGAATTCCTCGACATGACCACCCCGCAATACTTCGCCGACCTCGTCTCATGGGGCGCCATCGGCGCGCGCACCACCGAGAGCCAGGTGCACCGCGAGCTCGCTTCGGGGCTGAGCTGCCCGGTCGGATTCAAGAACGGCACCGACGGCAACGTCCGCATCGCGCTCGACGCGGTGAAATCCGCCAGCCAGCCGCACCATTTCCTCGCCGTCACCAAATCCGGCCGCTCCGCCATCGCCGCCACCACCGGCAATGACGACTGCCACATCATCCTGCGCGGCGGCAAAGTCCCGAACTTCGGCGCCGAAAGCGTAAACGCCGCCTGCCTCGAAGCCGAAAAGTCCGGCATCCGGCCCGCCGTGATGATCGACGCCAGCCACGCCAATTCATCCAAGAACCCGGAGAACCAGCCCCTCGTCCTCGCCGACATCGGCGCCCAGGTCGCCGCGGGCGACAAGCGCATCGTCGGCATCATGGCCGAATCCAACCTCGTCGCCGGCCGCCAGGATCTGGTCCGCGGCAAGCCTCTGGTCTACGGCCAGTCCATCACCGACGGCTGCATCGACTGGGACACCACCGTCGTGGCGCTGGAGAAGCTAGCCGCAGCGGTCGAAGCACGCCGCCGCACCACCGGCCAGCTCGTCGCCTGATACACAAGCCCACCAGCGATCACCTTCTCCCACAAGGGGAGAAGGCGATAGGCGCCAACTCGGTGGTCGACACGCCCCCTCAACCTTCCCGCAACCCTCATCCCCCACCGCGCCTTGACCCCGCCACGCCGATAGCGTCTTCTCCGCCCATGCAAATCCCGCCCCAACTGATGTCGCTTCCCAACCAGCTGACCATCGCGCGCATCCTCGCGATTCCGGTGATCTGCCTGTTCCTCGTCGTCGGCTGGGACTGGCTGCGCTGGCTGGCGCTGCTCCTCTACATCGCCGCCGCCATCACCGACTGGCTCGACGGCTTCCTCGCCCGCCGGATGAATCTCAATTCCGCGCTTGGCAAGATGCTCGATCCCATCGCCGACAAGCTGCTCGTCGGCGCGCTGCTCATCACCTTCGCTTGGACCCGCGATCTCAACGGCTGGGACCTCATTCCCGCCATCGCCATCATGCTGCGCGAGATCTTCGTCTCCGGCCTCCGCGAATACCTCGGCAACCGCGCCATCGAGGTGCCGGTCACCTTCCTCTCCAAGTGGAAGACCACGGCGCAGCTCGTCGCGCTGGCGCTGATCATGGCCGCCCCCATGCTGCTCGGCCTCGGCTTCATCAGCCACGTATTCCTCTGGCTGGCCGGCGGGCTTACCGTGTGGACCGGCTGGGAGTATCTTCGCTCCACCTGGCCGCACCTTTCGGGTCCCGAGATATGAAAGTCCGCTACTTCGCCTGGCTCCGCGAGCGCCTCAATCGCGGCGAGGAGGACATCTCCCCGCCGCCCGAAGTGCTGACCGTGGCCGACCTGATTCAATGGCTGAGAGGCCGCGACGAAGCCGCTGATCTGGCGATGCAAAAGCCCAACCTGATCAAGGCCGCGCTCGACACCGAGATCGTCCCGCATACCGCGCTCATCGCCAACGCCAGGGTCATCGCCCTCTTCCCCCCGATGACCGGCGGCTGAGATGTCCGTCCGCCTGCAGGAGGCGTCCTTCGACCCCGGCGCCGAGACCAACGCTTTCCTGAAATCCTCAGCCGGCGCCGGCGCCGCGGTCACCTTCACCGGCCTCGTCCGCTCCCGCCCCGGCGACCCGGTGAGCGCCCTCACGCTCGAGAGTTATCCCGAGCTCGCCGAGGCTCAGATCAGCAAGGCCATCGCCGAAGCCGTCACTCGCTTCGGCCTCATAAAGGCGAGCGTCATCCACCGCTACGGCCGCCTCGCAGTAGGCGAGCCCATCGTCCAGGTCATGGCCCTCGCCCCGCACCGCGAAGCCGCCTTCAAAGGCGCCCAGTTCCTGATGGACTACCTGAAGACCGACGCCCCGTTCTGGAAGAAGGAGGACACGCCCGACGGCGACCGCTGGGTCGAGGCGAAACCCGAGGACGACACGGCCCGCGACCGGTGGAAGCAATGAAAAAGCCCGCTGCGCCGGCAGCGGGCCTCCAAATCTCCGTGTAGCCGAAGCCTACTCCGCGGCGACCTTCTTCGGCGTCACGGCTTCCGTGTAGGCGTTGATCAAGGTGGTGCAGGCCTTGCCCGGCTTGAACCTGTACTGGCCGACTTCCGACACCGGGGTCAGTTCGGCGGCCGTGCCGGTGAGGAAGCACTCGTCGTAGTTGCCGAGCTCGTCGGGCAGGATGTGCCGCTCGATGACCTTGTAGCCGTTCTCTTTCGCCAGCCCGATCACCGTCTGCCGGGTGATGCCGTTGAGGAAGCAATCCGGCGTCGGCGTGTGGATTTCGTCGCCCTTGACGAAGAACACGTTGGCGCCCGTCGCCTCGGCGACATAGCCGCGATAGTCGAGCATCAGCGCATCGGCATAGCCGTTGGCCACCGCCGCGTCCTTGGACAGCGTGCAGATCATGTATAGGCCGGCGGCCTTGGCCGATGACGGGATGGTCTCCGGGCTCGGGCGCTTCCACTTGCTCCACTCGAGCCGTATGCCCTTGAGCTTTTCCTCGACTGAGAAATAGCTCGGCCAGACCCAGGCCGCGATCGCGAGGTGAACCTTGTTGTTGCGGCCGGCAACTGCAAGCTCCTCGGAGCCGCGCCACGCCACCGGGCGCATGTAGGCGTCGACGAGGTTGTTCTTGGCCAGCACCTGCCGGCACGCCTCGTTGATCTCCTCGACCGAGTAGGGAATGGTGAAATCGAGCGTCTTGCCGCTGTCGATCAGGCGCTGGCTATGCTGCGTCAGCTTGAACACCTCGCCGCCATAGGCCCGCTGCCCCTCGAACACGCAGCTCGCATAATGCAGCCCGTGAGTCAGCACGTGGATCTTCGCGTCCTGCCACGGGACCATTTGACCATCGAACCAGATCCAGCCTTCGCGCTGGTCCATCGGCAAGCCTGCCATCGCTCATCTCCCAGAAATTGCGGTCCTCGAAGGCCGCCGTGTTATTTGCCTGTGATCCTGCCCCACCGGCTTGCTATTGGCAAACCGGAATGGCTTTGGGATAAGGCAAAGGGTTGCATTTTCGATGGGGTGATGATGGCACCGGGCAAAATAAGTGTCAACAAGGCTGACATAAATTTGGCAGGTCCCTACGACCCCGACATGCCGCTCGATGTCATGGGCCTGTTCTTCTTTGCCTATCGGGACTTCGTCGGCGATGCTGATGCGCTGCTCGAGCGCCAGGGCTTCGGCCGCGCCCATCACCGGGTACTGTATTTCGTCAATCTGAAGCCCGGCATGCCCGTCGCCGACCTGCTCGATATCCTCAAGATCACCAAGCAGAGCCTTGCCCGGGTCCTCCGCCAGCTCGTCGACAACGGCTATATCGAACAAAAGACCGGCGAATCCGACCGCCGCCAGCGGCTGCTCTACGCCACCGACAAGGGCCGCGGCCTGTTCGAAACCCTGTCCGCCACACAGACCAGCCGCATCGAATCCGCTATCGCCGCGCTCCCCCCCGAGGGCAAGCGCACGGTGCTCAGGTTCTTCGTCGGCATGGTGGAGCCCGAGGATCGCGGCCTGCTGGACCGGCTGAGGCTCACCGAAGAGCTCTAGACGCCGTACCGCTCGGTCCTGATCATCCCCGCCGGCACCCCGGCCATCATCGCCCCCGTTGCCGCGGTGTCGCAGAACGCATTGGCGCCACACACGAACACCTGTGAAGGCGGCCCGGGCAGCATCGCCAGCGCGTTCGACATGATGGGTCCATCGATCCGCCGTGAATAGTCGCCCTCCCGCCGCGCCCCCTCGCGGGTGATCGCCAGCACCAGCTGGAAGCCGTTGTTCATCGCCGCATAGTCGAACAGCTCCTCGCGGAAGATCACCTCGTCCCACATCCGTGCCGAGAACAGCAGCACGATCGGCACCCACAGCGCCCGGCTCAGCATCCGGTGCCGCACCATCGAGACCAGCGGCGCGACGCCCGAACCGCCCCCGACCAGCAGCAGCGGCCCGCCCGCCGCGACCGACCAGATGAAATAGCCACCAAGCGGGCCGCGCACCTCCACCGCGTCGCCGACCATCGCCACGTCGTGAAAATAGGGAGAGACCTCGCCATCATCGAGCCGCTCGATGGTCAGCTCGAAGCTCTCCATCTGTTCGGGTGGCGAGCTGATCGAGTAGCTGCGCTGCGCCCGGTAGCCATCGGGCGCCGTCAACCGCACCTCGGCGTGCTGCCCGGCCGTGAACATGAACGGCTGTTCCGGCTTCATCCGGAACGATTTCACCCGCGACGTCCGCACCGTAATTTCCGTGATGGTCGCGGTCTGCCACGGGCGGGCAGGAATCGTCACAGGTTCAGTCATCGGTGTAGCGCTGCTCCTTCCACGGGTCGCCGTGGATGTGATAGCCGCGCAATTCCCAAAAGCCGGGTTCGTCGCGCTGGGTGAACTGCAGGCCGTTCAACCACTTGGCCGACTTCCAGAAATAGAGGTGCGGCACCAGTAACCGCACCGGCCCGCCATGATCGGGCGGGATGGGGCCCCCGGCATAAGTAAGCGCCACCATCGCCTTGCCGACCGCGAGGTCCGCGACCGGTACATTGGTGGAATAGCCGTCGACCGAATGCGCCAGCACATATGGCGTCGGTGCCTCGATCCCCGCCTCGGCGAGGATGTCGTCAAACAGCACCCCGCTCCATTGCGTGTTGAGTTTCGACCACGCGGTCACGCAATGAATATCGCGGACCCACCTCGTTTGCGGCAGCGCGTTGAACTCGTCCCAGTTCCATTGCTTCACCGGTCGCGGCCCGATCTTCAGGGTGAACGACCACTTCGCGACATCGACAGGCGGCGTCGGCCCCGCCGTCAGCACCGGAAAGCCTTCCGTGAGCGATTGTCCCGGCGGCAACCGGTCGCCCAGTTCATCCTGCCTGCCACGACCGAAAAACCCGCGCGTAACCATGGGCGTGCCTCCAGTGGACTATCCGCCCTAGCATGGCCCCAACTCTGTTCGCGCGAAAGAGACAACCGCCCCGAGGAGCCGCAGACTCTCGATCCGCTCGGCACTGCCTCCGCTACACTCCCGGCTGCCGGTAGCCGACCGACTTCGCGCGGCCAAGGGCATCCAGTGTTTCCT
>NZ_JAQGJL010000375.1 GCF_028290645.1 Devosia sp. | reverse complement strand
GATCACCAGCAGCGCGATAATCTGCCAGTTGGCGGCCACCACATTGAGGTCGAGCGACATGCCGACGGCGAGAAAGAACAGCCCGAGCAAGAGCCCGCGGAACGGCTCCACATCGGCCTCGAGCTGGTGCCGGAAGGTCGAGGTCGAGAGCAGGACGCCGGCAAGGAACGCCCCCATCGCCATCGACAGCCCGCCGATCTGCATGATCAGCGCGGCGCCCAGCACCACCAGCAGCGCTGCCGCGGTCATGACCTCGCGCGCCTTGGCTTCGGCGAGGATGCGGAACACCGGGTTCAGCACCCAGCGGCCGGCGAACACCACCGTCACCACCGAGGCCGCCGCGACGCCGATGCTGATCCAGCGCTGGCCGGCGGTTGCATCGGTGTCGAGGCCGGGCGACAGCAAGGCCACGATCGCCAGCAGCGGCACGATCGAGAGGTCCTCGAGCAGCAGGATCGAGACGATCTTCTGCCCGCCCGGACTTTGCAGCTCGCCGCGCTCGGCGAGGATCTGCATGACGATGGCAGTCGAGGTGAGCACGAACCCCATGCCGGCGACGAAAGCCACCTCCGGCTTCAGCCCCATCAGGTACATCCCGGCGACGGTGAGCAGCGCGCCGCACAGCACCACCTGCAGCACGCCGAGCCCGAAGATCTGCCGCCGCAGCGCCCAGAGTCGGGCCGGCTCCATCTCGAGCCCGACGATGAACAGGAACAGCACCACGCCCAGCTCTGCCGCATGCAGCACCGACTGTGGATCGCTGACCAGCCCGAGCCCGAACGGCCCGATGGCGAGCCCCGCGGCGAGATAGCCGAGCACCGAGCCCAGCCCCAGCCGCCGGAACAGCGGCACCGCGATGACGCCGGCGCCCAAGAGGGAGACGACCTGGATGAGATCGACCCCGCCAAGTGCGGCAACCGCTGCTGCGTGCGCCACGGCCTCACCCGCCATCTCTTACCTCGCCCAAATCGGAATAGCGAAGCGTGAGGCCTTCGCCCGGGACCGTCAAGGCTGCCGCGATGGGCAGGTGGAGCTTCAGGGCGTCGCCGCTGCCTTTGTCGGCTTGCGCTTGGCCGGAGCCTTGTCCGGCGCAGCCGTATCTGCCGGCTTCTCGCTCGCAGCCGGCTGGGCTTCGGCATGCCGCAGCACCCGCTTCGGGACCGGCGGCCGCATCGGCAGGATATGCCGCACGATGGAGAAGAGGACCAGCAGCGAGGGGACGGCGATGAACCCGCCGATCGGTCCCCAGGTCCACAGCCAGTAGGTGATCGCGAACAGGATCAGGAACGGGTTGATCATCATCGTCCGGCCCAGCAGCTGCGGCGTGACGAAATTGCCCTCGACGAAGTTGAGCACCAGGTAGAGCCCGACCGGCAGCAGCGCCCCCTCGAGCCCGTTGAGCGTACCGAGCCCGACCGCGAACAGGATCACCACCATCACCGCCTGCCCGACGAACGGGATGAAGTTCAGCACCGCCGCGAGCGCCCCCCACAGGATCGGCGTCGGCATCCCGATCGCCGCCATCAGCGCCGCCACGCCGATCCCCATGCCGATATTGATGGCAGTGACGGTGAGCAGGAACTTCGAGACCTGTTCCTCCACGTCGCGGAACACATGCGCGGTGCGCCAGCGCACCCGCCGCGTCGTGCACAGCGACAGCACGAAAATGCGGATCTGGTCGCGGGTGGCCATGAAGAAATAGAGGCTGGCGAGGAAGATCAGCATCCCCGCCAGCAGCGCCGGCGCCGTCAGGGCGACATCCTGCACCCCGCTGCCGTCCTCGACCTGCACGGTCACCGTCGCGGGATCGGCGCCCAGCACCTGCTGCACCTGCTGCTGGAGCGCACCCACCGCGCTGAGCGGCTCCTTCCAGTTGGCAAGCTCCCTGCGGAAGGCCTCCCAGATGATCGGGATCCGTTCGACCAGAGCGCCCACGGGCCCCGCGAACAGCATGGCGCTCAGCGCGATCAGGCCGAGCAGCAGCACCACCACCACCGCCGCCGATATGCCGTCGGGAATGCCGCGCCTGTCCATCATGTCGGCCACCGGGCCGAACATCAGCCCCACCGTGACCGCGAGGAACACCGGCGCCAGCACCACCTCGCCGAGCTTCAGCGCGATCAGCACCGCCAGCGCCCCCATGGCGACGAGGGAAAGTTGCGAGGCGTTGGAGAGAATGCGTTCGAAACGGGTACCGGAGATATCCCGCAACAATCGGGGAGATGGGCCGCGCCGGACTTTGTTGGCCAAGGGTGGGTTCCTCCGACACCCGTAACTCAGCGGCCCGGAACTGGTTCCTTGCGTCGACGCCGGTCCCAAGCCCCTCTATCATATCGCTGGAATCAGTTTCTCAGGGGCTCGCGCTAAACCGATGGCACGCAAGATCATTATCGACACCGACCCGGGCCAGGACGATGCCGTGGCCATCCTCATGGCGCTGGCCTCGCCGGACGACTTCGACGTCCTCGGCATCGTCGCCGTCGCCGGCAACGTGACGCTGGCGCAGAATGCCCGCAATGCGCTCAAAGTCGTCGAGCTCTCCGGCCGCAAGGACATCGCCGTCTATGCCGGCTGCGAGCGCCCGATGCGCCGCCACCTCGTCACCGCGGAACACGTCCATGGCGACACCGGCCTCGACGGCCCCGACCTGCCGCTGCCCAAGCTGCAGCTCGAGGCCCAGCACGGCGTCGATTTCATCATCGAGACGCTGATGTCACACGAGGCCGGCACGGTGACCCTCGCCACCCTCGGGCCGCTGACCAATGTCGCCATGGCGATGATCAAGGAGCCCCGCATCACCCCCCGCATCCAGGAGATCGTGATGATGGGCGGCGGCTATTTCGAGGGTGGCAACATCACCCCGGCCGCCGAGTTCAACATCTATGTCGACCCCGATGCGGCCGACGTGGTGCTGCGCTCGGGCGTGCCGATCGTCATCGTGCCGCTCGACGTCACCCACATGATCCAGTCGACCCCCGAGCGCCTGCAGCGCATCCGCGCCCTGGGCAACAGGGCCGGCGACGCCGTCTACAAGATGCTGAGCTTTTCCGAGCGTTTCGACCTCGCCAAATACGGCTCGGAGGGCGCCCCGCTGCACGATCCCTGCGTCATCGCCTACATGCTGAAGCCCGAATTGTTCAAGGGCCGCCACATCAACGTCGTGGTCGAGACCTCGAGCGAACTCACCGTCGGCATGACCGTCGCCGACTACTGGGGCGTCACCGGCCGCGTGCGCAACGCCACCTACCTGCGCTCCGGCGACGCCGCCAGCTTCTACGCGCTCCTCACGGAGCGCCTGAGCCGGCTGCCGTGAGGCGCCCTCCCGGCGATCCACCGGCAACGGGCATCAAGCTGCCCGTCACCCCCTGAGGGACCGGCGATGCGGCGCGAGGACAGCCCCGGCCTGTTCAGCGCCCTCAGCCGATTGCTGTGCCGCCTCCTCGTCTGGTGCTTCGCCCTGCTCTATCTGCTGGCGCTGCTGCTGAGGGGGATCAGCGCACTGGGCTGGTTCGGCGCTCCGTCGCCGCTGGCGGGCGTGTTCCTCATCGTCCTCGGCCTGCCCTGGACCTTCGGCGCCGCCTGGGTCGACGACGCGATGCAACCCGTCATCGCCGCCCTCGCCCCCGGCGTCACGCTGCTGATCCTCGCCGCGCTCTGCGGCCTGCGACGATAGCGGGGCTATGGCAGCAACGATCTCACGGTCGCCATCGGCATGAAGAACCGCTGCGGGTGTGATGGCAGTGCCGTGAAGCCATAGCTTTCGTAGAGCGCCTTGTGCTTCGCCACCCGGTCGGCGTTTCCGCAGTCGAGCACGTCCAGCATCACTACCGCGATGCCGAGACTTTCTGCCGCGCCGGCGATGCGCTTCAACCCATCGACGAGCAGATCGCCGCCATGCCCCTTCTCCTGATGGCGGCTGTCGACCCCGATCATGGAAATGTAGGCGGCGGGAATGCTGCCATGACCCGGACGGGTCCGAGCATATTTCTGCGGCAGCTCCGTATAGTCCACGGCGTGCGCATTGAGGGCGTAGAACCCGATGACCTCGCCGGCGGCGGCCGTCATCACGAAAACCCTCAGGTTGTCGGCAGTTGCGAGCTTGTTCGCGGTGCGCTTGAAGAAGTTGTCGACCTGCTCGACGCCGCACGAAAAAGCCGCTCGATCATGCCTTTCGGGATCAAGCGGCTCGATGATGTGGAGCGCAGACCGGGTCCGCGCCCTCACTTCGAAAGCACGGTCTTCCGGTGCCGCTCGAATGCCTCGCGCAGGCGTTCCGTCGGCGCGGGGGGATTGTCGAGAGCAGCAAAAAAAGCGGCGTGGTCGACCTGTTGCAGCAGGGTGCGCTCATGTGCGGCGATGGTCTCCAGCGCCGATTTGTAGGCGGCGTTCATCGTGAACACCGAATCGTCGACGCCGGACAGCGCCGCCGCTTGCTGGATGATCTTCTTGATGCGCGGCTTGGTGCGGAAGTTCATCCGCTCACTGTTCCGCTCATCGATCTCCTGCGTCGCATCTTCGAAAGCAAGCATGCCCGCCTCCTCAAAGGTTTGATCAGTTCATGTACGCCTTTGCGGCGTACAGATCAAGGTTCCCGCCATTCCCCCTCGCCAGAGGCGTGCCGTGGCGGTAGAACGCCCCGCTCACTCCGGAGCTCGCCATGGACCTCGTCACCCTCGCCGCCTTCACCATCGCCTACGCCATTGCGGTGATCGTTCCCGGCCCAGGTGTCGCGGCGGTCGTCGGGCGGGCGCTCGGGGGCGGCTTCCGCTCTGCCTTCCCGATGGTGCTGGGCATCCTCGCGGGCGATCTCGTCTACCTGGTGTTCGCGCTGTTCGGCCTCGCCGCCATCGCCACCTGGTTCGGCCCGGTCTTCGTCGTCGTCAAATGGGGCGGCGCGCTCTACCTGCTCTATATCGCCTGGCAGTTCTGGACCGCCGAGCCGGGCTCCGAGCAGATCGGCGCCAAGCGCGACGCCAGCGCCTGGAAGACCTTCCTCTCCGGCTTCGCGCTGACCATGGGCAACCCCAAGACCATCGTCTTCTACCTCGCGCTGCTGCCCACCGTGGTCCCGCTCGACCGACCGATCACCGCACTGGGCTTCGCCGAACTCACCGCCATCGTCGTGGTGGTGCTCCTCATCATCGGCTGCGCCTATGCCGGGCTGGCGGCCGCCGCCCGCGACTTCTTCCAGAGCGCCAAGGCCCTGCGGGTGCTCAACCGCACCGCCGGGGTGATCATGGCGAGTGCCGCGGCTTATGTGGTGGCGCGGGAGTAGCAGTCCTACTCTTTCGCGGTTCCGCTTTTAGCTGCCCTTTTGCTTGTCTCCTCCTGCTTCCCGACCCTGACGGCGAGGTGACCGCCTTCCTGGCGCAGTTCGAGGTTGGGCAGCTTGCGCACGAGGTCGGTCAGTTTCTTGAACCCGTAGGTCCGCGAATCGAAGTCGCTCGCGAGCTTGATGATGTGGCTGCCGAGCGGTGCGAGCAATATCCAGCCACCTTCGCCTTCCACCTCACCAATTGCGCGGACGATGAGGTCTTGCGCTTCGGCGATGGGTTTGAATTGCTGCTGGACGGGTTCGACGGCCCCAGCCTTCATAGCCGGCAGCTTGATCAGGTTCTCGGTGTAGATGAAGCGGCTGCAGGCGTGGCGGAAACTTGGCGGCGTCTTCTGCTCTCCAAACCCATAGACTTCCATGCCCTCTTCCCGCAGACGGCCAGCCAACCGGGTGAAGTCGCTGTCCGATGACACGAGGCAGAACCCGTCGAGCTTGCCGGAATGCAGCAGGTCCATGGCATCGATCACCAATGCGATATCCGAGGCGTTCTTGCCTGTCGTATTCGCGAAGTGTTGCTGAGGCGCGATGGCGTGCTGCGCCAGAACCTCGATCCAGCCGTTCATCTGGTCACTTTTGAAGTTGCCATAGATCCGGCGTACCGTTGCCGAACCAAGCTTCGCGATCTCCTCGAAGAGCCCGTCGGCGATCTTGAACGATGCATTGTCCGCATCGATCAGCACCGCCAGCCGCTTCGTCGCAACGCCATTCGCCACCGCGCTCTCCCTACCTCACCACCGCGCTCGCCGCCGCCAGCCCCCAGGCCAGCAGTTCTTTCGCCCGCTCCGGCGTCACGCCCTCGACGTAGCACCTCAGTTCCGGGGCGTTGCCGGAGGCACGGTAGTGCACCGTATCCCCCGACGTGAGAGCAAACCGTAGCCCATCGATGGTCGAGACGCTCTCCACCTCGCCCACCGGGCCGAAGAATTCCCTGGCATAGCCCGGCCGCTCGACCAGCCCGGTGAGGAACGCGGCGCTGCGCTCGTTGGCGACATGCGCCAGCCGGTCGCTCAGCGCCGCCCGCACCGGCAGGGTCTTGACGAGGCCCGCGAGGCTCTCGCCGAGTTTCGCTGCCGTCGCCAGCACCGCGAGGATCGGCAGCACCGCGTCGCGGGTCGGCAGCGGGCTCAGGATCCGCCCGTTGATCGTCACCTCGCTGCCGAGCAGCAGCCCACCATTGGCTTCGAACCCCACCACCGCGCCGGGCGAGTCGACGGCGGCGCTCTCCATCCCGGCGATGACGAACGGCGAGCCCACCCGGGTGCGATCGACCCGGCCGAACCAGCCTACCCCCTCGATCGCCGAGTTGGAGGTCACCGGCGTCACCACCCGGTCGGCGCCGAGGAAGCGCGCCGCGATCATCCCGAGCACGTCGCCGCGGAGGAATTCGCCATTGCCGTCGATCACCAGCGGCCGGTCGCCGTCGCCATCGGT
>NZ_JAQGJL010000130.1 GCF_028290645.1 Devosia sp. | reverse complement strand
GAATGGCGCCATCTGATCCGATGACGCCGTTCTCGGCAACTGCCGCGATCATCGCGACGGGGACGGTCATGTGGTTCCCAGGCGCTGCAGCGCATCGCCGCTAATGCGGCATCGCTCCCATGCGTCGAGGAACACGGCGCCGTGGGCCTGGTAGAAATCGATGGAGGGCTGGTTCCATTTGAGCACCGCCCACTCGAACCGCCCAAGGGCCTCGCGGACGCAGCGCTGCGCCAGGTTAGCAAGCAGTGCCTTGCCTACGCCACCTCCACGCGCTTCGGGGTTGACGAACAGGTCTTCCAGCCAGATGCCGTGACGGCCCTGGAACGTCGAGTAGGTGTAGTACCAGAGGGCAAATCCCTCCGCCTTACCGTCCCGCTCGGCGATCTCGCAAAACACTTTCGGGCTCGGGCCGAACAGATCGCGCAGAACGTCGGCCTCCGTCGCCTCGGCCTCGTGCGACAACTTCTCGTAAGCCGCAAGCGCCTCGACGAAACGGATGATCAGCGCAGCATCGGCGGGCACTGCGCTGCGTATGTCCAAACTCATCGGGAACCCGCCTCGTTCTCCGGCAGGTGGATGAACCACTTGCGGGCAAGCGCCGTCTCAATATCGATGCCGTTCTGCCGGCAAAACAGCAGCAGTTGCGCCAGAAGATCGGCCGCTTCATCCTCGAGAGCTTGACGCATAACTTCCTCAGTGCGCTCGCCGATCCGACCACGGCCACTGCCGCGGAGGTATTCCGCCACCAACTCCCCGGCCTCCTCCTGCAATTTCAGCGCATACCAATCTGGATCGCGCCTGATGTCGCAGCGCGCGGCATAGATCGCAGAAACGCGTTCGACGCGGTCGCTTAGTTCTACAAGTGAAGCCATCAGCCTACGGTGGGTTCAGGGTTCTGCCGGTTGAGGATCAGCACCTCGAGCTCCCGGCCATAGGGCGGCCACCAGTCCTTGGCCTCCATGTCGAAGGTGGTGGGGCCAGTCTTCTTTACCTCGCCGTCCCAGCAGAACGAGACGAGGTTCTGTGGCAGCACCTTGTCGATGGTCAGGTGGAAGGTGCCGATCGGGCCCGACCAGTTGGCGCCGGTTGACCAGATGTAGCTCATCCAGCTTTCGGTGAACGGAGCGCCGTAGCGCTCCGCCGGATTGGGCAGAGTCTTCTCGACGGATCTGATGAAGCTGTCGTCGGTGCAGTATTTCCTTTTGTACACGGCAGCCGGATCGTAGCCGTCATAGGGCTCGGAGAGGAAGGTCACCGCCACGGTGCCGCCGATGCTCGGCTTGTACTTGTGCTCGACCGTTACCGTTTCGCCGACCGGGAAATGTGCCTCCCAGCTGTAGGTCGAGCGCAACGTCCACACCGGCCGGTACTCGATTTGCATCCCCTGCCCCTGGTCGAACTCCATCGGGATCACCAGGGCGCGGTGCAGCAGTTCCTTCTTGGTCGCCTCATCGAGCGCGTTGATGGCCTTCACCGTCGCATCGCCGTAAGGCGTCAACGGGAGTCCGAGGTCGGTGAGGTACTTGGTGTAGTCGATATTGGTCGCGAAGACGTACTGGTGCAGTTCGGCGTCGACCGGCTCGCCGTTCACCAGCGTCTCGAAGCCGAAGATGTTCTCGGGGTCTTCAGTGGGGATCGCCACCATGAAATCGCCGTCGCCGGTGATATCCGGCATCGGGAACGCCACCAGCACATCGGCGTCGGCTTCGCCGTCGTTGCGGAACTCGTACTTCACTCGCACGTGCTCGGGGGAGACATAGAGGTCCTCGCTCAGCATCTTCACGTCGTCGGTCTGGACGAACACCAGCCCGCCGGCGCCGAGGGTAGACATCGCGTCGTTGGCCAGCGCCGGTGCGGCGGCCATCGCGGCGACAATGAAGGCAGCAGTCCCGAGCGTTCTCATACGGCGATCTCAGCCTTGATGCGCGGGTGTGGATCGTAGCCGGTGATCATGAAATCCTCGAACACGAAATCGAAGATGTCGTGCTTGTCGGGATTGATCGTCAGGCGGGGCAGCGGCTTCGGGTCGCGCTCCAGTTGCAGCCGGGCCTGCTCGAAGTGGTTGTGATAGAGGTGCAGGTCGCCGAACGAATGCACGAACTCGCCGGTCTTCAACCCCGTCACCTGTGCCATCATCGCGGTCAACAGCGCGTACGACGCGATGTTGAACGGCACGCCGAGAAAGATGTCGGCCGAGCGCTGGTAGAGCTGGCAACTTAGCTTGCCGTCCGCCACGTAGAACTGGAACAGGCAGTGGCACGGTGGCAGCGCCATGTCGTCCACCTCTGCCGGGTTCCAGGCGGTGACGATATGCCGGCGCGAGTCCGGCTTGGTCTTGATCGAGCGCACCACGTTGGCGATCTGGTCGATGGTGCCGCCATGACCATCCGGCCAACTGCGCCATTGCGATCCGTAGACCGGCCCGAGATCGCCGTTCTCATCGGCCCATTCGTCCCAGATCCTGACGCCATGCTCCTGGAGCCAGCGCACATTGGTCTCGCCGCGCAGGAACCACAGCAGCTCGTACACGATCGACTTGATGTGCAGCTTCTTGGTGGTGAGGAGCGGAAAGCCCTGGGAAAGGTCGAACCTGATCTGCCGACCGAAGACCGATCGCGTGCCGGTGCCGGTGCGGTCCGGCCGGTCGGTACCGTTGTCGAGAACGTCGCGGAGAAGGTCGAGATACTGCTGCATGACGGGGAGTTTATCCGGATTCGGCTTGGCGAGGATTGGAATCTGGCTGCGGCGCACGATCCAGCGAGCAGCGTCCACACGCGCCTCAAATGGAACGGCCGGCCGAGCGTTGCAACCCGTCGCAGCCGGGCCTATATAGGGCTTGCCGGCAACGGCTATGGCGATAAACGGCTAGCGTAATAAACCTATTGGACCCGGGGGCAGTGCCCGGCGTCTCCACCAGAACTCCCCGTCGTGGCGGGCTCATGGGGACGAAACAGGATCGACAAGGGCGTAAAGGTTAGACTTTTGCTCGGCATGGTACCACCGATATCGGGCCATCCTAATAGTTGCCAACGACAACTATGCTAAGGTTGCTCTCGCTGCTTAATGCGGCGCTGGCACCTGAACTAGAAGTCCTCCGGTCCTAGCAGGCCGACAGGCGGGGTTCGCAGGCACCTGGCAACAGAAGCCTGCACTTCACCTCCATTCGCAGCATACAACAGTTCGGCACCACGGGCGTAACTCCCGCTTTTGCCTTGAATTGTCCCCCCTCGGGCTGTGATATGGCGGCTATCGGGGATTCCCCCGCTCTCTTAGGGACGCTCATGGCCGAAGACCTGATCCGCTACGATATTCTGGCCCAGGAAGCGCTGCGCGGCGTGGTGCGCAAGGTACTCTCCGAAGTGGCGCGGACAGGCCTGCCGGGCGAGCACCATTTCTTCATCTCCTTCGTCACCAAGGCGCCTGGCGTCCGCATGAGCCAGCGGCTGCTCGAGCAGTACGACAAGGAAATGACCATCGTGCTGCAGAACCAGTTCGGGGCGCTGCGGGTCACCGAGACGGGCTTCGAGGTGGAGCTGTCCTTCGACGGGCGGCCTGAGCTGCTTGCTATCCCGTTTTCCGCGGTCAAAGGCTTCTTCGATCCCTCCGTGCAGTTCGGCCTGCAGTTCGATGTCGAGCGCGTCGCCGGTGTCGATGACGAAATCGAAGCCGAGCCGACCGAAGAGACGCCGCTGGCTCCCAAGCCCGTCCCCGCCGCTCCGGAAACGCCGGGCGAGAAGGTCGTGAGCCTCGACAGCTTCCGCAAGAAATGAAGCTCCGGTGGAAAAGCGCTCGCTGACCATCGCCGGGCATCGCACCAGCATCGCCATCGAGAAAGAGTTCTGGGCCGGCCTTGAGGCCATGGCCCACGATGGCGGAAAATCCATTGCGGCGCTGGTCGGGGAGATCGACCAGGAGCGCGAAGCGCCCAACCTTTCGTCCGCCGTCAGGCTTGCCGTCCTTGCCTGGTACCGGGACCGCACCGGCTAGTTGCCGAGCCCGATATCCATCGGCTTATTGAGCTCCTCCATCGCCTTCTTCATCGCCGCCTGATCCGCGGCCTGATCCGCGGCCTCCTGGGCTGCGGCCTCCTCGGCCGCTTGGGCGGCCGCAGCTTCGTCGGCCGCCTGCTTCGCCGCCGCCTCTTCCTCGGCCTTGCGTGTTGCCTCCGCCTCGGCGGCGATGCGCGCCGCGTCCTCCGCTGCCAGCCTCGACTTCTCGGCGTCCTCGGCCTTCTTCCGCGCCTCGTCCTCCGCCCGCAATTTCTCGAGCCGGGCAACCTCGGCCTCGTAGGCCTTGACCATGATGGAATCGACCAGCCCCGAGACATCGAACTGCCGCTCCGGCGCCAGCAGCGTGCCGCCGAGGTTGGTTGTCACCCGCGCCGAACTGGTATCGACCAGCGCGGCCGGGGCGACCGTTGTGGTGGCGAGTGTGTAGTCGCCGGTGATGCCGAGATCGGCGAGGCGGAGTGACCCGCTGCCGAAGAGTTCGCCGCCATTGCCCTCGATCGCCACGTTGGGGCTACGCAGCACGCCGCCCGCGATTGTAAAGCCGGCCGCCAGCTGCGGACTGAGGAACGGCGCATCGTCGAGGCGATCCTCGATCTGCGTGGTCAGTTGCGCCGGCTGCATCATGAGGACGTCGGCGACCCCGTTGAGCGTCGCCGCCTGGGCATCGAGGCGTTCGATGCGGAGGTCCTTGACCCCGTAGGTGCCCTCCCCGGTCATCGCGGCGAGGATGCTGGCGACACTCCCGCCCGTGCCGTCGAAGCGGCCCGAGGCGTCGAGGGTCCCGTTGAGAGCGGCAGCAACGGCGGGGGGCGCGATGCTGTCGAGCGTTACGCCGCTGAGCGACACGCGTCCGGTGACCTGCTTGTCGGTGAGCGGGCCCGCGCAGCAGATGGCGAGCTCCAGCCCTACCGTTCCGCCCCCGAGCTTTGCGTTGACGTTGCGAAGACGCGTTGCCGTCGCATCCCAATCGAGGTCGAAACTCAAATCCGTCGCGAGGGTCTTGCCGCCCGCAGCGACCGCGGGAGCGGTGACCGCGATGCGACCGGACGCGTTGCGCGGCGCATCGCCGGTGGCGAGGGGGCCATCCGGCCAGACGGCGTCGGTGCGGGCGATCAGGGCCGCGGGGCCTGCAAGCATGCGTAGCAAGCCGCCGACTTCGAGTTGGCCTGCAGCGATGTCGCCGCTGACCATCCGGGTGTTGCCCTTGGCGGCCAGCTGCAGCCTGCCGGAGAACGGTGCGCCTCCCGACTTGCCATCGATATGCTCGAGCCGGACACTGGAGAGGCCGCTGAAATCGACGGTCGCGGAGCCCGAGAGCGCCGGGAGCGCGATACCCCCTGCCCCGAGCCAGTCGGCCAGCGCCGAGGGATCCGCGAGCGCTGCCTTGAGCGTGCCCTTGCCGCTATAGGCGTCGGGATCAGTAACCACAACGTTGCCGGAGAACCCGAGCGAATCTCCTCCGCCTTCGACGAGCACCGTCGTCTCGAGGCTGTTGGCGACGTTTCCATCAACCACGCCGACCAGATGCACCGGCTTGTCCTCGGCAAACACACTGGCATCGCCGAGCCCCAGTTGTGCCGTCATCGCCGCCGGGTCGGCAGACTTCATGTCGAGCCGCACCTTGATCGAGCCGGACAGGGCCCGGAGGAACCCGGCCTGCAGCTCGGCATCGGCTGCGATCTCGGACGTACCGAGGCGGCCGGACACCGCAAGGCTCTGAGCGCCACCACCGTTCGGGGCGTCGAGCCCCAATGCCAGGTCGGCGGGCAGCGAGGCCTCGAGGAAGCGGGCCATGGCGGGCGAGACGTGGAGGGCATCGTACAAGCGCTGCAGCGCCGGAGAGTCGGCCGAAGCTACCGAGAGCGTGCCCGAGCCGGAGAGTTCGGGTTTCTCCAGCGAGCCGAAGGCAGTCAGCGTTGCCTTGAACCTGGCGCCACCGAGATCGCCGGCCGACAGATCATGGACGACGAGCACGCCGCCGTCCCACGAGCCTTTGGCGACCAGGTCCCGCCCGGCAAGGCCACCGAGCGTCATCGCGTCGGCGGCGAACTCGAACTCGCCCTTCGGGAACGTTACTGGGAACGCCGGATCGGCGCCGAGATCAGGCAGCAGCGCGAACAGCGCCTCGCTCCGCGCCGCGTCGAGGTCTCCCAAATCGGCGGTGAGGTGGATATCCGGGATGGTGCCGAGACCCACCTGAGCCGAGAACGAGCGCGTCTCGCCGTCGAGCACGAGGCGTCCATCGCTGACCGACAGGGTTTCGCCGACGAGATCGACCCGCGCCTCGATGCCGCCGGGCATGCCGAACAGCGGGTTGCCGTCGGCGGGTTTGCGCCAGAGTGTGGTCAGCGCGTCGAGCCGCTTCGACTTGAGCGACAGCGTGCCGGCGAATTCCGGACGGCCCGTCGCGGTATTGATGTCGCCCGCCAGCGTCAGCGTCGTCTCGCCCGGCAGCACACCGGTAAGCCGCCGCACTGTCCATCCGCCATCGCGAGTGCTGGCGTCGAGCCGCACGTTGCGCAGCGAGAGGGCGCGGAGGTTCACCTCGGCCACGTCGACACCAATGGTGCCAGGGATGCCCGGCGCTGCCGGCATCGGCAGCTCCTTCAGCAGCCGCACGATCTCGTAGGGCTCGATCGCCTGCTCGGCAGTCGCGTCGCGCGGCGGCAGGGCAAGCAGGCCGCCGGAGATCACCGCGTTGAAGGCCATGCCCTGGCCGAGCGTGACCTCGGCCGCGCCCTGGAGACGGGTCGCGGCCCGGTTCTCATCCGGAACAACGACGTAGTCCGAGAGCAGCACGCGGGCCGGGTTCGCCTCGACCTTGCTGGTCATCACCAGGTCGCCCTGCCCTGCGTCGTCGGCCGTCTCTCCCGACGGCTTCGCAGGCGGCTGGCGGTAGGTCATGGTGCCGGAAAAGGCCGGCATCAGGCCGGGGGTCAGCAGGCCTTCGGCCGAGAGGGTGAAATGCTCGTCGGCAGGACGCAGCGAGAGGGCCAGCGTGCCGCCGCCATCGGGTTCGAGCTGCCCGGTCGTCAGCCGGAGCCCGTAGGTCGCCCCGTCCACCTTGCCGCTGCCCTGGAAGGAGAACGGACCACGCAACGCCTCGAGCTTGAGATCTCCTGAAACATCCGAGGCCGTGTAGGCGGCGCCCGATCGGCTGTCGTTGATTTTGAAAGTGCCACCGGTGATCACCGCATTGGCGACCGAGATGTTGCTTTCGACGGAGTGCGCGAGAGCAATGCCGCTGTCTACCGAGCCGTCCGCAGCCACATCGATGCTGACGGTAGGACCGTCGAGTCTCAGCCGGGTGACGTTGTAGCGATCGCGCAGGAAATCGATCAGCGAGAAATCGGCCTCGACCCGCTGGACGGTGAGTTTCGGGGCATCGGTGGGGCCGGCGCTGACATTGGCGAATTGCAGTTTTGGCTGTGGCAGCAACGAGAACGACACATCGCCCTCGATCCGCACCGGAGCACCCAGCACCTCGCTCGCGATCTGGGCCAGCCGGTCTCGATACTGGCCCCAAGGCACGAAGCTCGGCACGATGAAGGCCGCTGCGAGCAACAGGATCGCGAGGGTGCCGACGATGATGAAAAGCCGGTTGAGCAAAGGGCCGATGAATCTCCGCGGTACACATTGGAGTGTAGGCAATGGCTCGAGTCACGTCACGTGATGATCAGCAAGCCCCGGGCCAATAACGTGTCGTTTGGGGCACAGTTGGGGCAAGGCTCAGTGAAGGGTGGTCCGGGTGCTTGCTGCAGAAGCTCGATGGACGGGGGAAAGCACAGGCGCTTGCCGCCCACTAGATGTCATCCTTGCGGAAGCAGGGGCCCGGCCTTTGGCTGCCTGAGAGTGGGCCACCCCCACCCTTGATCCAGCCATTCGAGCGTAGCTCTCATGGCCTTCTCCCCTAAAATCGCTCCACTGGAGCGATTTGCCTTCGGCCGGCTCGAAGCCCGCACAAGCGGGAGGGAGACGACTGAGGAGCCGGTGCTCGCGCCTCCCTCCCCCTTGTGGGGAGGGACTGAGGGTGGGGGTGGCCACAGCCGCGATGCTATTGGGCGAGCCGATGCATCCGACAGCCTTATCGGCTTCGGAGTTTGTCAAAGACCCATCCCCTCGTAACCTGTGAGGAGATGAAGCGGGGCCGGCGCGGCGTTGGCCTCGACGCGGGTAGTCCGCAATGTATGAGGCTCACGCCTCGCCGGCCGGCCGGGGTTTTGGGCCTAT
>NZ_JAQGJL010000325.1 GCF_028290645.1 Devosia sp. | reverse complement strand
TGGAGCGATGGCTCGGGCGTCGAGCCGGCGCTGGACAACTGGCTGCGCTCGAAGGGCAAGGGTCTCTACGGTGCCGACGGCCAGCCGCTGTTCACCGCCGACGACATCACCGAGTGGTTCCAGCTGTGGGCCGACCTGCGCGCCGCAGGCGTCACGGTATCGCCCGAGGACCAGGCGCTCGATGCGACGGACGCGATCGAAAACACAATGATCGTGCTCGGCAAGTCGCCAGTGACCTTCGCCAACTCGAACCAGCTCATCGCCTTCCAGGCGCTCAGCAAGGACGAGTACGCCATGACAAACTACCCGCGCTACAAGCCGGGTGCTGGTGGCGGCCACTACCGCAAGCCCTCGATGTTCTTCTCGCTCGGCGCCACCTCGAAAAACCTGTCGGAAGGCGCGAAGTTCATCAACTTCTTCATCGGCAATGCCGATGCGGCCAAGGCGCTCGGCGTCGAGCGCGGCATCCCGTGCAAGGCATCGACCCGCGATGCGATCGCGCCGACGCTCGACGCGCAAAGCCAGATCGCGCTCAACTTCGTGTCCAATCTCGGCGACCTGCTCGGCCCGCTGCCCCCCTCGCCGCCGGCCAATGCCGGTGAAGTGAGCCAGGCGCTGCGGACCAAGAGCCAGGAAGTCGCGTTCGGCCAGCAGTCGCCGCAGGATGCGGGTCCCGCCTTCTTCCAGCAGGCCACTGAAATCCTCGCCCGCTCCAAGGGCTGACGCCCATGACCGCGCGCTCCTATTCCGGCATCTCGGCCACCGAGCGCGCGGTCCCCTTTGTGTCCTGGTGGTCGCGGATGTGGAGCCGCAACGCACCGGGCTATCTGTTCCTGTTGCCGTGGTTCCTCGGCTTTTTCGGGCTGACGCTCGGCCCGATCCTCACCTCGCTCTACCTGAGTTTCACCGATTTCGACCTGTTGACGCCGCCCGAGTGGACGGGCGCGGCCAACTATGTGCGCATCTTCACCGCCGATCCGAAATTCGCCCAGTCGATGCGCGTGACCCTCTCCTTCGTGCTGTTCTCGGTGCCGCTGAAGCTGGCCTTCGCGCTCGGCGTGGCGCTGCTCCTGAACCGCGGCATGCGGGGCCTGCCGATCTATCGGGCGGTGTTCTACCTGCCCTCGCTGCTCGGCGCCTCGGTGGCGATCGCGGTGCTGTGGCGCCAGCTCTTCGCCGGCGACGGCGTGGTCAACGAATTCCTGCTGATGTTCGGCATCGAGGGGCCGAGCTGGATTTCCAACCCGCGCTTCTCGCTGTGGACGCTGATCGCGCTGGCCATCTGGCAGTTCGGCTCGCCGATGATCATCTTCCTCGCCGGCTTGCGGCAGATCCCCACCGACATGTACGAGGCCGCGAGCCTCGACGGCGCATCGAAATGGAGGATGTTCTGGAAGATCACCCTGCCGCTGCTGACGCCGGTGATCTTCTTCAACGCCATCATCCAGACCATCGAGGGCTTCAAGAGTTTTACGCCCGCCTTCATCATCTCGGGCGGCACCGGCAATCCGATCAACTCGACGCTGTTCTATACGCTCTACCTCTACCAGGAGGCGTTCAGCTTCTTCCGCATGGGCTACGCCTCGGCATTGGCGTGGATCCTCTTGATCATCGTGGCGCTGTTCACCGGGTTTTCGTTCCTCACGTCGAAGTACTGGGTGCACTATGACAACTGATGTGCCCGGCGGCGCTGTGCTGCGCCCTGACCTTCCCCTCACCCGGCCGCTACGCGGCCACCCTCTCCCTCAAGGGGAGAGGGGAAAACGCGCCCCAAGGGCGAGGCAGTGCGCCCTCTCCCTTCTCCCCTTGAGGGAGAAGGTGGCGAGGCTGAAGGCCGAGACGGATGAGGGGGCGGCAACCGCCAGGTTGCGCGACCGGAGCGAAGCGACGGGCGGCTTGTTCACCGACCCGCATGCCACCCGAGATGCGAGATGAGCGTGACTTCGGCTGCTCCCCGGCTGACCGTGGTGACGGGCGAGGCGACCCCGGCCAAGATCTGGCGCAAGCGGGCGCTGAGCGTTCTGGCGCATGCGCTGCTGATCGTCGCATCGATCGTCATGCTTTATCCGCTGCTGTGGATGCTGTCGGCCTCGTTCCGGCCGGAGAACGAGATCTTCACCTCGACCAGCCTGTGGCCGAGCGAGTGGAGCATCGAGAGCTATTTCCGCGGCTGGACCGGGCTGCGCATCGGCTTCGGCACGTTCTTCCTCAACTCGCTGATCATCTCGGTGCTGTGCATCATCGGCAACCTCGCCACCTGCTCGCTGGCGGCGTTCGCCTTCGCCCGGCTGGAGTTCTGGGGCCGCCCGTTCTGGTTCGCGATGATGCTGGGCACGCTCATGCTGCCCTACCAGGTGACGCTGATCCCGCAATATGTGCTGTTCCACAACCTCAACTGGGTGAACACCTTCCTGCCGCTGGTGGTGCCGAAATACCTCGCCGCCGACGCCTTCTTCATCTTCCTGATGGTGCAGTTCTTCCGCGGTATCCCCAAGGAACTGGACGAGGCCGCACAGATGGACGGCTGCTCGCCCTGGCGGATCTACTGGAAGATCCTCTTGCCCCTCAGCACCCCGGTGCTGGCCACCGCTGCGATCTTCACCTTCATCTGGACCTGGGACGACTTCTTCGGGCCGCTGATCTACCTCAGCGACATCCGGACCTACACGGTGCAGCTGGGGCTCAGGACGTTCGTCGATTCCAGTGCCGAGAGCGACTGGGGCGGGCTGTTCGCGATGAGCATTCTGACGCTGGTGCCGGTGTTCGTGTTCTTCCTGTTCTTCCAGCGGCTGCTGATCGAGGGGATTGCGACGACGGGGATGAAGCGGTGAGTCTCGACGAGCGAGGAGACAACCGCGCGAGCTGGCGCTTGAGGTGGCTCGCAAGCTTGGCCGAACTCTCAGATGTCGAATTGCAGCAGCGTTGGGTGGATCGTCGGATCACCAACCCGCACTGGTCATTTGTCGAGTTCGTGTCCTGCTACTTCACGGATCTGCCAGATTCAGACTACGAGACACTCGTTAGGCGGGGGGTCGTCAGCGACGCGGAGTACCGGTGCGTTCGGGACTTCCACGAACATCTGGCCGTATACCAGGCGCCGAAAGGCGACTTCGATGCCGAGGCGATCCTGCGCGACCCGAAGTGGCAACAGATCGTATCGATGGCAAAGCAATCCGTCCTCACGCTTGCACCGATCCTCGTAAATCAGGACGAGAGGAACGCGCTGCTTGCGGAACCTCGGGCGCTAGAGCCCAAAGATTTCACGTGGCCTCACAGTAGAGACAGGACTATGACCATCAAATTTGCCGCCATCGGCCTCAACCATTCCCACATTTATGGGCAGGTGAACCTCCTCTTGCGCGAGGGGGCGGAGCTTGTGGCTTTTCATTCGCCCGAGGATGACCTCGCGGCGCAGTTTGCCGAGAAGTTTCCGCAGGCCAAGCGCGTTGCGGACCGGCGAGCGATCCTCGAGGATGCTTCCATCCCGCTGGTGCTGACCGCCGCCATCCTCAATGAGCGGGCGGCGATTTCGATCGAGGCGATGCGGCACGGCAAGGACGTGATGAGCGACAAGCCGGGGATGACTAGCCTCGCGCAACTGGCCGAGATCAAAGAGGTGCAGGCCGAAACCGGGCGGATCTATTCGGTGTGCTATTCGGAGCATTTCGAGACGCCGGCGACGGTGAAGGCCGGCGAGTTGGTGAAGGCCGGCGCCATCGGGCAGGTGATCAATACCGTGGGGCTCGGGCCGCACGCGATCCGCAACAACCAGCGGCCGGACTGGTTCTTCGACCGCAAGCGCTATGGCGGCATCCTCACCGATATCGGCAGCCACCAGTGCGAGCAGTTCCTGTTCTTTTCGGGCACCGACACCGAGGCCGAGGTGATCTCGGCGACGGTGAACAACCGCGGCAACCCGGATACGCCCGGGCTGCAGGACGTGGGCGACATGCATCTGCGGACGCCGAACACCACCGGCTATGTGCGGGTGGACTGGTTCACCCCGGCCGGGCTGCCGACCTGGGGCGATGGGCGGCTGACCATCCTCGGCACCGAGGGCTATATCGAGTTGCGCAAGTATATCGACATCGCCGGGCGGCCGGGGACGGACCATCTGTTCCTCGTCGACGGCAAGGGCGTGCAGCAGGTGGACTGCTCGGGCGTCGAGCTGCCCTATGGGCGGCAGCTGATCACCGACGTGTTGAACCGCACCGAGACGGCGATGCCGCAGGTGCGCGCCTTCAAGGCGATGGAACTGGCTTTGACGGCGCAGGCAATGGCCGAGCGCGGAACGGTGTGGGCGCAATGAGCAGGGTTTATACGGTCGCGGTAGTCGGCGGCGGCATCGGCAAGAGCCACATCATCGAGGGCTACGAGCCCAACCAGGACCGCTTCAGGGTGATCGCCATCTGCGATCTCGACGCGGGCCGGCGGAACGGGCTGGCGGAGGAGTTCGGCATCGAGCGGCGGGTCGAGAATTTCGACGACCTGCTCGCGATGGACGATCTCGACATCATCGATATCTGCACCCCGCCGATGGTGCACTACCCGATGGTCATGGCGGCGCTCAGGGCCGGCAAGCACGTCATCTGCGAGAAGCCGCTGGTGGGCTCGCTGGCCGAGGTGGACGAGGTGATCGCCGAGGAGAAGCGCAGCAAAGGCAAGCTGATGCCGGTGTTCCAGTACCGCTTCGGCAACGGCATCGAGCAGGTGAAACGGATCATCGACGCCGGGATTGCGGGGAAACCCTATGTCGGGACGGTCGAGACGCTGTGGCGGCGCGAGGCGGGCTACTACGCGGTGCCATGGCGCGGCAAGTGGAAGACCGAGCTCGGCGGCGTGCTGATGACCCACGCGATCCACCCGCACGACATTTTCACCTACCTGATGGGCGAGCCGAAGAGCCTTTTCGGCCGGGTGGCGACGCGGGTCAACGACATCGAGGTCGAGGACTGCATCTCGGCGTCGCTGGAGATGGAGAGCGGGGCGCTGGCGAGCTTTACGGCGACGCTGGGCTCGGCGGACGAGATTTCGCGCATCCGGCTGGCATTCGAGAACGTGACCATCGAGAGCGACCACGAGGCCTATAATCCGGGGAAGGAACTTTGGACCATCCTGCCGCGCAACCAGGCGACGCGGGTGAAGATCGAGGCGCTGCTGGCCGATTGGCAGGACGTGCCGTCGCGGTTCACGACGCAGATGCGCCGGTTCTGGGATGCGCTCGAGGGGAAGGGGCCGATGCCGGTGACCAGCGCGGACTCGCGGCGGGCGCTGGAGATCGTGACGGCGATCTACCACTCGTCGGAGACGCGAGAGGAGGTCAGCTTCCCGGTGGCGGCGGACCATCCGAAATACCGCAGCTGGCTGCCGGAGGGGTTTCGATGACCCACAACGGCCGGTGGCTGTGGACCCCCACCCCTGTCCCCTCCCCCTACTGGGGAGGGAGACGCATTCTGCGCAGCCGGTGGTTGGGTCTCCCTCTCCCTTCCGAGGGGGAGGGGAGAGGGGTGGGGGTCGGCACGCGCCGGCCAAGAGGGAGGACAAGCTGATGTCGACGAGCGTCGTGCTGCAGCAGGTGGAAAAGCGCTATGGCGATGTGGAGGTGATCCACGGGATCGACCTCAACATCGATCCGGGCGAGTTCACCGTGTTCGTCGGACCTTCGGGCTGCGGGAAATCGACGCTTTTGCGGATGATTGCGGGGTTGGAGCCGATCTCGGGCGGGAACCTCCTGATCGACGGCGAGCGCATGAACGAGGTGCCGGCGGCAAAGCGCGGCATCGCCATGGTGTTCCAGAGCTACGCGCTCTACCCGCATATGTCGGTGTACCAGAACCTGGCGTTCGGGCTCGAGACGGCGCGGCTGCCCAAGGCCGAGATCCAGCAGCGGGTGCAGAAGGCAGCGGAGATCCTCAGGATCGAGCCGCTGCTGAAGCGCAAGCCAAAGCAGCTCAGCGGCGGGCAGCGGCAGCGCGTCGCCATCGGGCGGGCGATCGTGCGCGAGCCGCGGATTTTCCTGTTCGACGAGCCGCTGTCGAACCTCGATGCCGAGCTGCGGGTGCAGATGCGGGTGGAGATCGCCAAGCTCCACAACGACCTCGGGAACACCATGATCTACGTGACGCACGACCAGGTCGAGGCGATGACCATTGCCGACAAGATCGTGGTGCTGCAGGCCGGGATTATCGAGCAGGTCGGGGCGCCGCTGGAGCTCTACAACCACCCGAGGAACCGGTTCGTCGCCGGCTTCATCGGCTCGCCGAAGATGAATTTCCTCGAGGCCAAGGTCGAGGCGGCGGATGCCGCGGGGGCGAAGCTCAGGGCGGGCGGCAGCGAGATCGTGGTCAACCGCGCAGTCGGCGCCGGCGGCGACGAGGTGACGTTCGGGGTGCGGCCGGAGCACATCGGCATTTCCGAGGGCTCGGGGGTGGAGCTGGCCAACGTGAAGGTCGACCTCGTCGAGCAGTTGGGCGGGCAGACCATGGTCTATGCGACGACCGCGGATGGGCAGGCGCTGACCATTGCTGTGGACGGGCAGCGGGCAGTGCCGCCGGGCTCGACACTGACGGCGTATGTCGACCCGGCGCGGTATCATGTGTTTGGCAAGGACGGGCGGGCGATTTAGTTCTTCCCTTCTCCCCTGAGGGGAGAAGGTGCCCAAAGGGCGGATGAGGGGTTCAGCTTCTCAACCCGCATTCGCCGAGATGCTGAACCCCTCACCCTAGCTTCGCTACGTCGCTGGCGCTCCGAGCTGCGCTACCCTCTCCCCTCAGGGGCGAGGGGACGCGGGGGGTGAGGGGCAGTGGCGCTACTGCCCCGCCAGCAACTCCGCGTTCCCGCCGCTCGCCGTCGTATCGATGCACACATGCCGCTCGGTGATCAGCCGCTCAGCATCCGAGGGTCGGGTGATCAGCGGAACGATCACCCCGTCGCGGCGCGATAGCGCCTGCCGCCATGGCCGCAAGTCGGCTTCGGTGCCGAAATGCATGATGGCGTCGACGTGGAGGCCAGCTTCGATGGCGGCGGGCGAGAGCTTCTTGTCGAGGCCGCCGATCGGCTCGCCATTGGCGCCGAGCGCCTCGGCGATGCGGGTGGCGCCAGGGGCGACGACTAGAACGCCATTGCCCTGCTCGAGGGCGAGGCGGGCCTGCTGCTCGGCGCTTCTGGTGTCGGGGCCGAGGCACAGGACAACGCCGCGCGGCCATGTGTAGAGCGTGTTGGACTCGCCGGTGGGGCCGGGGAGCGTCTCCCGAGCCGGTTCGATCCCGACGCGCTCGATGCCGGTGCGGACCTGGTCGACTGCTGCGATGGAAAAGCCGATCGAGAGGCCCGACAGCGGGTTGACCGCCGCGGAGGGCTCGAAGCGTTCGGGCGGGCGCCAGAAGCGCTTTAGGTAATTCGGCCCGCCGGCTTTCGGGCCGGTGCCGGAAAGGCCTTCACCGCCAAAGGGTTGCGAGCCGACCACGGCGCCGATCTGGTTGCGGTTGACATAGATGTTGCCCGCCCGGATGCGTTGGGAGATGTCCTCGACGCGGCCGTCGATGCGGGTGTGGAGGCCGAAGGTGAGGCCGTAGCCGGAGGCGTTGATGGCGGCGATGACGGCGTCGAGTTCCTCGGCCTTGAAGGTGGCGACGTGGAGGACCGGGCCGAAAATCTCTTCCTTCATTTCGGCGATGCCGGAGACCCTGAGCACCGTCGGGGCTACAAATGTACCGTTTTGAGGGGTCGGAACCTGATGGAGCACCGCGTCTCGCGCATGGAATTCTGCGATGTAGCCTTCCATCTTCGCCTTGGCCTTCTGGTCGATCACCGGACCGACATCGACCGAGAGGTCCCAGGGGTCGCCGAGCTGCAATTCGTCCATCGCGCCATAGAGCATTTCGAGCGTCCGCTCGGCCGCGTCCTCCTGGATGTAGAGCATGCGTAGCGCCGAGCAGCGCTGGCCAGCCGACTGGAAGGCGGACGAGAGGATGTCGCGCACCGCCTGCTCGGGGAGCGCGGTGGAATCGACGATCATGGCGTTGAGCCCGCCGGTTTCGGCGATGAGGGCGGCGCCGGCGGCGAGGTGGTCGGCCATCTTGACGTCGATCGACTTGCCGGTGGCGAGCGAGCCGGTGAAGCAGACGCCGTCGATGCGCGGGTCGGAGGTGAGCGCGGCGCCGACGACCGAGCCGGCGCCGGGAACCAGTTGCACGACCTCCTCGGGGATGCCCGCCTGGTACATCAGGCGGACGGCTAGCGCGGCGATCAGCGGCGTGGCTTCGGCGGGCTTGGCGAGGACGGTGTTGCCGGCGACCAGCGCGGCGGCGACCTGGCCGGTGAAGATCGAGAGCGGAAAGTTCCACGGCGAGATGCAGGTGAAGACGCCGAGCGGCTGGCGCGGCTCGCTGGCTTCGGCTTCCGCCGCATAGTAGCGGAGGAAATCGACGGCCTCGCGCACTTCGCTCACGGCATCGGCGAGCGTCTTGCCGGCCTCGCGGGCGCAAAGCGCGTAGAACTCGGCGGCATTGTCCTCATAGAGATCGGCGACCTGGCGCAGCAGCAGGGCGCGCTCGGCGACCGGACGGGCGGCCCAGCCGGGGGCGGCGTCGCGGGCGGTGGCGATGGCGAGCTCGAGCGTCTCGGGCCCTGCCCCGATGGCGTCGCCGACGGTCTCGCCGGTCGCCGGATTGACGATGCTGTGCTGCTCGGACTGGCTGCCGGCGACGAGCGAGGCCGGCACGGCATGCCAGCGCTTTTCGCTCGGCCGGAAGCGGTCGCGATCGGCAAGCAGGTACTCGACTTCGAGTGGATCGCTCAGATCGCGGCCGCGCGAGTTCCGGCGGGCGGGCTCGAACAGGTCGGAGGGCGCCCGGACCCTGGCGCGGGCGGTTTCGACGGTATCGAACGGATCGCGCACCACGTCGGCGGCGGGCACGTCGCGATCGGCGATCATGTTGACGAACGAGCCGTTGGCGCCGTTTTCGAGGAGGCGCCGGACGAGATAGGCGAGCAGATCGGCATGGCGGCCGACCGGGGCGTAGATGCGGGTGCGGGTCCGGTGCTCGTCATGGACGATCTGGTGCAGCCGCTCGCCCATGCCGTGGAGGCGCTGGAATTCGAAGGCGGCGTTGTCGATGCCGAGGCTTTCGGCGAGTTGCAGGACAGCTGCGACGGTGTGAGCGTTGTGGGTGGCGAATTGCGGGTAGATGCGGCTGGTCTTCGACAGCAGCCGGCGGGCGTTGGCAATGAAGCTGACATCGGTCGCGGGTTTGCGGGTGAAAACCGGGAAGCCGCCGAGGCCGAGCACCTGGGCGCGCTTGATCTCGCTGTCCCAGTAGGCGCCTTTCACCAGCCGCACCATGACGCGGCGATCGAACTGTTCCGCCAGCGCCTCGATCCAGTCGATGACGAGGCTGGCACGCTGGCCATAGGCCTGCACCACGATGCCGAAGCCGTCCCAGCCGGCAAGGCGCTCGTCGGCGAGCACGGCGGCGATGACGTCGAGCGAGAGGTCGAGCCGGTCGGCTTCCTCGGCATCGATGTTGAAGCCCATGTTGGCGCCGCGCGCCATCATGGCGAGGGCGAGGACGCGCTCGACCAGCTCGTCCATGACGCGGTCGCGCTTCATGAACTCGTAGCGCGGGTGGAGCGCGGAAAGCTTGACCGAAACGCCGGGATTGTCGCGGACCGAGCCGGCGGTGGAGCGGGTGGCGAGCACGGCGATCGCCTCGGCGTAGGCGGCGCGATAGCGCTTGGCGTCGGCCTCGGTGCGGGCCGCTTCGCCGAGCATGTCGTAGGAATAGGTGAAGCCGTCCTTCTCGGCGCGGCGGGCGACCTTCGTCGCCTCCTCGATGTCGCGGCCGAGGACGAACTGGGACCCGAGGATCTTCATCGCCTGCATCACGGCCGAGCGGATCACCGGCTCGCCGATGCGCTGCACGAAACTCTTGATGGTGCCGGCGATCCCTGCCCCGCCATCCCGCAGCACCTCACCGGTCAGCGTGAGCGCCAGGGTGGAGACGTTGACCAGCGGGGAATTGGCGCGATCCAGATGCTCGGCCCAGCGCGACGGGCCGATCTTGTCCTCGATCAGGTCGTCGATGGTGCGGGTATCGGGGACGCGCAGCAGCGCTTCGGCGAGGCACATCAGCGCGATGCCCTCGCCGGTGGAGAGCGAATACTCGGCGAGGAAGGATTCGAGCATGCCGGGTGCATCGCCGGAGCGGACCTTCTCGACCAGCTTCAGCGCGCGGTCGCCGATCTCGGCCCGGACACCGGGCGACAGCTGGGCATCGTCCTTGAGGCGGGCCACGGTGGCCGCCTCGTCGGCGAGCGTGGCGGCGCGGATGCGGCTGCGGAGTTCGTCGAGATTAGGCATTGAAGTCCCCCGTGCCTGAACTGTGGCACGGGTCGCTGATTTGTGTGGGGAAAATGTGATGGGGTGCGCGGCCTGCTTTTCGGCCGCTGGCTGTCCGTCCATGCTCGATGGATTGATCTTCGATTTTTTGTAGCTACATTAAATGCAGATCGTTTATGATGAACGTAAGCGGATCGCCAACCTCGCGAAGCATGGGCTGGATTTTGACGAACTCGATATGACCTTCTTCGAGAGGTCGGGTGTCTATCCTGCCAGAGACGGACGGTCCAAGGCGGTCGGAATGTTTCATAACCGACTTGTTATCGTTGTGATCTTCGAGCCTTTGGGCTCGGAGGGGCTATCTGTGATCTCTATGCGACCGGCCAAGGTCAGTGAACGGAGGCTTCTATGAAGACCAAGAGATTCGGTGAGATTCCCGACCTCAGCGACGAGGAAGAGGCGCGCATCCAGGCCGGCATCGACGCCGACCCGGACAATCCGGAGCTGACAGTCGAGGAAATCACCGGGATGCGTCCGTTCGCCGAGGTCTTCCCGGAACTCGCCGAAAGCATCCGCAGGGCGCGCGGCCGGCCGCCGGAGGCGGCACCGAAGCGCCAGGTCACGGTCCGGCTGGACGCGGACGTGATCGAGGCTCTGAAGAAGGACGGCGCGGGGTGGCAGACGCGAATGAACGCGACGCTGCGCAAGGAGCTGCGGCTTGATCGTGTGGACACTTCCATCGCGGCCACCCCGGTTGGACAAGGGGCGAAGAGGAGGAAGGCGTCCTAGGGTCGCCCTGCTTGTCGGGAACCTGTCCCCGCGCTTTGCCGGGGGATCCGGCTCGCGCGCCCCCGGTCGGCTACTGCCGACCCCACTGCTAGTGGCTGCAGTTCTGTGAATTGCCCGGGTTGTGGTCGCTGTGCCCGGCGCAGTCCCCGCCTTCCGGTTCGGGCACGGGGGCGGGCGCTGGCGCGGGGGCAACTACACCGCTTGGCGTCGATGTGGGCGAGGCTGTGCCCTTTCCGTCGGCGGCAACCTGAGTCGGGGCGCGTTTGCCATGGGTCTTGAAGAACCCGGGACTGAACGGCAGCGGCGAGAGCAGGCAGCTCGAGGCCTGCTTCAGGCGGAACGAGCTCACCAGCGGCTGCTGAGTGGCGCCGTAGACGAAAAGCCGCCTGAGCGCCTTGCGCTCGGCACGGTCGAGCGCGTTGGCCTGCCCCAGCGACGTCGAGACGCCCTTGCCCATCTCGCCGAGCTCGCACGCTTCCGACAGCTCCGAGCATTCGCCGGTCCTGGCGCACAGTTCGGTGGTGCCCGAGTACATGAGGACACGCGTCGACTTCGGCCCATCCACGACGAAATCGAACTCGGTGCCGCGGATGCCGATGGTGCCGCTGGGCGTGTCGATGCGGTAGCGGTCCTTTTCGGCATGGCCGGTCACGAACCGGAACGTGCCCGCCAGCGCCCCGATCACCATCTTGCCGGCCGACCCGTCCCCGCGCAGCAGATAGTCCTCGATCTTGAGCGCCGAGCCGGGCCCGACGACCAGCTTGGTGCCATCGTCGAACAGGATCTGGGCGGAGCCGCCCGTACCGGTGCGGATGAGATCGCCGAGAAACACGTCCTCGCCCACGACCAGCGTGCGAACCGAGCCGGTCGAGTTGATCTCGGCCTCCGGGTCGACCCCCGCGGCCGTTCCGGCGGGCGCCGACACCGCCGCGCCAATTCCGGACAGGACAAATAGTGCCGCAGCCAGACTCTTGACCAACCTGTTCATCAATGTCCCCGAGTTGCACCTTGGCCGCGAGGGCGCGGCAACAATTGCTGGAAGCTAACTGCGTCCGGCTCTACTTGCAAACTGCTGGGGCGGTGTCCCACCGTGATATTTTGAAGCTTAACGCGCGGACGCCACCCCAATACCAAGTGTTCGATTCGAACCGTAGCGCGGGTGCCAAGTCGCCCCGTCGGCCGGGCCTCCTCGCCGTTGCTTCGAGACAACCGTCCTCGGCGACGCGGCGTCCCTCCACTTGTTCTGGCAGGTCCCCTGGCGGGGGACGCGGATCAGAACTCCTCGTGCGTCCTCGGATCGCCGTCGAAAAGTCGGCCATCCGGGCGCGACAACCGGTCGATGGAGCGCATGTCGTCGTCGTCGAGCTGGAAGTCAGCGATGTTCAGGTTCTCGCGGCGACGCGACGGTGTTGCCGATTTGGGAATGGGCAGCACGCCCAGTTGCAGATGCCAGCGGAGGACGACTTGGGCCGGGGTGCGGCCGTGCTTGCGCGCGATTTCGACGATGCTCGGCTCGGCGAGGAGGCCCGTGCCCTTGCCGATCGGAGTCCAGGCCTGGGTGAGGATGCCGCGCGCCTTGTCGGCGGCGCGCTGTTCTGGCTGGTTGAAATACGGGTGCAGCTCGACCTGGTTGACGCTGGGCGTGACGCCGGTTTTCTCGATCAACTGGTCGAGATGCTCGGGGAGGAAGTTCGACACGCCGATCGAGCGGACGAGACCGCGCTCGCGGGCTTCGATCATGCCCTCCCAAGCCTCTACGAACAGCTGCTGGCTCGGGTTGGGCCAGTGGATGAGATAGAGGTCGAGGTAGTCGAGGCCGCTGCGCAGCACCGACTCCTCGATGGCCCAGGTTACGTTCGGCTTCTTGTGGTGGCGGCCGGGAAGCTTCGAGGTGACCCGCACTTGCTCGCGCGGCACGCCCGACATGCGGACCGCCTTGCCGACGGCGCCCTCGTTCTCGTAATTCACCGCGGAATCCAGCAGGCGGTAGCCTTCGCGCAGCGCATCCGCCATGGCCTCGGCACCGGGCAACCCGCGCAGTGCATAGGTGCCGAGGCCGATTGCCGGCAGCGTCGTGCCATCGTTCAGGGTGTGGTCGGGCAGTGCGGGCATGTGGTGTTTCCTGTTCCTGGGCTGCAGGGCCAAACGGCCGCCCCCTCCACCATGCTTCGCATGGTCCCCCTCCCCCGCCACGCGGGGGAGGATCAGAGGCCGGTGCTAGGTCGCCTTGCCGGTCGGCGGGGCTTCGTCGCCGTTCTCGGGCATGTCGTCGAAGCTCGAGTAGTTCATGGTGTAGAGCTTGGCGTAGAGGCCCTGCTTGTTCATCAGCTGTTCGTGGTTGCCGCTTTCGAGCAGCTCGCCGTTCTGCAGGACGATGATGCGGTCGGCGCCGCGGATGGTGGCGAGGCGGTGGGCGATGACGAGGCCGGTGCGGCCTTCGAGCAGGCGCTTGAGGGCGCGCTGGATCAGCATCTCGGTATAGCTGTCGATGTTCGCCGTGGCTTCGTCGAGGACGAGGATCTTGGCGTCGGCGACGAGCGCCCGGGCGAAGCTGATCAGCTGGCGCTGGCCGAGCGACAGGTTGCCGCCGCGCTGTTCGAGCTTGGTGTCGTAGCCATCGGCCAGCGACATGATGAAATCATGCGCGCCCACCGCCTTGGCGGCGTCGATCACCTGCTCGCGGGTCGCCGATTCCTTGTTGTAGCGGATGTTCTCGATCACCGAGCCGGTGAAAAGGAACGGCTCCTGCAGCACCATGGCGACTTCGGCGCCGAGCGAATCCTGCGTCACGTCGCGCACGTCGCGGCCGCCCACCGTCACCGAGCCGTCCCACACGTCGTAGAAGCGGTGGACCAGCGACATGCAGCTCGACTTGCCCGAGCCGGTGGGGCCGACGATGGCGACGGTCTCACCCGGATTGACCCGGAAGCTGACATTCTTCAGCACCGGCTGGTTCTTGCGATAGCCGAAGGTGACGTTCTTGAACTCGACCGAGCCGTCCATCTCGCCGGTGAGCGCGACGGCATCGGGCTTGTCCTCGATATTGACCGGGACATCGAGCACTTCGGTGATGCGCTGGCCCGAGCTCATGGCGCGCTGGAACACCGAATACTGCATGGTGAGCGAGCGGATCGGGTCGAAGAAGCGCTGGATGTAGAACAGGAACGCGACCATCACGCCGACCTCGATCTGGTGGCCGAGCACCATCTGGCCGCCGACGACGATGACCGTGGCCATCGAGATGCCGGTGAGCGTATCGACGATCGGCACCATGACCTGGGCGAACTTCGCGGCGCGGAGGTGGGCGCGTAGGTTGGTGTGGGCCTTTTCCTCGTAGAGGTCGAAGTTGACCCGCTGTCGGTCGAGGCTCTGCACGGTGCGCACGCCATTGATGCCTTCCGCCAGCGCCCCGTTCGCCGACGAATTGGTGTGGTGCGCCGCCATGAAGCTGAGCTTGGCCGGCGGCAGCCAGAACAGGCGAACGATGAACAGGATCGGCATCGTCGCCATGGTGATGGCGCCGAGCATCGGATCGAGCCAGAGCAGCACGCCGATGATGCCGAAGAGGAGGACGATGTCGCCGACGGAAAGCACGGAGGTTTCGAGGAACTCCTGCATGGAGTTCACGTCGCCCATCAGGCGCGACATCAGCCGGCCGACTTCGGTCTTGTCCATCCAGCTGAGCGACACGCGCTGCAGGTGCTCGAACATGGCGCGGCGCATGTCGAACAGCACGTTCTCGGCCGCCTTGCCGACCACGGATTCCTGCACCCAGCTGGCGACGAAGTTGATGGCGATGGTGGCGGCGAAGCCGGCAATGGCCCAGAGCAGCACCACGCGCCCGCCGCCGCCCGCCGCCATGCCCTTGTCGATGGCGAAGCGGATGATCAGCGGGATGGCGAGCTGCGTCAGGGTGAAGATCAGCACGGCCGCGACCGAGATGTAGATCTGCTTCTGGTACGGTTTCACGAAGGCCCAGATGCGGCGCACGATTTTCGGATCGTAGGCCTTGCCGAACACCTCTTCCTCGCGGTCGAGGCTCGAGCCGACCACGGCGCGCGGCGGGCGCTGGCGGCGGTCTTCGCTTTCGTCGTCGTTGACGGTCACGTCGGTCATTCGGCGGCCTCCAGGGCGTCGTCGCCAGGCTTGACCTGGAGGTCGTAGAGGGCACGATAGCGGCCGCCGAGCGCGAGCAGCTCTTCATGCGTGCCCCGCTCGGTGATGGCGCCCTCCTCGATGAAGAGGATCTGGTCGGCGTGCATAAGCGAGCTCAGCCGGTGCGAGATGATGAGGGTGACGCGGTCCTTGGCGAAGCGCTTCATCGCGGTGCGGATGCGCTGCTCGGTGCCGGCATCGACCGCGGCAGTCGAGTCGTCGAATACCATCACCGAGGGGCGGAGCATCAGCGAGCGCGCGATGTTGAGGCGCTGGCGCTGGCCGCCCGAGAGCGACACGCCGCGCTCGCCCACGATGGTGTCGTAGCCGGTGGGGAGTCCGATGATGTAGTTGTGGAGCTGCGCGAACTCCGAGGCGCGGGCGATGCGCTGTTCCTTCGCCCACGGGTCGCCATAGGCGATGTTGTTCTCGATATTGGTGGTGAACAGGAACGAGTCCTGCTGCACCACGGCGACCGACTGGCGGAGGCTGGCGAGGGTGACGTCGCGCACGTCCTGCCCATCGATGGTTACCTTGCCGCCATCGACATCGTAGAAGCGCGGGATGAGGTGCGCGATGGTCGACTTGCCCGAGCCGGGCCGACCGACGATGCCGATGGTCTCGCCGCGGCGGGCCTCGAAGCTGACCTTCTGCAGCACCTGCCGCGTCGGCGCGCTCGGATAGGCGAAATCGACGTTCTCGAAGCGCAGCGTCCCCTCTGTGACCTTCAGCGGCACCGCGCCGGGCTTGTCCTTGATCTCGATCTCGAGGTCGAGGAAGGCGAAGAGGCGATTGCCGCAGGTGGAGGCGCGGGCGAAGGAATTGACCAGCAGCCCGAGCTGGCGCACCGGCATCTGCAGGATCGTCATGAAGGTGAGGAACGAGGCGAGCGTGCCGACAGTCATCTCGCCCGAAAGCACCTTCTCGCCGCCGACCCAGAGCACAAGGCCCATCGAGAGCAGGAAACTCAGGTTCATCAGCGAGGTGCTGGCGACGCGGATATCGACGCGCTTGTGGGCCAGCGCGAGCGCGGCGTCGGAGGCCTCGTCGTATTTCCTGAGCTCATGGTTCTGCCCGGCAAAGGCGCGGACGACGCGGATGCCGCCGAGGTTCTCTTCCATGACGCGGCTCAGGTTCTGCAGCATTTCCTGCAGCGTCAGCCAGGTGGCGCGCAGCGTCAGCTGCGCCACCGAGGAACGCCAGCCGACGAACGGCGCGAAGCTGAGCGCGAGGAGCCCCAGCACCAGGTCGGTGCTGATCAGCATGTAGGCGCCGACGCCGATGAGGATGCTGAGCAGCACCACGCGCAGCACGCCCGTGGCAAAGAACATGCGCACGCCCTCGAGATCGAGCATGCCCACGGTGATCAGGTCGCCGGTATGGACCTTGTCGTGGTAGGAAAAGCTGAGCCGCTGGATCTTCTCGTAGACCGCGAGGCGCAGCTCATAGGCGGTGTGGTGGCCGACGGCCTCGCCGAAATAGTTCATCCACATCGTGAACACGCCGCGGCCGATCGAGACGGCGAGCAGCACCCAGGCGGTGGTCCACAGCGCGTCGACCGCCCCTGCCCCGCCGTCGAGCACGCCCTCGGAGTGGTCGATCGCCTGGCCGATCAGGCGCGGCACCCAGAGCTGCAGCCCGCAGGCGATGATGGTGGAGATGATGGTGACGGTCACCATCCACGGGTGCCGCCAGGTCAGCACCATGATGCGCCACAGGGTGCTCAGCCCCTTGCCGGCCTGCGTGGCTTCGACATGTGACATTGCATCGCCAGGCAAATAGGCGCTGCGCGGAGCATTCGAGCTCAATTTATTGGGTCCAGACATCTAAACATTGGGGGCCGGCCCTCGCCACAATATTGGCGTACGGAATCGGCCCGGAAGAACCAGAGGAAGAAATGCATCTCTCGCGCCGATTTGCGTTCGGTTCAAGGCTCATGACGGCGCGGGGGGGCCTTCTTTCGTATGAGCGAAGTACGGCTCGGCCATGTTGTTGCATGAATGCAACCTCGGCTTGAACCCTAGCGTTCAGGATGAATGACCAGCGAGACCAGGATGACCGACGGCAATGGATGGCCGCCGCCCGAGGACAGTGCCTTTTACGAAGCGGTACGACGGACTGCGTATTTCCTGTGGGAGCAGGATGGCCGGCCCGATGGGCGCCACGACGAGTACTACCTGCGGGCGCTGGAACAGCACCGGCGCGAGCGCACCTATGACCGGTGGCTCGCGGACGGACCGGACAGCGACTAGGCGGTCCGGCGTCGCCAGATGCGATCGGCTACGGCTCCTGCGGCAATGCCGAGGCCGCCGCCGGCGAGCTTGACCGCCACGTCCAGCAGCCGCCCATGGCGGCTCTGCACCGCCAGCTGCAGCAGCTCGAAGACCACCGCCGAGCCCAGCACCACCGCGAGGATCACCCACAGATGCCGCGGATAGGCGAGCGCGAAGGCGAGCCCGACGACGCCGAAGCTGACGAACCGCTCGACATTGGGCGAGAACATGCTCATCGGCCTCAGCCCGATCGGCGCGAGGGTAACGAAAGCGACCGCCGCGAGCAGCAGCCAGGCAAGCATCGGCAGGAGGCGCAAGGACATGGGCGGAAACGGCTCCGGATGAGGGCACTGCGCCCGGTCTTGGAGGAGAAAACAGTCAATACGATGATGTGGCGGGAGAGGAGATGGGGCAGTTGTCGATATAGTGAAGATCGTGCTCGGAAAGATGCGACCGGACATCATCACCACCCCATCCGCATCTCCACCCGGCGCGGCTTGACACCCACCCCCACCAAACCTAAGAAGGCGCCGCGCAACCAGCGCTCATCGGCCGGTCCCAGATCGCCAGCGCCTGGGGCGGAGTAGCTCAGTTGGTTAGAGCAGCGGAATCATAATCCGTGTGTCGGGGGTTCAAATCCCTCCTCCGCTACCAAAAACTAAAGCACTTTCAATTAGTTACGTAGGAACCTGCCTTCTCCTCTGGAGTTCGCTTGGCTCCGGGGTAACGCGTGGGTTTCATAGGGCGAAGGGACGGCTTCGACGAACTCTTTGGCAGTATGGCCATTTACCCCTGTGATGCGAAATACAGGAACCGCCGCGGTCCCGCATAACGTCACGCGGCGGTTCCAAGTCTACTAAACGCCACGTAGTTCGCGAAGATCACGAAGCAGTCGAAGCAACCGCTCCCCGTCGGCGCTCGTCCGATCCCAAAGCGCAATGATTTCGGTGGTGAGACGCCCCTCGTAGTGCCCCGAGTCACCAAAAGACACCTCTAGGGCGCTGCAAATTTGCAGAACATTTGTCGTTAGCGAACGGAACTCGCCTTGGCAGATCTTCTGCGTCTGGCTGGCCTCGACACCTGACCTTCTTGCTAGTTCGGCATAAGTCCAGCCTCGTCTATTGCGACTAGCTTGCATCCGCGAAGCCATTTCGGTCACGATTTCCGGCTTGAGTTTCATGCAAATCTGCATAATACTATGCATAGGCAAAATCAAGGAGCTGATAGCCATGGCCCACACCGCTGAGATCCAGTTCTATCGAGCGAGCGAGAAGCCCTACGGCGCATTCAGCAACCTCTATCGGCGCCAGATCGAATTCGAAGGAGAGGTATTGAGTGTACGGCTGTTCCGCATCGTGGCCCCGTCTTGCAAACTGCCACAGAAGCCAGTTCTTCATTAGGTCTGCCGGCAGAAGCGGGGTGCCATGCGCGTTTAGTGTCTCGAAGATGGCCTGCGGTTCATCTGACTCGTCGAGATCGAGAACAATTAAGCGAAGGTGGTCCTTCAGCGCTGATGACAGCGCTGGTATCCGCTGCTCCAACTGATCCGCTCCAAGCCATTCGCGAATGCTCTCCAGGAAGTAGCAAAATGCTTGCGCCATCCTTGTTTCGGCATTGGCCAGAGAACCTGGCTCTCTAGCATCCATGACCTGCTGGAAGGCGGCCCGATCCTCGTTCGTCGGCCAGACTTTGTACTTTTCAGCGTCCTCGTAGCCCGGCGGGTTCGCGGTCAACGCTTCCAACCTGCTGCCCTCGATCGCCGCGGCTTTTACGGCCATCTCGCTGATCGTCGTCAACGAGCCGAAGGCAAGCTTTGCGGCCTGAAGCATGATCTGAAGCGTCGTCAGGCGCTGCTGTCCGTCAATTACCTCGCGGCGATTGGGGGCTCGGGCCAAATCCTGCTTTCCACCATCTTCAAGTTCCAAGGCTCCAAGGAGCCGATCCCGAACTCGGAAGACTGGATCGTGCTGGTGGACGAGTGCCACCGCACGCAGGAGAAAGACCTTGGCGCCTTCTTGCAGGCCACCCTGCCCGACGCCCGCTATTTCGGGTTCACGGGCACGCCCATCAAAAAGGCCGACAAGGACACCTACGCCCGCTTCAGCGAGCCCGGTGAGACCTACCTAGATAAGTACGGCATCGACGACGCCGTGCGCGACGGCGCCACCGTGCCGATCCTTTACGAGGGTCGGAAAACAGAATGGTCGATTGATGAGACCGAGATCGATATACAACACCCTGCGTGACCTAGAGGCAGCGACCGCCCACCGCTCGATTGTACCCCGGTTCATCACCGGTTCGAAAATCCCGTTCCGGGGCCGCAACTATCGGCTCACCGTTCGTCGCCATGATGGACCCCACGTCGAGATCGCGTTTCAGAACGGCTTCTTGGTCGATCTACCGACTTGGGTGCGAGAACACGACTTCGATTTGATCGTCGCGAGCGAGATCAAGATGTGGCTCAAGCGACGCGTTCGCAGGGACGTCGCCGAGTTCGCTGCAACCTATCGCGCTGTGCAGGGCCTCAGGCCTCGCATTCTTCGCGTCGCAGAAATGAAGAACGGTTGGGGTGCGTGCGGCCCCAGCGGTGCCGTCCTGATCAACTGGCATCTAGTTTTCGCGCCCAAGAGGGTACTTCAGTACGTCGTCGCCCACGAACTGGCCCACCTGAAGCACCGGGGCCATGGCGCTCGCTTCTGGACCTACTTGACCGAAATCTTCCCCGACTATGGTGGGCCAAAAGCGTGGCTTGAGGCCAACGGCGGGAACTTGAGTTCGGATTTCCTTTCCTTCGAATGCGCCCCCTGACACGGGTCACTTCGTGCTAGTTCCATCTCTCGAAGGGATCGCCAACTTGGCGATGTGGCGGACGAGTGGAACTAGGACTTGGAATGTTAGGCTGGCTCGCCCTCGCTGCGCTGATATGGGGCGTCCTCTGGTCCATCGGGGCGCTCACCCGGCACCTGCGCGCAGTGCGCTTGGGTCCGAGCCCTTACTGGTGGCAGGAACGCAAGCCGCCGTCCCCCAACCCGGCGCATCCGAAGCGTGGTTTCCTGCGACCATTCTGGAGCGACTTGAAAGCAAGCGCGACGAAGCCCTACGGCCGAAAGACCACACTTGAGAAGGCGTACGGCGCATGCGTACTCCTGTTCGCGGTCGCCATCCTGCCGATGCCCTATGCGTACTATTTGGGAATGCGCGTGGGTGTATGCATCGCCCTCTACTTCTTCGCGATAGCCGCCTTCAGGACGAGACGGAAGCACGCAGGGTGGTTCGTGGGTATGCTGGTACTACTGGCTCTCTACAACCCTGTGGTACCGGTGCATCTCGGCGTGCAGCTACTCTGGACAGCGATCAATGCCGTCACAATCTACGTGCTCTATCGTGCGAGAGCCGTGCTGGATATGCAACCTGAGAGGCCTGCCAAAACGATTGCGTAGCCGGCACTTGGCCAGAAGAGCACGTCGTCACAACTAGCCCGGTGCTCTCACTTTGGCGCGTGACGGTTAGCCACTTCGGTGGTACACACTGGTACACATCCTTGGGACCACGTTGTAGCAAAATCAATTACTTACGGGCGATCGCAGCGGCTCCCTCCTCCGCTACCATCATTCCCACGACAATACCTGAGATAGTGCGAGGAAGTACGCGACCGTTGTGGCGCTGCAATGAATAACCGCCCCCTTCCTTCCACTCCACGGAAAGAGAACCACGCGGGGTCACCACCCGGCTAGCTTCAGCGCGGTGGAAGGCAAAACTTGACAGCTTGCGGCGATACGTTGGAAGCGTGTGGCTCTTTCATCGCGTCGGAGGAGTGCGATGGTTGTGCCAAGGGTCGCTCTCGCCGTCGTTCTCGTTCTGGGGGCGAGCGTCGGCATCGCCGGGGAAATCCAGCCTGCGCTGACGGGTGATGTCCGCATTCACGACCCAAGTGTCATCGAGGTCGGCGGGCGCTTCGTGGCCTTCCAGACCGGGCAGGAAGGGGGCATCTATCGCGGGGCGATACGGGCGAAGACCTCGCCCGACGGGATCGCCTGGACCGATGCCGGCTCGATCGGCAAGGGTCTGCCGAAATGGGTGCGGAAGAGCCTCGGCTACCAGCCGCCCAACATCTGGGCGCCGAGCGTCAGCAAGCACGGCGACGGCTGGAACCTCTATTATTCGGTGTCCTCGTTCGGCATCAACACCAGCGCCATCGGGCTGATGACCAACGCGGCGCTCGATCCGTCGAGGCCCGGCGAGGGCTGGCAGGACCAGGGGCTGGTGCTGTCCAGCAATGGCCGCGACGACTTCAACGCCATCGATCCATGGCGGATCGATCTCGGCGACGGACGAGCCTTTCTCACCTATGGCTCGTTCTGGGACGGCATCAAGCTGCGCGAACTGGATCCGGCGACGGGAAAGCTGATCGAGGAGGACACGCCGACCTACCACCTTGCCTCGCGGCAAGGCGCGGGG
>NZ_JAQGJL010000309.1 GCF_028290645.1 Devosia sp. | reverse complement strand
TGTCGGTGGCGGCGCTGATGTTCTGGCTCTGGTCGAGCGTGATGGCGAGGGCGCGTTTCACCGCCGGCCGATCGGTGACGCGCTGGCGCCAGGCGGCGAAGGTCGGGAACTCGGCGATGTCGATGCCGTGGTTGTCCGAGCCGCGCGACCAATCGTAAATGGCGATATCGGCGATCGAGTAGTCGCCGGCGACGTAGTCCTTGCCGAGCGCGGCCTGCTTTTGCAGCTGTGTATCGAGGACCCGGTAGAGCCGGTGGGCTTCGTCCTGGTAGCGCTTGATGGCATAGGGAATCTTTTCGGGCGCGTAGCGCGAGAAGTGGTTGTTCTGCCCCAGCATGGGGCCGAAGCCGCCGACCTGCCAGAACAGCCACTCGTCGATCTTGATCCGCTCCAGCCAGCTCGTACCGTAGAACTGGCCGAACTTCTCGGCCAGATATTTGAGGATTGCGCCGGATTCGAAGATCGAGACGGGCTTGCCCTCGGGGCCCTCGGGATCGACGATGGCGGGGATCTTGTTGTTGGGCGAGATGGCGAGGAATTCTGGCTTGAACTGGTCGCCGCGGCCGATGTTGATGGGGTAGATCGCATAGGGGAGCCCGAGTTCCTCGAGCATGATGGTGATCTTCCGGCCATTCGGCGTGGCTGTGTAATAGAGGTCGATGGGCAGGGTCTGGGTGGTCATTGGTGGTTCCGTGCTGCTGCAGGGGTGGTGACGGAGCGCCACCGCGAAAGACGTTCTTATATCGTCACTTGCCGATGGAAGACAACCTATGCGGAGGTATGACAACGGCGGGGATGCCCCCGCCGTTGGAAGATTGTTGCGCCCGGCCTCTCAGGCCCGCTGCAGGCGCATGTGCGGTTCGCCGTCGCTGGTGCGGGAGGCCGATATGCCGCGCAGGTCAATCGTGGCGCGGACCCGCTGGCGGTAGATCGGGCCCATCAGCTCGGATTTCGACACGTTCACCGGATGATCGAACTTCACCACCACTTGGTAGTGGTTCATATCGGCGAGCAATTGCAGGCCCATGACAATGCCGGCGAAGGGCTGGCCGAGGTAGGTGCCCTTGACGCGCTGCCCGACCTGCACCGGGGTGGCGATGCGCTCGGGCAGCGCCGCCGAGGCGGTGTTCCAGTCGCGATAGCCGTGGCGATGGGCGATTTCCTCGAGCGCGGCGCCCTGGGTGAGCGGCGCGCCGTTGAGGGCGCGCTCGGCGCGCAAGGCCTTGGCCTCGGCCTTGAGGCTGGCGGCACTGGGGGTATCGAGAGAGAAGGTCATGTCGGTCCTCTTCAAGAGAGGCGGATAACTTCATGGGGCTCGCCTTGCCATGAACCGCCTCGAGAAGGGAGCGATCATGAGGGGGACGCGGAGCTTCCGCGGCTGGACTTTACCATCGGGTTTCCCCGGCGAGCGGCAGGCGCCAGCAGCCGGGGCGAGATGTGGGCGATGGGGGTGGGTTTGTCAACTCGGGGCCGCGACCTTCTTGGGCTTGGCTAAGCCTTAGAAATTTCAAGGGAGGGGCCGTAGGAGGCACGGTGGCTCCGCACCCCCTCTCTGGCGAAATCTAAGGCTTAGCCAAGAGGCTAAACCTGAAATTTCGCTTTCTCCCCCGCCAAGGGGGGAGATGGGCATCGAGTTTTGGGGACCCCACGTGCCGATGCAGCATCCTATTCGAGACGCTTATGGCGGGGATCACGAGTTTGCGTTGGAGGGCGGGCGGGTGGCGGGATAGGTAAGCGAGCATGACCGAACTCCTGCTGCTCATCGCCGGGCTTGTTGCCGGCACCATCAACACGTTGGCGGGCGGGGGCTCGTTCGTGCTGTTTCCGGCGCTGCTGTTCGCGGGAGTGCCGCCCGTGATCGCCAATGCGTCGAACACCTATGCGAGCCTGCCCGGCTATGTCAGCGGGGCGATCGGGTTGTGGCGCGATATCGCCAAATATCGCGAGCGACTGATCACCTACTCCATGCTGGCGCTGATCTTCGGCTACGTGGGCGCCGAGTTGCTGCTCAGGGTGTCGAATGCCACGTTCACATTGGTGGTGCCGTGGCTGATGGGCTTTGCGGTGGTGCTTTTCGCATTTGGCGGGCGGATCAACGAGTTCATCCGGGCGCGGGCCGGCAGTGGGGGACGCAGGCGGCGGGTGGGGGCGGCGCTGCTGCTCGTATTGCTCGCGGCGATCTGCGTCTATGGCGGCTTCTTCAATGCCGGGCTCGGGGTGCTGCTCCTGGCGTTCCTGGCGCTGGCGGGGTTCACCGACATCCATGCGATGAACGGGCTGAAGCTCTGGATCGCGGCGCTGGTGGCGGTGGTGGGCGTGGTGCGGTTCGCGCTGTCCGGGGCGATCGACTGGTACCACGGCTCGATCGCGCTGGTGGGGGTGACGATCGGCGGGTACGTGGCGGCGCGACTGGCCAAGCGGGTGCCCACGGGGCTGATCCGGGGGCTGGTGCTTGTTTACGGGATTGGGCTGACGGGGTGGTTTTTCTGGCAGGGGTATGCCTGAGGACGTGATCGCTCGGTCATCTCTCCCGTGGCGGAGGAGAAGCGATCTCATGGGCTTGGCGTTTGCTAAGCCTTGGAGGCACGGTGGCTCCGCACCCCTCTCTTGCGAAATCTAAGGCTTAGCCAAGAGGCTAAACCTAAGATTTCGCTTTCTCCCCCGCCGAGGGGGAGATGGGGCCGGTGGGTGGGATTGCCCCCTCACCATGCCCTACCCTCGCCTGAGCCACACCGAGGTATCGTGGAACGCGGCGCCGCCGAAGGGGCGGACCGGGTCGGAGCCGATGAGGGTGTTGATGCCTTGGCCGTTGCGATGGGCGGAGTTGGGGTGGATGCCTTCGGCGATGAGGACGTTGCGCTGCATGCCGGCGAAGAAGATGGCTTTGAGCGCGACTTCGCCGCGGCGGTTGCCGAGGGTTATGGGGTCGCCATTGGCGATGCCGAGGGCGGCTGCGTCGGCGGGGTGGACGAAGACGGTGGGCTCCGGCTGGCGCTTCTGGCTGCCGGGGGTTTCGGCGAAGCTCGAGTTGAGGAAGCTGCGGGACGGGCTGGTGGCGAGGCGGAACGGGGTTTCGGCGTCGATGCGCTCGGTGACGTCCCAGTGGTCGGCGAAGCGGGGCATTTCGGAGGGGTCGCAGACCCAGGTGTAGCCCTTGAGCCGGGCCACGGCGTCCCAGTCGGGGGCGAAGCGGTAGCGGCGGTCGGGCCAGGCGAAGCCGTTGCCGAAGCGGGCCTCTTCGTCGGGCATATTGCTTTCGACGAAGCCGGTCTTCTCGATCTCGTCGAGTTCGCCGAAGCTGGAACGGCGGAAGGTTTCCGCGACCATCTCGCGGTCGGTCATCTGCAATGACGGGTGCTCGGTGCCGAGGCGGCGGAGCAGCTCGTTGACGACTTCGAAGTTGGAGCGGCACTCGCCCGGCGCGTCGACGAGCTTGGGGCCGTAGAGCACGCGGGTGTGGCCGCCGCGGCGGTAGTAGTCGTTGTGCTCGAGGAACATCGTCGCGGGGAGGACGATATCGGCCATTTTGGCGGTATCGGTCATGAACTGCTCGTGGACGACGGTGAAGAGGTCCTCGCGCTCGAAGCCGGCGCGGGTGAGGCCCTGCTCGGGAGAGACGTTCATCGGGTTGGTGTTCTGGATGAACAGCGCCTTGACCGGGCCGCCGTGCTTCAAAGCCTTGCTGTCGCCGGTCAGCACCTTGCCGATCTCGCTCATGTCGAGTTCGCGCCCGCCGGGACCGAGATCGGCGCCGAGGATGATCGACTTATCGAGCTTCCAGGCGCCCGAATTGGAGTGGAAGGCGCCGCCGCCGCGATGCTGCCAGGCGCCGGTCATCGCCGGGATGGAGAGTGCGGCGTGCATGGCGGTGGAGCCATTGCGCTGGCGGGTGAAGCCGTAGCCGAGGCGGAAATAGGTTTTCGGCGTGGTGCCGACGAGCCGGGCGAAGGCCTCGATTTCCTCGACCGTGAGGCCGGTGATGGCGGCGGCCCATTCTGGCGTGCGGGACTTGAGATGCGCTTCGAACTCGGGGGAGAAATCGGTGTAGCGGGCCATGTAGGCGCGGTCGGCTAGGTCGTCGCGGAGGAGGATGTGCATCACGGCGACGGCCAGCGCGCCATCGGTGCCGGGGCGCACCACCAGCGCCATGTCGGCCTGCTCCATGGTGCCGTTGCGGTAGATGTCGATGGCGACGATCTTCGCGCCGCGCTCCTTGCGGGCGCGAATGGCGTGGGTCATGACGTTGACCTGGGTGGCCACCGCATTGGTTCCCCAGATGACGACGCAATCGCTCTCGGCCATGGTCTCGGGGTTGGGTCCGGTGAGGAGGCCGGTGCCGGCGATGTAGCCGGGCCAGGCCGTGCCAGTGCAGATGGTGTCGTATTGCAGCGAATAGCTACGCGCGTGGCGCAGCCGCTCGATGCCGTCGCGGTGCACGTGGCCCATGGTCCCCGCATAAAAATAGGGCCAGATGGCTTCCGGCCCGTCGGTCGCCTCGATCTCCAGCCAGCGCGCGACGATCTCTTCGAAGGCATCGTCCCAGGTGATCTGGCGCCACTCGCCGGCGCCCTTCTTGCCGGTGCGGCGAAGCGGATGGAGCAGCCGATTCGGGTGGTGAATCCGCTCGGCGTAGCGGGCGACTTTCTCGCAGATGACACCGGCGGTGTACGGATCGTCCTTGGCGCCGCGCACCCGGCCGATGGTGTTGCTGTCGATCAGCTCGACGTCGAGCGCGCAGGTCGACGGGCAATCGTGCGGGCAGACGGAGCGGGCGGTGCGGGGCGCGGTGATGGCGTTCATGGCGGAGGATTTACCATGCGGCCACGGGCGGCGACAGGGTGGACGATTGCCCAGTCGGCGGGCCGGATTACCTACGCAGCGGGGGCGGATGCCGCAAAGATAGGCAGCGATCGCCGGTAATCGGTCCGCCGGGACGGCGAAATCCGGGCGAGCCATGCCCGCGCGGCATCGCACCCATGCAATTGGCTCCGTTCCCGGATCGGGGGCGGGGGCGGACCCTGGATCAATAGATGAGGGGAGCCACATTTATGCAGATCGAGGGTACGCCGGCGTCCGAAACACTGATCGGAAGCGAACTCGACGACATCATTGCCGGCCGCGGCGGCGACGACCACATCCTGGGCCTTGGGGGGCCGGACTTTCTGTTCGGCGGCGCGGGCGCGGACATCCTCGAGGGCGGGGAAGGCAACGATTATTACGGCCTCTACGACGACATGAGCGACACCATCATCGACACGGGCGGCGAGGACAGGATCATGACCTGGAACGCCTTCAGCCTCGTCGACCACCCGGATATCGAAGGGTTGGTGCAGCAAAAACCGTATGGCGGACGCCCGCTAACCGGAAACGACGGCTACAACGACCTCACCGACAGCGCCGGCGGCAACCTGCTCAAGGGGCTCGGCGGCTTCGACCGGCTGGACGGTGGCGGGGGCGACGACTTCATCAATGGCGGGACCGGGCAGGATTACCTGACGGGCGGCCAGGGCCGGGACCGGTTCGACTTTGCCAGCAAGGAGGATTCCGGCGTCGGGGCTGCCAATCGCGACTATCTCTACGATTTCAAGCTAGGCGAGGACACGCTGCATTTCGGCATGATGGACGCCAACGAGAAGCACGCCAGCAACCAGGCATTCGATTTCATCGGCGATGCCGCGTTCAGCGGCACTGCTGGAGAGCTGCACTATGCGTTCGAGACGTTCTCAGACGGGGTGGCGGATGTGACCGTCGTTTCGGGGGATACGAACGGCGACGGGGTCGCGGACTTCGAGGTGCAGCTGTGGGGCCACATGACGCTGACCGCGGGGGACTTCATCCTGTAGCGCGGGCGGCCGCACCCTCCGACGCCTGGGCGGCAGAGAGTCGGGTCCCGGCATTCCCCGGGACGACATCGCGTCTGGATGGGGCCGGATGAGTCCACCCGGACCCGTTGGCCCTACTCTTCGGCGCGAATCTTCTTCAGCTCGGCGTTATAGATGCGGAGGCTGAGGAAGATGGCGAAGAGGAAGCAGACGATGCCGGTCATCTGCGCCAAGGGCAGTTCGTTGACGACCGGGATGTGCTTGGCAATGAGAAAAGCAACGACGAGCGTGAGGACGGACACGACCTCAGCGAAGCGGAACAGCATGGCTCCTACTTTACCTTTTTTCGAGATGCGCTGACGCTCGGCGCGGACTGGCCCCGCATGACCGGAGCCCCCGGGAATCACGTTACGTGAAACCGCAAAAGGTTCCATCAAATTTCGCGTTATTGAGCGTTACAAATCGGCAATGCTGGCGCGGGTGCAACAGTTGCCGCTGTCGATGCCGGTTTGGCCTGCCCCTTACAATTGACTCGTCACGGCCCGGGACGCTAGGCACGTGGCACGCAGTTTCGTATTTTGAGCAATAATCATATCCGGTTACGTCGGCAAGCGATTGGCGCCGGGACGTGACCGGACAGCCGGTTTGGGGGCAGTGGGATGCGCGATTTCAGGGGTCTGGCGGTGGCTGCCGGGTTGGCGGTGATGTTGGCGTGCGCGCCGGCGCTGGCGGCAAGCGGGACGGCGCTGGGGGTCGATCCTTCGGCGGAGGCCGAAACGGCGGGAAAGCTCCGCGTGCTGACGGTGGGCGCGGATATCTCCATCGGCGACAACGTGAAGACCGGGCCAGAGGGCCAGGTGCAGATCAAGTTCTCGGACAAGACCGAGCTGGTGGTCGGGCCGAACTCGTCGCTGGTGATCGAGGACTATCTGCTGCGCGACGATCAGTCGGCGGGGAAGTTCGCGATCAACGCGCTGGCGGGGACGTTCCGCTTCGCGACCGGCGGCGCGGCCAAGGACCGCTACATCATCAAGACGCCGACGGGGACGATCGGGGTGCGCGGTACGGCGTTCGATTTCAACGTCGGCGCCGAGGGCACCGAGGTGCTGCTGTTCCATGGCGCGGTGCTGCTGTGCAACCTCAAGAACGAGTGCGTGACGCTCGACGGCACCTGCGAGATCGGCTCGTATGACCTCGCGGAATCGACCCTCATCGGGGCGGCCGAGGATACGAAAGGCGACCAGCGCCGCGCATTGCGGGAGGCGTTCACCTATGCCCAGGTGCAGACGCCGCTGATGCGGGAGTTCTGGGTGGAGCAGGCGCGCCAGTGCTTCAACCAGGGGTTCGTGAACAACGTGCCGGAGAGCCTGGTGAAGGACGAGGATGACGCGCCGGTGGACAATGGCTGCGGCGGCGAGGGCTTCTCCGAGGGCTGCGAATACCCCCACTAGCGCTACATCTCGTCGAAGGGCACGCCGCCCCTCGACTTGCTGTCCCTGGGGCTTTCGACGATCTGCACCACGACGCGCTCGGCGGGGACGTTGAAGTTCTTCACCACCGCGTCGGTGATGTCCTTCATCAGCGCCTTCTTCGATTCCTTCGAGCGACCTTCGACGATGTGAACAAGGATTTCGGGCATCGGCTCAGGCCTTCTTCGTCGTAGGCTTTGCGGCTTTCGCCTTGAGCTTGACCTTGACCACCTTGGGTGGCTTCTTGGCCGCGGCCTTCGCCTCTTGTTTGCGGATGTCTGAGACGAGAACGCCCTTGTGGCCCCAGTTGTCGGAGTCCACCTCGTCGATGACGACGAAGGTGTATTCGGGGTTCTTGTTGAGCACCTTCACCAGCACGTCGGTGATGCCCTTGGAGATGGCCCGCTTCTGTTCGGTCGTCGCGCCGTCGGTAATCTCAACTCGCACGTAAGGCATGGTTTCCTCCCCCAGATGCGGCGGGAGGATGGGGCAGGCGCTGCCGGGCGTCAACCGAGCGGGTCGTAGCCCTGCTGCTTCCGCTTGCGCGGCGCGGCGCCGGCTGCGGCGGGCGGCTCGTGCTTTGTGCGGTTCTTGTATTTCGGCTTGCCCTTGTCCTTGGGATTGGCCTTGGGCTTTTCCGTGGACTTCCTGTTGAACAGCACGGGTTCCCGGGCTGCCGGAGCGGCTTCGCTGACCGGTGGCGTGATCTCGCGCGCGGGCCGGGTCGCGAGCTTGGCGCCCTTGTCGCTGCGCACCTTGTAGCGCGGGCCGTCGTCGCGTGCCGGCCGGGGGGCTTCGTCGCGCGGCTTGAAGCGCGGGGCGCTGTCGCGATTGTAGCTCTTCTTGGGCGGTGCCGAGGGTGCGCCGGAGGCGGCGACGGTGATGCCGTTCTCGATGACGCCGCCGGTGCGGGCGATGGCGGCGGCGAAGGCATCGGCCTGGTCGGCGGAGATTTCGAAGCGGGTCTCGTTGTCGAGGATCTTGATCGAGCCGACGTCGCGCTTGGTGACGTCGCCGGCCTTGCAGATCATCGGCAGCAGCCACTTGGGATCGGCGCGGCGGTTGCGGCCGAGCGACAGCGTGAACCAGCGGCCGTTTTCCATCGGCGGGGCTTTTTCGCGCGGGCCGGAGGCTTCAGGGCGATCGTCGGGGAAGCGCTTGTCGCGGCGGGCGGCCTTCTCGGTGAAGGCGCCGACCGACTGCTCGGAGACTTCCTCGGGCGCCGGACGGGCGGCGAGTTCGCGGCGGATGTAGGCGGCGGCGAGCTGCTCGGGGGTCAGGCGGGACAGCAGTTCGGCGGCGAAGGCGGCTTCCGCCTCGTCCGGCACGCTCATCTCGGTGGCCTGGGCGAGGATCTGCTCGCGGTTGCGGGCATCGATCTCGGCGATGGTGGGGGCACCGCGGGTCGATGAATCGAGATTGGCGGCGCGCAGTACGCGGGCGGCGGCACTGCGCCGGTGCACCGGCACGATCAGCGCGCAGATGCCCTTGCGGCCGGCGCGGCCGGTGCGGCCGGAGCGGTGCAGCAGCGTTTCGGGGTTACTCGGCACGTCGGCATGGATGACAAGATCGAGATTGGGCAGGTCGATGCCGCGGGCGGCGACGTCGGTGGCGACGCAGATGCGGGCGCGGCCGTCGCGCATGGCCTGCAGCGCATTGGTGCGCTCGGCCTGGGTGAGTTCGCCCGAGAGCGCCACGACCGGGAAGCCGCGGTTGGCGAGGCGGGCGGTGAGGTGCTTCACCGATTCACGGGTGTGGCAGAACACGATGGTGTTGGAGCTGTCGTGCAGCAGCAGCATGTTGATGACGGCATGCTCGCGCTCGTCGTTGCGCACGACGATCTGCTGGTACTCGATATCGGCGTGCTGCTCGCCCGCGCTGGTGGCGACGAGGCGGAGCGCGTCGCGCTGGAAGGTTTTCGCCAGATCGGCGATGGCGCGCGGCACGGTGGCCGAGAACATCAGGGTGCGGCGGGTCTCGGGGGCGGCATCGAGGATGAACTCGAGGTCTTCGCGGAAACCGAGGTCGAGCATCTCGTCGGCCTCGTCGAGCACGATGGCGCGGATATTGCCGAGGTCGAGCGCGCCCTTCGAAATGTGGTCGCGCAGGCGCCCGGGGGTGCCGACGACGATGTGGGCGCCGCGCTCGAAGGCCCGACGCTCGGTGCGGATATCCATGCCGCCGACACCCGCTGCGATCTGCGCCCCGGCCTCAGCGTAGAGCCATTCGAGTTCGCGCTGCACCTGCATGGCCAGCTCGCGGGTCGGGGCGATCAGCAGGGCCAGCGGCGCCGCGGCGCGGTCGAACTGTTCGGCCTCGCCGAGCAGCGTCGGGGCGATGGCCATGCCGAAGGCCACGGTCTTGCCCGAGCCGGTCTGCGCCGAGACCAGCAGGTCGCGGTCGGCCGCCTCAGGTTCGAGCACGCTCAGCTGGACCGGGGTCAGCGTGTCGTAGCCGCGGGCGACGAGGGCGGCGGCGAGCGCGGGGTGGATGGTCTCGGGCAGGTTCACGGGTGCATCTTTGCTGTTTGCTCGATGAGTACCACACCCACCGGGTCATTCCCGCGAAAGCGGGAACCTGTGTTTTCTCGCCTCCGGCACGATCCCAAAACGGAGGTCCCCGCTTTCGCGG
>NZ_JAQGJL010000245.1 GCF_028290645.1 Devosia sp. | reverse complement strand
CGACGGACAATGTCGGCGTCGAGCGCTCGACGGTGAGGTAGCCGAGCCCAAGATCCAGCAGTACCGCGAGGCGCCGGCCCAAGTCGGCGGCGATGCGTTCGACGACCACCGCCTTCTCGGGGAACTTCTCACGCAGGCTCGAAAGCTTCTCGCCCTGGGCGTAGGAGGCGAACATCGACGCCAGGCGGCTCATCGACAGGTCGCCGAGCTCGGCTATGTTCAGTCCCGCGAAGGTGACCGACAGCGACTCGCGCCTGAGGCGCTGGCCGCCGCAAAGCGTGCAGGGGCGGCTCACCATGTACTGCGCTGCGCGTCGCTTCATCATCGCGCTCATCGTGGTGGCGTAGCTGTGCGTCACATGCCGGCGAGCGCTCGAAAACGTGCCCATATAGGCCGGCTGCACCCGGTCGCGGATGGCCCGCTTGACTTCGGCGGTAGTGTAGCCGGGATAGACTGGAACCTCGGGCTGCTCGTCGGTGAACAGGATCCAGTCACGCGTCTTCCTGGGCAGGTCGCGCCAGGGAGTGTCGACGTCGATGCCGAGCGTGATGAGGATGTCGCGCAGATTCTGCCCGCCCCACGCCCTGGGCCATGCTGCCACAGCGCGTTCGCGGATGGTCAGGGACGGATCGGGCACCATCGACGCCTCGGTCACTTCATGGATGCGGCCCAGCCCGTGGCATTTCGGGCAGGCGCCTTCCGGGGTGTTGGGCGAGAAGGACTCGGCCTCGAGATGCGGCTGCCCGGGGGGATATTTTCCGGCGCGCGAATAGAGCATCCGAAGGAGGTTGGAGAGTGTGGTGACGCTTCCGACCGAAGACCGGGCAGTGGGTGACCCACGCTGCTGCTGCAACGCCACCGCGGGAGGGAGGCCCTCGATCAGGTCGACGTCGGGGACACCGAGCTGATGGAAAAGCCGCCGCGCATAGGGCGACACGGACTCGAGATATCGCCGCTGCGCTTCCGCATAGAGCGTGCTGAACGCGAGCGAGGATTTGCCCGATCCGGACACACCTGTGAACACCACCAGCGCGTTCCTCGGTACATCGACGTCGACATTCCTCAGGTTGTGCTCGCGGGCGCCGCGCAGGTGCACAAAGCCATCGTCGGAGTTGGTGTCATGCAAAATGCCGATGGGGAGACGTTCTTCGGCGTTGTCTGGCATCGGAACACTCCCTTGAACTCCCATGAACGTTCGGCAGCGCCTTTCGTGCCGCGCGCCTGGATGTTCGCCGGATGGGCAGGTATTGGACTACCTGTAGCTGCCTTGCGGCCACTGCTCGCGACGTGAGTCAGGATTCCTGCGTCGGCCAGCAGGCGTTTCGCGTTCGTCACGCCACCTTCATGAAACCGGACACAACCGGGGGCGGCGGTCGCCGAGAAATTTGGCGCGGGTCGCGGCCTCCGTCGAGTCGAGCGTCAATCCAACGACGGCGCACGGGTCGGGGATAGCACCGACCCGCGCAACATCCGCGCTCGCGACACTATTGTGCTGCCTGCACCTGCACCGGGGCGCCGAGCTTCTCTGCTGTACCGGGCACGATCACCAGATAGCGCCGCCGCTCCTTGTCCTCACCGCGCACGAGCTGCCGGATCGGTCCAATGGCGTTGACGACCGCCGCGCCGGCCGGATTGGTCATGAAGGCTTGCAGCGGCTGCAGGGTGCCGCGGCCCGATGCCTCGTTCGACAGGGCCAGAACGTAGGGCTTGCCGGGCTCGAGCCCGGTGACGGCCGCCTCCAGCACCTGCACCAGGCCCTGGTCGGAGAGCGATACGCTGGTGGGCGCCGTGTCGGGCTTCTTTCCGGGCGGCACCAGCGCCAGCTGCGTCGACATTCCGGCCACGCCGAGCGGCTTGAGGTTGTCCGTTCCGGCGCCCGTGGCAGGGATGGCTTCGGGCACGTAGACCACCGCCTGCGCCGCCTGTCCGATGGGGTTCGTCGCGATGACCTTGTTGGTCAGCGTATCGATCGCGGTCATCAGGTCTTCGTTCTCGAGGCCGACATAGACCCGCGTGCCGTCACCTGACGGCCAGATACCGTGCGGAAGCTGCCCCACCGGGATGGTCGCCACCTTGGAGAAATCGTCGGTGCGATAGACCTGGACCTCGTTGAGGCCGCCGATCGTGACATAGGCGAACATGCCGTTGGCATTGCGCACTATGTTGACGTGGTTGGTGATCGGGCCGCTGTCGATCGTCTTCAGCAGCGTGAACGGCGGCTGCGCGTCGAAGACCTGGACCTTGCCGGTATCCTTCAAGGTGAACCAGACCTGGGTGTTGTCGGGCGTCGCGGCGATGTTGGGGCAGAACGGGCTGGCCTGCGGGACCCTGGCGACGATCTTGTGATCGGCGACGGTGATGACCGCGACTTCGGGCGTGAACGAGGAGCAGACATAGCCATATTTGCCGTCGGGTGAAAAGATCGTCATGCCCGGCCCGTTCCCCACCACGATCTGGGCCTTTTCCTCGTAGGTCGTGCCATCGAGCACCGACACGTAATTCTCGCCCCGCACCACCACCCATACTTCCTTGCCGTCCGGGGTGAAGAACGCTTCGTGCGGGGAGCGCCCGACATAGGTGACGTGCTTGACGGTGTTGGTCGCGGTGTCGATGAAATTGACGGCATTCGAGCCGATCGCGACCACGGCGAGGGTGCGGTGATCGGGCGAAAATCCCATGCCGTGCGCCAGCAACTGGCCGCGATAGAGCGGACTTAAACTCCCCGGCAACGGATCGCCGAGCCGGATCACCCCGAGCAGCTTGTTGTCGACGGGATCGGTGACCGAGACCGTGTTGGAGAACTGCTCCGCCGAGTAGACGCGGTCGCGGTGGCTGATCGGGATGTCCGGGTCGGAGGCGGCGCCCGGGACTTGTCCGGCCCGGACATATTGCGCACCCGCGAGAGATGTCGAAACGAGGAGGATAGCCAGACAAGCGGTGCGTTTCATTTCATGGCTCCATGGTGGTCGATGGCTGGGAATCGTTGCAGCGCACGGACGGCACCTGCGTCGGCGAGGGCCCGGACGGCGGTAGCGTCTGGCGCACAGCGAGGCGCATCGCCGCAATCTCCTCCTGCTGGGTCACGATGATTTCCTGGGCCAACCGCCTGATCTGCGGGTTGCGGCCATGGCGAAGCACCGCAACTGCCATGTCGATCGCACCCTGATGGTGTGGCACCATCATCGCCACAAAGTCGGCATCGACATCGCCCGACGGCTCGATGTCCATGTCGAGCATCATCCTCGTCATCGCACGGGCACTCTCTGCGAGGTATGGGCTCCTTGCGGCATCCGCGGAATCAGGGGACCTCGCGCAGAGCGTTGCGATGTCGTGTGCGAGCGGTTGGGGGCTGTTTAAGCAGATAGCCAGATACGCCGCCGCGGCCAGGGCGCCGACTACGATCGGGGCGAGGTGCGAGCCTGCTGGTCCTCGAAAGGCTGGTGACACGACTGCGCCTTCGTTGCCGGCCGCGACCGGAACAACGCCTTATCTGAGGGCAACGTGAAAGCGACGCCAGCGCGTCACGGGTTGGACAATTCCATGCGTCTGCGGTTTTTTTGGGACCTTCTGGCGCCGAGGTGGTGGCGCTCTCCGGCATTGGCGCGAACAGAGCTCGGCAGCTGCCAGCTCCGCCTCGAGCCACAAGCGCAGACTCCGGCCGGCAGGACCAAATGGCGGAAGCGCGACTACGCCGTGACAGCGGCCTCGTAGGCCGACTGCATCCTGGCGCGGGCCGATCCCTCGGGCCGCGGCGCTCCCAGGTGGAGATGCCGCAACTCATCCATGAATTCGGACCACAGCTGCGGGCCGCCGTCCTCGAGAATTCGGGCGCGTGCCGAGAGCTCCGTCGACGCGGGCGTGTGACGCAGCCCCCAACTGCCCATCACCGCCAGCAGGGGGACAAGGTCGATCGCCTTCTCGGTCAGGCTGTAGACGACCCGCTGTTTGTGGCGCGGGTCTCCGCAGCGCGTCAGCAGGCCGTTCTCCGTCAGGCGCTTCAGGCGGTCCATGAGGATGTTGGAAGCGATCCCCTCGAGGCTTTCCGCAAGCAGGGCGCGGAAGGTGCGATTCCGGCCGAACATGATGTCGCGCAGCACAATCAGGCTCCACCGGTCGCCCAGGGTTTCCAGCGTCAGGTTGATCGGGCACCCGGAGCGTCGCCGGTTCATCGTATCCATCCGTCAAGACTGGTTGCAAGATAGAGGTGGTTTTACCCCGAGGCGCACTGCTAGCACAGTGCCGGCGCAAATGAACGCGATCCCTGCGGGTCGCCGCCGATCGACAGGAGCCAGCGCATGGCGAAGCTCGTATTTGGCATGAACCAGTCGTTGGACGGCTATGTCGACTTCAGGACGTTGCCCGTCCCAAGCCCAAAGCTCTTCCGTCATTTCATCGAGCAGACGCAGAACCAGACGGGGAGCATCTACGGTCGCGGACTCTACGAGGTCATGCGTTACTGGGACGAAGACGAGGCGGATTGGGAGGCGCCGGAACGCGAATTCGCGGCGGCATGGCGGAAGTCACCCAAATGGGTCGTCTCGAACTCGTTGAAGTCGGTCGGCCCGAACGCCACGCTCATCGGAAGTGATTTCGAGGCCACGATCCGCAAGCTCAAGGCCGAGCGTGACGGCGTTTTCGAAGCTGGCGGACCGGTCCTGGCGCGAACCCTGACCGAGCTTGGACTGATCGACGAGTATCACATCTATCTCCACCCCGTGGTGGTCGGCTCCGGCCCGCCCTTCTTCGCCGGCCCACGGCCGCCGCTCCGCCTTGCGGGCAGCGAGCAGATCGATGCGGACGTGATCCGACTGACCTACGTCCCCGCCTGATCGCCCAACTCATCCCGAAACCTGAACGCGCGGGCTCCGTCCGTGAGCGGCGAACCTTCGAGCGAGGAAGCGTGAACGCAATGCTGAGCTGGCAAGTGGGCCGGGTGCAGATCACCCGCATCGTCGAGATGGATCTGCCGGTGCCGGCCGAGTTCATGGCCGGGGCTACGCCCGCGGAGCTGCGCAAACTGCCGTGGCTCTATCCGCATTTCGTCAGCGCGGACGACAGTACCCTCAATCTGAGCGTCCACGCATTGCTGGTCGAGGCGCCGGGGCTGCGGCTGGTGGTCGACACCTGCGTCGGCAATGGCCGGCCGCGCGAGATCACCGGCGGCGAGCCTTTGGCGGGGCCGTTCCTCGAGCAGCTAGGTGACGCGGGCTGGTCGCGCGAGGGCGTCGACGCGGTGGTGTGCACGCACCTGCATGTCGACCATGTCGGCTGGAACACCATGCTCGAGAACGGCAAATGGGTCCCGACCTTTCCCAAGGCGCGCTACCTCATCGGCCGGAGCGAGTACGAGTTCATGAGCACCGTCGATGACGAGGAGCAGCAGGCGATGCTTGGCGACAGCATCAAGCCGATCTTCGACGCCGGCCTGGTCGAGCTGGTGGAGCTGGACCATTTGATCTCACCGGAGATCCGGCTTGCGCCGTCCATCGGCCATACGCCGGGCCACGTCAGCGTGATGATCGAGTCCGAGGGCAAGCGGGCGGTGATCACCGGCGACATGGCCCACCACACCTGCCAGGTAGCGCACCCCGACTGGACGCTCGCCGACCACGACCCGAAGACCGCTGTGCTCACCCGCTCGCGCCTCTTCGCCGAATGGGCCGACCGGGACACCCTGGTCATCGGCTCCCACTTCGCCGCCCCCACCGCCGGCCATATCGTCCGCGACGGCGCTGCGTTCAGGTTTGCGGTGTGAGAGCGAGCCGAAAAGATTCGCGGAACGATGTCGATTTCCGACAGGCTCGTTCGTCGTATCTGTGAGAGCAAGCAAGGAGACAGACGATGCGGGTCATGGTGTTCGCGAAAGCGCCCGAGGACAGCAAGATGGAGGGGGCTCCCACGCCCGAGATGCTGGAGGCATTCGCGGCGATGGACCGGTTCACCGAGGAACTGGTGAAGGCTGGCGTCTTTGTCGCCGCTGCCGGGCTCAAGAACGGCGCCCAGGCCAAACGCATCACCTTCGATGGCCCCAACCGCACGGTCATCGACGGGCCGTTCGCCGAGAGCCGAGAGCTGGTCGCCGGCTTTTCGATCTGGGAGGTCAAGGACATGGACGAGGCCCTGGCCTGGGCGAAGCGCGCGCCCAATCCCATGCCAGGCAAAAAAAGCGAGATGGAAATCCGGCCGTTCTACGAGGCGGAGGATCTGGCAGGGTTCATGACGCCCGAGGAGCTCTCGGCGCCGCGTGACGGGGAGCGCGGGAAGCTCGGCGTCGCCTGATAGCGCCGGCTGGAGACGGCTTGTCTCGGCTGCGGCCTTGGCCGAAAAGGCAGTATGACCGCACGCGAGACGCACCAGACGATCGAAGCGACCTTTCGCATTGAACGGGCGAGGCTCATCGCGGGCCTGGCCCGGGTGGTACGGAATGTCGACGTGGCGGAGGAACTGGCGCAGGACGCGCTGGTCGTTGCCCTCGCCGAATGGCCGAAGACCGGCGTTCCGGCCAATCCGGGCGCCTGGCTGATGGCCGCCGCCAAGCGCCGCGCCCTCGACGCGCTGAGGCGCGACAAGATGCGCGAGCGCAAGAGCGAGGAGATCGCGCGGACGCTGGACGCGGCGTCCGAGGAGGCGGCCGAGGCGATGGAAGCGGCCCCGGACGATGACCTGGGCGACGAGCTGCTGGGCCTCATCTTCACGGCGTGCCACCCCATGCTGTCGCCCGACGCCCGCGCGGCACTCACCCTGCGGGTGGTCGGCGGCCTGACGACCGATGAGATCGCCCGCGCCTTTCTGTCGAGTGAGGCAACGATCGCGCAGCGTATCGTCCGCGCGAAGAAGGCGATCTCGGAGGCCGGATTGAGCTTCGAGGCGCCGCGCGGCGCCGAACGGGCGGCGCGGCTGCCCTCGGTCCTCGAGGTCA
>NZ_JAQGJL010000243.1 GCF_028290645.1 Devosia sp. | reverse complement strand
ACGCAATCCGCGCCACTACAGGAACTTCCACGAGGCCGCGGAAGAAGCCGGCATGTCGCGGCTCTATGGAGGCATCCACTTCCGCTCCGCCATCGTCGATGGCCTCGCGCAGGGTCGGTGCATCGCGCAGTACACCGTCGCGCTCAGGACGAGGAAATGATCATGCGCCTTACGCTGAGAACTTCCGTCGTGCTCGTGGCCGCCCTGCTAGGCGTCGAGGCGGCATCCGCACAGGATCCGGCGGTCCCCGGTTTCGTCGACGAGACCGCCAGTTCCGGCATCACTACCAGCTATGACGGCGACTGGTTCTTCATCGTCGGCGGCGGCGTCGCTACGTTCGACTGCAACGACGATGGTTATGCCGACATGCTGCTGCCGGGCGGAGCGTCCAAGGCGCAGCTCTACCGCAACACCAGCAGCCAGGGCGGCAGTCTCACGTTCGCGGCCCAACCGAGCGGGCTCGAGCTCGACAATGTCTCCGGGGCCTATCCGGCCGATATCGACAGCGACGGCATCACCGACCTCATCGTCCTGCGGGTTGGCGAGAACGTTGCGATGCGCGGTCTTGGCGCCTGCAGGTTCGAGCGCGCCAACGAAGCCTGGAACTTCGACGGCGGCGACGCCTGGTCGACGGCACTGGCCGCAACCTGGGAAAAGGGCGCGAGCTGGCCGACAGTCGCCGTCGGCAACTATGTCGACCGCCTGGAAGACATCTCGCCGTGGGGCTCGTGCACCGACAACTGGCTGCATCGCGGCGGCGACGGCAGGTTCGCGGCGCCACTGCCGCTGAAGCCCAGCTACTGCGCCTTGTCAATGCTGTTCACCGACTGGAACCGTTCCGGTACGCCAGGTCTCCGCGTGTCCAATGACCGCGAATACTACGAGGGCGGCCAGGAGCAGATGTGGAAGCTCGACCCCGATGCCGAGCCGGTCCTGTTGAAGCCCGCCGATGGCTGGAAGGTGCTGCGCATCTGGGGCATGGGCATTGCCAGCTACGATCTCGATAGCGACGGCTACCCGGAATACTTCCTCACCAGCATGGCCGACAACAAGCTGCAGACGCTGACCGTTCCGGGTCCGAAAGCCGACTACAAGGACGTGGCTTTCGCCCGGGGCGTCACTGCCCACCGGCCCTATACCGGCACTGACCTCAAGCCGAGCACCGCCTGGCATCCGCAGTTCGACGACGTGAACAACGATGGCCTGGTGGATCTCTTCATTGCCAAGGGCAATGTCGACAAGATGCCCGACTTCGCCATGCGCGATCCCGATAATCTCCTGCTGCAGGGGGCCGACGGCAAGTTTACCGAGGCCGGCGAAGCGGCCGGAATCTCCAATAATGGCAACTCGCGCGGCGCGGCCCTCGTGGATTTCAACATGGATGGGCTGCTCGATCTCGTCGTGGTCAACCGCCGGGCAAGCGCGCAGGTCTGGCGTAACACCGGCGCCGGCGAGGCCAACTGGATCTCGTTCCAGCTGAGGCAGCCGGCCCCCAACGAGTACGCCATCGGCTCGTGGGTCGAAGTGAGGCATGGCGATGCCGTCATGCGCCGCGAACTGACGGTTGGCGGTGGCCATGCCGGCGGCCAGCTCGGCTGGCTGCACTACGGGCTCGGCAGCGAAACGGCGACCAGCGTCGCGGTGACCTGGCCGGACGGAACGCGCAGCGAATGGGCCGACCTGGCGGCCGATGGGTTCTACGTGCTCGAGCGGGACAAGCCGGCTGTCCCGTTCATCCCGCGCGACCAGTCCGAATAGTCGGTGAAGCGAGGCGTATTCCCTGGGTAGATCGGAGCGTGTAGTCGCGACATGAATTCCCGGATGATCTGGTGCCTGCTGGTAGCCCTTGCCCTGCCGGGCCTGCCTGTCACCCAGGCGCGAGCCGGGGAGGCGGAAGGCGTGCTGGCCTATCAGGCCGGAGACTTTGCGAGGGCGATGGGCGAGCTTCAACCGGCCGCCGCCAATGGCAGTGCGCGGGCCCAGACCATGGTCGGCTTCATGTACGCCACCGGCCAGGGCGTGCCGCAGGACCCGGTCCAGGGGGTGAACTGGCTTGGTCTCGCCGCCGCCCAGGGCCTTGCGGAGGCCCAGTATGACCTGGGCTATCTGTTTGATACGGGGCTCGGGGTACCGCAGAACCATGCCGAGGCGGCGAAGTGGTACCGGCTTGCCGCCGCGCAGGGCCGGGCCGACGCCCAGTACAATCTCGGCGCCATTCTCAAGGAAGGCGGCGAAGGCGTGCCGCAGGACTACACCGAGGCCGCCAAGTGGTTTCGCCTGGCCGCCGAACAGGGCGACGCCTATGCGCAGCTCGATCTCGGCCTTCTCTATGTCCGCGGCCGTGGCGTGGCGCAGGACTATGCCGAGGCGGAGAAGTGGTTCCGCCTTTCGGCGGCGCAAAACTACGCGGCAGCCCAGTTCAACCTGGGCAGCATGTTCTTCGAGGGTCACGGGGTCGGCCAGGACGAGGCGGAAGCGGTTAGGTGGTTTCGATTGGCGGCCGAACAGGGCTATGCGCCGGCCCAGTTCAATCTAGGCATCTCGCTGCACACGGGACGAGGCGTGGGCCCCGACGACGTGCAGGCGGCCGAGTGGTTCAAGCGAGCTGCCGTGCAAGGCTACGCCCCTGCCCAGTCCAACCTGGCGATTCTCTACGATCACGGCCAGGGCGTTCCGCAGGACGATGGGGAGGCGGTCCGGTGGTACTCACTTGCCGCCAACCAGGGCGATGTGTACGCGCAGTACGGCCTAGGGGCCATGTTCAGGAACGGCTACGGCGTCGCCCGTGACAATATCATGGCCTTCATGTGGACGAACCTCGCCGCCCAGCAGGGCCTCTCGGCCGCCATGAAGGACCTCCAAACACTGACCGCCAGGATGACGCCATCCGACATCGAGCAGGCCCGGAGCCTCTCGAGCGCCTGGGTCCAGCGTTTCCGTGCCACCCCCCGCTGACTGCCGATAATAAGCCGTGAGGTTCTGCGCATGGCGGGCCTGATCGGTACCGTGCAGCAGGATCCGATCACGGCCTGTCATCCTCGCCGCCACCGTCCTCACGGAGCCGGATATTGCGGTCTGAGGATCGGGCCGAACTGGCGGAAGGCCAGGCTGGCCAGGATGATGGCGTTGGTGTTTCCGGTGAACACCGCGTTGGGTGATCCGTCGATTTCATAGCGACCCTCCTGCCAGCCCTTTTCCGCTACCGCCAGGTCGGCGACCGACGCCACCAGCTGCCGTGTGTAGTCGGTGCCGAACAACGCGTCCCATGCGAAAGCGGTCTTGGTGCTGACGGTCCGGAGGCTGTCATTGCGCTCGCCTTGCAAGGTCATTACCGACCAGGGCGAACCACCGCCCCACACAGTCGAGTAGGCGAAGTGGGCTCCCTCGAGAGCTGGCCTTCGCTGACCGCCGTAAGATGGCCGGTCGTTGCAAACCGGCTTTTCTGGGCGCGATAGATGTTGCTGGCGAGGACCTGCGAGACGCTGTCGAACCCGAATTCCAGTCCGTCCAGCATATAGGGCTCGCTGGTCGCAAAACCGGGGCTGGCATTGCCGATGAGGCGCGAGTCCACCGCAATCTCCAGAGCTTCGACCTCGTGGTAGACGACATGGCGCTCCACTTGCACGGCCTTGACGGCGTCGAGTCCGAGCAGCATGAGCGCCTTGGCCCCATACTCTTCGTAGCCGGTCCGACCTTCCTGCACGAGGACCGTGGCCCCGGACAAGTCCACGGCTGCCCCCACCAGTTCACCGTCATCGACCAGCGCGTCGAGCTGCCAGCGGGACATCGCCTCCGCGATCTCGCCGGCGTGGCCGGGATAGGCGGTGGAGATCGCCTCCAGGGCGACCACCAGGCGGGCGATGTCCAGCGCGGACCAGCCGATGCCGCGTTCACTCGCCTTGTTGTTGTAGTCGGTCATCGCCAGCGAACTGGTGTCGTAGGCCTTGTTGGGCAGCAACCCGTCGAACAGGGCGAGCCGTGCGAGGCTCGAGGCGGCGGCGGTCACGCGACGATCGAATTCGGTGGCATCGACGAGGCCGAGCCGGTGGGCCGATACGAGGCCGATCAGGTACGAGCCGGTGTCCCACATGGTGGTCGAGTGATAGTTGTCGGCGGCATTCGCAAGGCCGGTTGCGGGGTCGGTATTGTTCTCGAAGTAGCGCCAGGCGACCCTTGCCCATTGCAGCTGCTCGGGGTCGGATTCGGAGAGCGGCCGGACGGGCAGCGCGGCGGCGGTGGCCACCACGCGGTCGGTGGTCTGGATCGCCGCATCTGTTCTCAGGCCGCCGGCGCCGCGATCCAGCCAGAAGATCAGGGCGAAACTGCACAAGAGCGCCGCGATGAAGACGAGGTGGCCCCTGGCCGCGACCAATCCATCCCGGAGCCTCACCGCGTGTCCTCCGAAGCATCAGGCCGCCACAGCGCCGCGGCAATCATGATGGACATGGCCAGCATGTTGTTCAGTCCCCAGAAGGCATTGGCGAGAAGGCCCGACAGGGTGTAGGGGCCGAGGCCGGCCAGATAGGCCAGCGATGCCCCCCCGATCGCCGCGACCGTGAGGCCGACAATAGCCAGCTGCGGCCAGATCAGGTGCAGATGGCTGCCGGCCTGGCGATCTTTCGGCGTCACTGGAAAGCTGATCTTGCTCCCGCGTAGCACCGACCACAGCGCCCTGAGGTTGATTGGAAAGAAGGCGAGGTAGCTCGCCTTGCTCTTGTAGCCGGCGATTCCCCAGGTTCCGACCATGCTGGCCAGCTCGATGCCGACCAGGAAGGGCAGGATGCGGACGAAGAACTCCGAGGAGTATGCGCTTACCGGCGACACGCCCGTTGCAAGATAGACGATCGGGGCGATCAGGAAGACAATGTTCCACAACCCGCCGAGATACGACCAGAATGTCGACGCGTACATCAGCCGCTGCGGGAGTGTCAGGCCGTGGCGGAACAGCGGATTGTCGTGGAACAGGATGTCGAGGCTTCCGCCCGCATATTTGAATCGCTGAATGGTCCAGCTCAGCAGGTCCTGCGGGGACAGCATCCTCGACTCGACATAGGGGTGCAGGATCGATTTCCAGCCGCGCTCACGGTCCGAATGGAGCAGGATCGACGTGTAGATGTCCTCCGAGACGTGGAACTTGTATGGCGCCAGCACGTGGAAGCTGGCGGCCTCGCCCCGGATGGCGTCGACGAGTTCCGCGGCCACGTCGTGCTCATGGGTCACGAGAGTGATCTCCGACACGGCCGCGATTGTCTGTCGTTCGACCGCGCTCCCGAAGCTGCGCAGCGCCGCTTCCATGACCGCTTCCCGCCGGTGGATGGAACCGGCGCCGCAGCAGAACGAGGCGTTTGCCCAGTTCCGGCGCCTGAGGATGATGTCGTAGAACATCGTGGGATCGTTGACGAAAGGGTCCTGGCCAAGCTGGATTGGGCCGACGAGCTTCTGCAGCGCCAGTCCCAGCAAGCGCCCGGGCGCGCCGAGATAGCGAGCAAGAGCCGCATCCAGCGGCTTTCCGGCTGGCAGGTCGTAGAACCATTGCGGCGTCTGCACCCACGCGACCTTCGGGTCGCGGAAATACCCCATGGTGCGCTCAAGCAGCGTCGGGAAGGGACGCGTGTCGGCATCGCAGATCACCAGGAAGTCGCCCGACGTCTGCTCCATGGCATTGCGCAGGTTGCCGGCCTTGTACCCCTCGTTGGAGCCCCGGGCGATGTAGTTGACACCCTCCTCGTCGCAAACTGCGCGCATCGTGGGCCGCCGGCCGTCATCGAGCACGTGGATGAGCATTCGGATGGCGTGAGGGTAGCGGATGGCCTTGGCGTCGCGGATACCCAGCCGGACCAGCTCGGGGTCTTCGTTGTAGGTGGCAAACATCACGTCGACGGCGATGGCGTGCCCCTTCTCGTCGCCGCTGCCATTGCACTCATCGATGCTCGCCGGTGGGGGCGTGATCGGCGGATCGCTGACCTTCCATAGGTTGATGGCGTAAAGCACCAGTCCGAAATAGGCGCCCGTCTCGGCCGTTGCCACCGGGATCGCGAACCACAGGGCACCGAAGTTCAGGGAGGCCGTCCAGCGCCACCAGATGTACCAGGCGCCGAGGCAGAGGCAGACGGTGACGAGGAACTGCCACAGCAGTTCGCGCGACACCGAATGCTCCAACGGGGGCGGCGGGACGCGATTTTCGAAACGCTCGAAGTAGAACGTCATGATGTGTCCGCGGGCCCTGCGGGCGCGTACGGCGCTCTCCGGACCCTCGAAGCCCGATCAAGTTGCCCGGTCGGGTGGGCAGCGCCCGCCGTCCAGCTGGAAACGGCATCCGTCAGTGCATTCGCCATCAAACTAGTAATGGGTAAAACTGCGTAGATGAGTGGGCCGAAACTTGGCATGGAAATCTATCTTTATGGCGACAGCATTTTCCGATCGCCTGGAATATATAACCGCGATGTGTGTGAAGGCTAACTGAAATGGGTGTTATTTCACGTGTACTTTGAAATAGCCTGTGAGACCCGGTCGAGGACTGGCTCGGCGATCTCTGAGAGTTTCCGGCTCACATCCGAAAACGCGATTGGCTGCTCGCTCCCGCCGGACGCCTCCGTCGCTTGAGCCAGCTGCGAGAGTTCGTTCGCCCCCAGCGTCATCGCGACACTCCGAAGTGAGTGGGCGGCGCGTCCGAGTTCAAGCCGGTCTTCCGCCCGGCTTGCCTCGCCCAGCCGCGCCAGGGCACGCCGCACGTCGGCATCGTAAGCGGCAAGCAGCTCCGGCATGATCTCCCTGCCGACCTCGCTCTCGAGATGGGCGAGGCTGACCTCGAAATCGTCGGCGGCCGCCGGTTGCACGATTTCAGCCTCGACGTCGGCCCGTTCGTCCGGCAGGCCGGCGGCGCATGCCGCAAGGGCCGTGACCAGTTTGGCAAGCACGATCGGCTTGGTCACGAAGCCGGTCATGCCGGCGTCGAGGCAGGCCTGCCGGTCCTCATCCATGGCGTTCGCAGTGAGGGCGATGATCGGTACGGCTCCGCTCGGGCCCCCGATCTGCCGGATCCGCATCGTGGCCGCGATGCCGTCCATCTTCGGCATGGAGAGGTCCATGAGGATCGCATCGTACGAATGGCTCATCACCGCCTCGACGGCTTCGACGCCGTCGCTTACGACGTCGACTGTGTGGCCGAGCTTTTCCAGCAGGCGCCTGGCAACGAGTTGGTTGGTGGTATTGTCCTCCGCAACGAGGATCTTCATCGGGGCGATCTCGGTTTCCCTTCGGCCGTCCGCCACTGCTTCCGGTTCTGCAATTGCCAGCGGCAGCTCGATCCAGAATTTCGAACCGCGCTCCGCCTCGCTGGAAAAACCGATGGCGCCGCCCATGATCTCGGCCAGCTGCCGCGAAATGGCCAGGCCGAGTCCCGTGCCGCCGAAACGGCGAGCGTACGAGCGATCAAGCTGGTTGAACTTGGCGAACACCTCGCCCTGCTTTTCGATCGGAATGCCGATCCCGGTGTCGGCGATCTCGAACCGCAACCTCACCTGGCCGTCCATCGGCGGCGCCAGTGCAGACACACTTATCGTGATACCTCCCCGGGTCGTGAACTTCACGGCGTTGCTTGCAAAATTGAGCAGGATCTGGCGCACCCGGCCTGCATCGCCCGCAAGCCATGCCGGCACATCGGCCGCGATTTGGGACTCGAGCGAGATGTTCTTGAGCCTCGCCGGCTGGGCGTAGAGATGCACCACGCTGCGTACCAATGGCAGCAGTTCGAACGTAGTCGTTTCCAGTTCGAGCTTGCCGGCCTCGATCTTGGAAAGGTCGAGGATGTCGTTGAGCAGCAACAGCAGCGAGTCGGCGCTGGCCCGGGCGATCGTGACCAGCTTCTGCTGATCGGCATCGAGGGGAGTTTCGAGCAGCGCGCTGAGCATGCCGAGGACGCCGTTCATGGGCGTTCGGAGTTCATGGCTCATCACGGCGAGGAACTCGCTCTTGGCGGCGTTGGCCTTTTCGGCCTCCTGCTTGGCCGCCTGAAGCGCCTGTTCCTGCTCGACGTCGTCCGTCACGTCCTGGAGGGTGCCCGTCAAGGTCAACGGAACGCCGGCAGCATCGAATACGTACTCGGCCATCCCCTTCACATAGCGCACCGAACCGTCGCGCCAGATCAGCCGATGCTGCAGTGGCACTTGCGCGCTGCCGCCGGGCAGGGGAAGGGCAAGGGCCCGCTGCATGTCCGCCTGCAGCCGCCCCAAATCGTCCGGATGCACAACCTCCTCGAGGCGCGGTCCCGGCTTGCCGAAAGGATCGCTCGGCAAACCGGTGATCCGATACATCTCGTCCGACCAATCGGCCTGGCCGGTCGGGAGGTTGACGCTGAAGCTTCCCAGATGGGCGATACGTTGTGCCTCGGCCAGGCCTCGTTCGCTGGCCACAAGTGTCGATCGCTGCTGGGCCTCGACCGTAATGTCCCTGACCGTGGAGGTCATCGAGATGCGCTGTCCCGACGCGTCGGCGACAACTTCGGCAGTTGCTTGCACATGTGCAATCGATCCGTCAGGTCGACGTACTCTGTAGGTGACCTCCCGCGCCACCGGCTGCCCGGTGCTCGCCGACTGCGCCGCGGCCGCTCGCTCGGCGCCTTCGACCCGCTCGCGATCCGCCGGGTGTAGCAGGGCTCCGAACTCGCTGCCGGTCATCGCTCCATCAATGGCGATGCCATAGATCGCGGCGAGTTCGTCCGACCACCGCACCCGATCCACGACATAGTCCCACCAGAACGTCCCGAGCCGCGCGATGCGCTGGGTCTCGGTGAGGCTGAGGGCGCTGATGCGCAGTTGTTCCTTGTCCTGTCGGAGACGCGCCCGTTGTCGCGCGAGAACGACAAGCGCTGTGGCCAACGCGGCCAGCAAGGCGCCCGCCACCAGCGCCGACAGCGCCATCGTGCGTTCCAGATCGGCGCGCCATCTCGCGGTAATCAGGTTGGATTCATCGAGCGTGGCGAAGCTGAACTCGTCCACGGTGGGCTCGGTTTCCCTGAGCATCGTGCGCAGGCGCGTTATCTTGCCCCCATCGACCGGCTCGCCAGGCTGGAGCAGGTTATTGACCATGGCGGTGAAGCGAAGGATGCTTTCGGTTGAAGTCAGCGCGGCCCCCAGGGCCGGGCTTTGCTCCAGCCGGTCTTGCAGGAAGATGACGGTGTCTCCGAGGGAGTGGGCGCGGCGGACGATGTCGGCAGTCGCGGCCGGGTCGCCCGGCTCCCAGGTCAGGGTCGCGATGAGTAGTTCGTGGTACTCCCTATCCAGCAGGTAGGCGTTCCATTGCAGGCCTTCGTGCGGCGCCTGCCTGATCTTGTCGAGGGTGACGACGATGTTCCAGAGCAGCGACGTCAGCACGAGGACCGCCACCAGGCCGGCGGTGGCCAGGACCAAGCTGCGAACGGTAGGTCGCGGCACAGCGCGTGTGACACTACCGGCCATGGGCCGCATCGCTCCGGAAGGTCAGGTCCAGTTCGTTTCCGCCCGGGCCGCTGCGATAGGCCAGCTCATCGGCGCAACCGAGGATCAGGGACAGGCCGCGGCCGGATTCGGCGCGCGGTGCAGCGTCGCTCGCCGAACTGAATGTCTCTCCCGGTGCCGCGGCGCCGCGATCTGTCAGCAGTACGCGCAGCGCTGTCGGCAATTGCTCGATCGAAATGCCGATCGATGCATCGGGCACATCACGATAGGCGTGCTGGACGATATTGTTGAGCGCCTCGACGATCGCAATTTCGAAACAGGCAAGCCGCTCGCCACTGAGCCGTTTGGCCGCTTCCGCCACCAGCGTGGGCGCCGCGGCGTCGACGTCTCCAAACGTTGCCGCGATCGTGAGGCGGAGCGTGCTCATGACTGTTCGAGTGCACCCACGGCCGCGTCGGCGTCGTCGTAGATCCGAAAGACCTTGTCCATGCGTGTCAGCCTGAACATCTGCGCCGCGGCGGGCTGCAGGCCGCACACGGCCACGTCGCCACGGCTGCCCACCCGCTTGAGAATGCCGACCATGGCGCCGAGGCCGGTGGAGTCGATGAAGCCGACCTCGGACAAGTCCAGCACAAGGCGCGTATTGCCCGCTTCGATCTGGTCGAGAACGAGCTGCTTGAATTGTGGCGCAACGGCCGCGGTGAGGCGTGTCTCGGTGACGGCGAGAACCAGCACCCCGCCGGATCGATGATTCACGCGGATCATTTCAGCCCTCCTTGTCGATGATGATGATGGAGACGTCGTCGGCCAGGTTGGGTTGGCCGGTCCAGTCGAGCAACGCGTTGGCGATCTGTGGAAGGACGGCCCGGGCCGCAAACCCTTGCCGGTGGGTCACGAACTCTGAAAAGCGCTCCAGCCCATAGAGCTCGCCGCCCTGACTGGCCGCTTCCGTCACGCCGTCCGACGCGACGATGAGCCGGTCGCCCCGACGAAATGCGACCGACGATCGTTCGAACTCGGCGTGCGGCAGCATCGCCACCGGCACGCCGCCGGTCCCGACGATCCGCGCCTCGTCGCCCGGACGGAGGAGGAGGGGGCTGGGGTAACCCGCCTGGCAGAACACCAGCCGCTCCTCGGCCTCGTCGATTGCCCCGACGAACAGGGTGAAATAGCTGTCGTCACCGAGATCCCTCTGGAAGCGCCGGTCCAGGACCTGGGCGACGCGTTCCGGCCGAAGCTCGTCCGTGCCGGTTCCGCGGACCATGTTCTGGAAAAACTCCGTGCTCACCATGTAGCCGAGGGCTACCGCCGAAAGCGCCGCGCGCACTCCGTGTCCGCTGACGTCCGCCGCAAAGAAGCCGGACTTTCCCGGGCCGAGGTCGAAATAGCCGAACACGTCGCCCGATATGCTGCTGGACGGGGTGAAGCTCGACGAGAACCGGCAGTTTGAAAGCAGCACCTCCGGATCCGGTAGAAGCGCGCGCTGCGCGGCGGCGGCGGCATCGAGATCGGCCTGGATATGCTCGTTTGCCTGCGCCAGGCGGAGGTTCTTCGAATGAAGGTCTCGCTCATATCGGATGAGACGCTCCGCCGAGCGCAGCCGCGCCAGCAGCACGGCCTGGTCCACCGGCTTCGACATGAAGTCGTCAGCTCCGGCCTCCAGCCCGCGCATGCGGTCGGCATTCTGGTCGAGTCCGGTGACCATGAGAATGTAGACGTAGCGCCCCAGGTCGAGACCCCTGACCCGGGTGGCCAGTTCCATCCCGTCGATGCCCGGCATCTGCACATCGCAGATCAGCACGGGCGCCCCGTTCCGCTTCAATGCCTCGATGGCCTCTTCGCCATCCTCGGCCAGTTCCACGTCGTGGCCGTTCCGTCGCAGCATCGCCGACAGGTGTATTCGCTGGCTCAGATCGTCATCCGCGACAATTATGTGCATGAAATTCCGATCAATAAAATCCGGTATAGTTTAAATCGTCCCCGCCCGACAGCGGTAGCCTCGCCCGCTGGTTATCAATGAGCTACGCGTCCACCGCGCATTTCTGCAGAATGGCAGCATCCATCCGGTGCAGATCAACGCCGGCTACTTTGGCGCAGACTTCTCTACGAAACCGACTATTTAAGAGAGCTTTCGTGATATGTAGCACAGGTTATTCATCCGACTTAGGTTAAATTGAAACCAGCTCAGCAAAATGGACGGCACCCGATGTCCAAGCTTCGTTTGACCAAAGGCTTGCGCGATTTCAGGATCACGGTTCCGCCCGTTTGGCTCATGATCGTGCTACCGATTGTTGTTTTTACGGCTGCCGCACTTTCCCTGACCTATTTTGGCGCCATTACCCCAATCTGGATCTCGAATGCGTTCGTCGTCACTGCCTTGTTGCGCAATGACCGGTCCACCTGGCCTGTTCTGCTTGTCCTCAGCGAGGCGGGCGACTATGCGGCGAACATCGTCGCCGGTACACCGCTCACAGGAATTGGCTATATCACCTGTGACACCGTCGAAATCCTGCTTGTCGTGGTGTTGTTTCGTGCCACCGGGGCGGGATCGCCGCTCGCCGGCATATGGCCGCTCGCCAGGTTGGCGCTCATCTGCCTGATTGCGCCGCTGGTTAGTGCCACTGGCGGCGCCGGTCTGACCGCGCTTGCTTATGGCGTCCCCTTTGTCCCGGCGTGGGAGACCTGGTACCTCTCCACCACCTGCGGCCTCCTGACCGTGACGCCGTTGTTGCTGAGCTGGAGCGAACAACTGGCCCGGCCGGACCGCTCGCGCGGCGCCGTGGTGCAGACGATCCTGCTCGCCGGCCTTTTGGCGTTCGTCGGCTATATGGACTTCAATGACAACCTGCCGGGAATGTTCCTCGCGTTCCCATTCCTGCTGCTGGCCGCGTTCGGCGGCAGGCTGCTCGGCGCCACGACCGCCGCCGCTACACTGGCCGCTGTTGCAATATGGAGCACCTTGGCGGGACACGGTCCGCTCGCGGAGTTTGCCGTTACTCACCCGATTGCAGTCATTCAGCTGCTGCAGCTCTACATCGTGGTGATCTTGCTCTCGGCATTGCCGGTTGCCGCCATTCTGGAGCAGCGCGAGAAACTGAACGCGCAACTCCAGGAAACAACAAAAGCGGCTCAATCCGCCGTTCGAGCCAAATCCGAATTCGTGGCGGTCATGAGCCACGAGATCCGCACCCCGATGACCAGTGTGCTCGGGATGACGGACTTGCTCATGGATGCGGACCTGCCGGAAAAGGAGCGTGGATATGTCCGCAGAATCCGAACCTCTGGCCTGCACCTGCTCGCACTGATCAACGACGTCCTCGACTTTTCCCGGGCCGAAGCCGGAAAGCTCGATCTCGAGACGATCGATTTCAGCCTTCCGGACGTGCTCGAGCACGTGCGCTCGGTGCTGGCGCCGCAGGCAGCCGAACGCGGCCTCGACCTCAACTTTGAACTCGACGCGCATTCGCCACCCACTCTCAGGGGCGATCCGACCCGGTTGACGCAGGTTGTGCTCAATCTCGTCGGCAACGCGCTCAAATTCACGCAACGCGGCGGCGTCACGGTCTCTGTCACCCGTCGCCTGGCAAGCGGGGAACGCGATCGCTTTCGTTTCGATGTCCGGGACACCGGGATTGGTATCCCGGCGGAGAAGCAGGCGGTCCTGTTCAACGCTTTCAGCCAGGGGGATTCATCGACGACCCGCCAATATGGGGGCAGCGGGCTCGGGCTGGCGATCTGCAAGAAACTGGTCGAAGCGATGGGGGGAGAAATCGGGGTCGAGAGCGTAGAGGGGGTCGGGAGCCGCTTCTGGTTCGAGGTCCCACTGCAGCTGAGCGAGAAGATGACCAGTCAGGCGACAATATGGAGCGCACTCGCCCCTGTGCCGCGCCGGCGTATCCTCCTTGTCGAAGACGTGGAAACGAACCAGATGCTCATCACCGACATGCTGCGCTCGCACGGCCACGATGTGACGCTCGCCGTGAACGGCCTGGAGGCGGTCACCTTGGCGACGCGGGGACATTTTGACGTGGTGCTGATGGATGTGCAGATGCCGGTGATGGACGGCGTCGAGGCGACGCGCCGGATCCGGAGGCTGCCGCCCCCGGCCGGCGAAGTGCCGGTGCTCGCCTTGACCGCCAACGTGATGACCGCCGAGCGGCAACGCTATCTGGCGGCGGGGATGAACGGTGCGCTGACCAAGCCGATCGACTGGCCGCAATTGTTCGAATCCCTGGCAAGGTATGGCGGAGCCGGCCACAGTTCTGCCGGGAACGCGCCTGCTAGCGGCCCCGATCTTCCTGCGCTCCACCCCGATGCCGCAGCCGCAACCTCTGGCGCCGCGCCTGCAGACACCGATAGCCCGATCGACCCCGTGGTGTTCGACCGCCTCCGCCGACACCAGGGCAAGACCGGGGACCTGACCGCCCGGTTGGCGGAACTCTTCGTGCGCGACACTGGAACGCGCCTCACGGAATTGCGCGACGCCGTCCACCGTGCGGATGCACCGGCGGTCGCCCGGATGGCGCATGCGATCAAGGGCAGCGCGGCCAATCTGGGCGCGCAACTCATGGTGCGGATCTGCGCCGCCATCGAGACCCATGCGGAAGCGGCCGAGCTCGATACCATCCCGGCAAGCCTCGACGAGTTGCAGCGCGAGTTCGCGCGCGCCCGCGACGCCCTCGCGGCGACGCTGGCCACGCCCTGAGCGATGCGCATCCTGATTGCCGAAGACGACGCGGCGTCCCGCCTGATCATCGAAACAGTGGTCCGGCAGCTCGGACATGCCGTCCTGCCGACGAAAAGCGGAGACGAAGCCTGGGAAGCGTTCCAGAAAGCCGACTTCGACGTCGTCATCAGCGATCGGTCGATGCCCGGCATGGACGGACTGGAACTCTGTCGTCTCGTCAGGTCCAGGTCTGAAGTCAACAAGTACACGTACTTCATCTTCGTGACGTCGTCAGGCGACAGGCGCCGTGTTCTGGATGCCAATGAGGCTGGAGCCGACGACTATCTGGTAAAGCCTCTGGATGCCGATCAGCTGGCAACCCGGCTGGTTGTCGCTGAACGAATTACGCGTCTGCATGGCCGGCTTGCTGCGCAACAGACCCAGCTCGAGCTTCTCAACGGCCAGCTGTTCCAGCAGGCCCGGACGGATTCGCTGACAGGCTTGTACAACCGGCTGAAGTTGCGCGAGGATCTCGACCGCCTCGTGGTCGCTGCCGAGAGTCTTACAGGGCCGTATTGTGCCCTCATGATCGATATCGACCATTTCAAATCGTACAACGACGCCAACGGTCACCTTGCTGGAGACAAGGTCCTGGCGAGCGTGGCCAGCGTCCTGCGGCAGGGTTTGCGGCAGGGCGACCATGGCTACCGCTTCGGCGGCGAGGAGTTCCTGCTGGTCCTCGAGAGCACCTCGCTCGAGGAGGGTTGCGAGGCGGCCGAGCTCTGTCGCACCGCCATCGAGGACCTGAAGCTGCCGCACGCATCCGGCGCCAACAGCGTGGTGACGATCAGCGTGGGAGTGGCGCAGTGGCGGCAAGGGAACGAGAGCGTGAACAGCTGGCTCAAACAAGCCGACATCGCACTCTACCACGCCAAGAGCCTCGGACGAAACCGCGTCTATCCGCCAGCGCCCGCCTGACCGCCGAGGCGGGGCAACTGCCCGCCGCGCACCGTCACAGTCTCGGCGCCGCTCGCCGCTGGCGCGGCGTACTCACCGGCAAGTACGATCCCGGCCAACAGCCGCGCTGGTGCGGCCATTGCCTCTTTGGTCGCCTGAAACTGGCTTGTATAGCAAATCGCTCGAATTTATATCTCAGACACACACCTGCCGCCCGGGAATTCCTTCATACATGCTCACCGCAAAGGGAAAGTACGGCCTCAAGGCCCTGGTTTACCTCGCCCGGGTTCCGCCAGGAGAACTGGCGCTGGTGGCCGATGTCGCAAGGGCGAACAATATTCCGAAGAAATTCCTCGATGCCATTCTCGGAGATCTGCGGAACGCCGGCATCGTGCAGAGCCGCAAGGGCAAGGGCGGCGGCTATCGGCTCGCCCGGCCCGCGGCGGAGATCAAGGTCGGCTCGATCGTCCGCGTGCTCGATGGGCCCCTGGCGCCGATCCCCTGTGCGAGCCACACGCGCTACGAGGCCTGCGAGGATTGCGACGTGGCAACCTGCCAGGTGCGGCACATGATGCTGAACGTGCGCAACGCCATCGCCGAAGTGCTGGACCATACCACGCTGGCCCAGATGCGCGACGCCGAGGGCGACGTGCTGCCGATCGAGTTGCAGACCGGGCAATCGCCTGCAACTGCAACTCACTAATTTGATAGACTAAGTCCCAAATAGCATGCCGTTCTCCGGGATCCCCGGCGCAAGCGGTACAATTTGTCGATGCCGGGCCGCATTCGCAAACCGCGCCCTCGCTACCGTGGCGGGCCCGTGGTGAAATTGCGACATGTCGAACGCCACCTCCCACCGTCGCCGAACGCCGTCGACGCCGGCACGGCTGGCCTCCTCGCCATGACGCTTGTCGATCCCAGCGCACCCATCGCGTCTCAGTCGCAGGCGTCGTCGTCTGCAACCTTCAGGAGCGCGATGCGCCACCTCGCCGGCGCGGTCAGCGTCATCACCACCGGCCGCGGCGAGCAGCGCACCGGCTTCACTGCCACCTCGGTCTCCTCCTTCTCGATGGAGCCGCCGGCGATGATCGTCTGCCTCAACCGCAACGCGTCGTCATGGCCGGTGCTGCGCGAGCACCAGGGCTTCTGCATCAACGTGCTGGCGCACGACCAGCTGCACGTCGCCGACCGGTTCGCGGGGAGGGGCGGGGCGAGGGGGGTGGCGCGCTATGAGGGCGCCTCCTGGCAGGAAATGGTCACCGGCGCGCTGGCGCTGTCGGACTGCCTGACGGTAATCGACTGCGAGCTCGATGAAGCCATCGAGCGGCACTCCCACGCCATCCTCATCGGCCGCGTCCGCGCCGTCCGCACCCGCGAAACCGCCGAGCCGCTGCTCTACTGGCACGGCGCCTACCGCCACATCTCCAACATCGACCGCGTGCTGACCAAGGCTTGAAGCCGGGCTCAGCCCCCGAGCCCGAAGATCGGACGCATCAGCCCATCGAGCCGGCGATAGGCAATAATGTCGTCTTCGTGCGCCGGGTCTATGGCGAGCCCCTCGGCCTCCCGGCGCCGCAGCTGCTCCCAGCCGATCGGCTTGATGCGTGGCCTCTGCCGGTCGATGAGGGCGGCGGCATAGCCGGCCCCGCTCAGCTCGCCGATCAGCGCCTCTGCCGAGCCACCGCCCGCCAGAAGGAGGCACGGCGAGACCTCGCACATGAGGACGATCTCATGGGGGTGCTCCCGCAGCAGGCGCCGGGCGCCCGCAAGCACCTGCACCTCGCTGCCCTGCGCGTCGATCTTGATGACCACCGGACGCTCCGGGCTGATCCCGCCATAGCCGTCGAGCGTCCTGACTTCCACCGGCACGGAGGGGCGCCCGCCGCCGTCGGCCGCAAGCCTGTGATCCCCCAGATTGTCGGCGCTGAGATGCAACTGCGCCGTGCCCTCGTAGTCCGCCAGCGCCCAGCCGTTGACCGCCACATTGCGGAGACCGTTGCGCGTAACATTGGCGCGGAGCTTGGCGAGGTTGGCCGGCTCCGGCTCGAAACTATGGACGCGCCCGCGCCCTGCCAGTGCGTGACCCGCAATGAGGCTGTACCAGCCGATATTGGCACCCACATCGACGAAATCCGCCGCGCTGCCCAACAGCTGCAGCACCATCGCCGTCCCGCTGAGCTCCCAGTTGCCCCAGTCCTCGATATGGGTCGAAACGAACAGGTCGCGCTTTCCGTGGGTTTCCATCGGGAATGGCGCCAGTCCGTTGAGCCGGATCGTCCGGATCGGCTCCTCCGTCCGGGCGCGGCTGCGCCGGAACCAGCTATTCATTGGCGTGCAGGATCTCGAGGTCGGGCAGTCCCCAGCACTGGATGCCCATGTCGGCCGCCATCACCCCAAGCCCCTCGGTCTCGATCTCGCCCTTGCCGCCCAGGGGATGCTGCTTGCGGATGCGGGAGCTTTCCGCGCCATAGCGGTAGGCAGGAAAGATCAGCCCGTCGCGGTGCAGGTCCGCCTTGACCAGCAGCATCGTCCCGCCGACCGAATCGAGCCGCATGGTGGCGGTGCCGCGCCTGTCCGATAGCGTCGTCGCGCCGTCATTGGCCCAGTTGTTCTGGTCGAATGTCGGCCCGCCCCACTGGGTGACGCAGTTGGGCACCACCACGTCGAACCCCGTCGCCAGCAGCCGCCGCAGCACATCGGCCGGATAGTCGATGACATCGACGTCGATCCACAGCACCCAGTCCTCGTCGTCGAGCGCATGGAACAGCAGGTGGTTGCGCGCCCGGGCCAGCACGGCGCGGCGGGGGATCTGGTAAGCCGGAGCCCACCGCGGAATCCGCGGGGGAATTGAGAAGCCGAAATCGCGCCGGAACAGTTGTGCACGGCGCGTCCGCTGGCGGAGCCGCGGCAGCATCGACTCGGCGATCGCGTAGGTATCGTCGCGGCTGTCCCCTTCCAGCAGGCCAACCGAAAGGCTTTCGGCAGGCCAGTCCAAGGCCTCGATCAGCTCGGCGTGTCGTGCGAGATGGCGTGCACCATCCTTCACAGGCGTCAGGATTAACACCTTGGGGTGGTGGTTGCTGGTCGACATAGGTTGCTCCGCTCGGCCCAATCAAATCTAATATGCCCGTCGTCCGCAAGCGCCCCTCCGGGTCGGTGGCCACGAAAAATCCGACCGCCAGCAGGGGCTTGAACCATGGAATCCGCCGCACCGCACCGCGATCTCGAGCGTCTGGCTCGTCTCGGCGAGGAGATTCGGCAGTCAGCGCCGGCGGCTCCGGATGATGTGCAGTCCGGCCGAGGCCTTGTCGTGGTGGCAGGTGGCGCGCGCGTCTTCACCAATGCCTTTGTCCTGCTCCACATGCTGCGCCACGCGCTCGACTCCGCCCTGCCGGTCGAACTGTGGCATTTCGGCGCGTCCGAGATGTCCCCCGCCATGGCGGCGCTGCTCGAGCCCCTCGACGTTGTACTGGTCGATGCCGAGCCCCTGATCGCGGCCAAGGGCGCCAATGTCCGCGACGGCTGGCAGCTGAAGCCGTTCGCCATGCTGCACAGCCGCTTCGAGGAAGTGCTGCTGCTCGATGCCGACCAGGTGCCGGTCAGCGATCCCGCGCTGGTGTTCGACTGGGCGCAATACCGGCAGAGCGGCGCCATGTTCTGGCCCGACATCATCGACCTGCGGGAAACCAACCCGGTGTGGGACGTGCTAGGGCTGCAGCGGCGGCAGGCGGTTTCGTTCGAGAGCGGCCAGTTGCTGGTGAACAAGGCCATGCACCGCCGCGCGCTGGCGGCTGCGGTGCGCCTCAACGAGGCGGCCGACGATCTCTACCAACTGGTTTATGGCGACAAGGACACCTTCCTCCTCGCCTGGGACCTGCTGGGCGCCAGCTACACCCTGGCGCCGCACCGGCCCTATGCCGACGAATTCCACCTCGTGCAGCGCGATTTCGACGGACACCCGCTGTTCCAGCACCGCACCAACGCGAAATGGCGGTATGGCGGCGAGCAGCGAAAGCTCCCGGGCTTCGTCCATGAAGCAGCATGCCTTGCCGCGCTCGACCGGTTGCAGGCGAACTGGAGCGGCCGGGTGTTCTCGCCGCCGGACCGCAGCGCCGCCGCACGCGCCATCGAAGCCGGGCTGGTTCAGAGCGCTACCTTCGAACTCTCGGCGCCCGACGAACGCGCGCTTCGCCTTGAGTTGCGTCCCCATGCCGAAGTAGGGCAGGGGCGTGCCCACGATCGCCGGCATTGGTGGGTTGAGGAGGGGCCGGATGGGGCGCGCCTGGTGTTCTCGGATGGTGAGCGCCGCACCCTCGTGCTCGACGGGATGGGGGAGCGCCTATGGCAAGGCATGCGCCTGGGCGCGTCGCCCGTCGAGATCACCCTCGCTCCTGTCCAGCCCTGGCCGGCGATAGCGACCAGTCCCGCCCCCGGCCTTGTGGATGATTTCCTTCGCGCTGCCGGAACCTCGCTGGACGACCCGGGGCTTACCGCGGCGATGGTCCTGCTGGCGCGCGTCACACCCGGCGTCGCCGACCGCCTGCGCCGGCTCGCCCAGAGCGACGGGGATGCCCGGCGCGTCGCGCGGCTTCAGGCAATTGCGGAGGCCGTGGACGCGGCACGGGCCCCGGCGCGGCGGGACGTCGATCGCACTCTCGATATCGGGGTCGGCTACAAGCGGCCGAATCTCGCCTGATGGGCCTCGCCCGCCCGCGCGCCCTCCACATCGCGCCCGCCATGCCGGCCCGCGGCGGCAACGGGCTCGCGATGCGGCAGGGCTTGTTTCTCGAAGCCCTTAGCCGGGTTTGCGACGCCGAGCTGGTGGTCCTGCCGGTCGCAGGCCCCGCCGGCATCGCCCCGACCCTCGCCGCCGAACTCGGCGTTCCCGCAACCATCGCGCCGGTGGCCGGCCGGCGCGACACCCAGTTCGAGCTCCTGAGCCGGATCAAGGACCCCGCCGCGCGGGCGGCAGCCTTTGCCGCCTACGGCCGCAGCAGCCTCGCCGCCGGCCTCTCGCTGCCGGTGCTGGCCGAGCTGCGCCAGCGCTTCGGTGCGCACCGCTACGACCTCGTCCATATCGGCCGCTCCTATCTCGCCGACACGCTGACCGCCCTCGAAACGCCGGGCGCCGTCACTCTCGATTTCGACGAGGACGAGCAGACCTCCTACCGCGAAATCGCCGCCGGCCACCGCCAAGCCAGCCGCCACGCCGCGGCCGCCTGGGCCGAGGCGGAGGCCACCGCCATCTCGGCCCTCATCCGGCACCACGCCAGCCGCGTCGAGCTCGGCTTCGTCGCCGGAGCGCCCGACGCGGCCGCCATCGGCGCGCGCCACCCCGGCCTCCGCCTCGAGATCGTCGGCAACGCCATCGCCATGCCGCCCCACCCCCGCCACGACGATGACGGCGCCACGCTGCTCTTCGTGGGCTCGTTTGGCTATGCCCCGAATGTCGATGCCGTCCGCTGGTTTGCCGAAGCCATCTGGCCCACAGTTCGCGCAACCGCATCGCGGCCTCCACGGCTGCTGATCGTCGGCCGCGACGCCGCACCTGACCTGCTCAAGACCGCCGATCATCCGGGCATCGAAGTCCTCGGCGAAATCGGCGACATCGCCGACGCCTACCGCCGGGCCACCCTCGTCATCGCGCCCTTGCGAGCCGGCGCCGGTACCCGCCTCAAGCTGATCGAAGCCGCGGCCCATGGTGTGCCGATCGTCGCCACCGGCCTCGCCGCCCGGGGCCTCGAGCTCAAGGCGCCGGATCACCTCTGGCTCGCCGACGACCCGGCCGCCTTCGCCGCTGTGGTCCTCGAAGCCCTCGACCGGCCGGCCGAGCGGGCAGGGCGCGCCGCTCTGGCCCTGGAGCTGGTCCGCACCCGCCACGATAGGGATATCGCAGTCGATCAGCTGGCTTGCCGCCTCGCTGCGATACTAGCTAGATAGCGCCTTTCTCGGAGACACTGCCTATGGCCGACATCCTGCCAGCAACGACCTTTCGCCCCATCGACGGGATGGAGATGAACCGCGTGCCGGATGGCGCCATGATCTACCAGGCGAACCAGGAACGCGTGCATTTCCTCAACCCCACCGCCCTCGTCGTGTTCGAACTGTGCGGCATGGACAAGAACGCCGCGGAGATCGAGGCCTTCGTCGCGGAGGCATTCGGCCTGGCATCGGCGCCGACCGAGGTGGTTCGCGATTGCCTGAGTTCGCTGGTCGAGGAAGGTCTGGTCGTCGCTTGCGCCCCATCGTCTTCCGCACCCTGAGACGCGAGTACCGGCTCCACGCGCCGCCCGAAATCCGCCAGCAGCTGCTGTTCATGGAGACCACGCCGACCATCTCCGGCGTGGAACTGGAGATCGTCGACATCGAGGCGCGGTTGCGCGACGGCTTCGTCGTCGCCACCCTGCCTGGCGGGCGCTTGATCGAAGGTTCAGCCAACAATCTGCTCAGCGCGCTGCATCAGCTCGTGATGCAGGACCTTATCGATACCGAGCCAGGGGCGCCGTTCGTCCACGGCGCTACCGTCGTCGTAGATGATCGGCGGCTGCTGATGGTGGCGCAGAAGGGCTCCGGCAAGAGCACGCTCGCGCTCCATCTCGCCATGCAGGGGCATCAGGTGGAGGGCGACGAGCACCTCGTCATTCGCGAGCGCGAGGTCGTCGCGCGTCCGCGAACGCTGCGCGTCAAGCCCGGCACGCTGTCCCTCGTTGCCGGCCTTCCGCCGAGCGTCTGGGACGCACCTTTTATCGCCAACTGGGACGATAGCCCGATTCGCGCCGTCAGCCCCGCCATTGGCGGACAGGACTGGGTGATTCGCTCCGGGCGCCTGTCGGGTATCGTCTTCCTCGTCGCCAATCACGGCGGCCGTTCGGCTGCGAGGCGCATCGCTGCCGAGGATGCCTTCCGGCGGCTGATGCGGAACGTGCTGCTCCCCTCCGCAGGAGTGGCGATGGCCGCGGGACGCCTGCGGCAGCTGGCTGCAACGACGCCCGCTTACCGCCTGTTGCTCGGAAACCTCGACGTTGCTGAATGGCATCTGCGCAGCATCGCCGGACTCTTGACGTAGGTCTCGGCGCTGATACACCATGAGTATCAGTTGCCTGGAGGCCAGACGTGTCTGACAAGAGTGAAGCCGAGCGCCTCGAGCGCGCCCTCGAAACCATCGACCAGAGCAAGCGCGACGCGATGCGCAAGCTGATCACCACAGCGGCCTTCGCCGTGCCGGTCGTCGCCTCCTTTGCGATCGACGGGCTCGTTGTCAGCCCCGCCCTTGCCGCGAACAGCATCGGCTCCTGATATCAACGCGGCAGCTGTGTCCGTGAGGATCAGCGCCTGCCTGATCGTAAAGAACGAGCAGCCGTTTCTGGACGGCTGCTTGTTGTCTTTGGGCGGACTGGTGGACGAGATCGTCGTCGTCGACACAGGCTCCACCGACACCTCCATCGGGATCGCACGACGCCACGGCGCGCGTGTGATCGAGTGGGCCTGGCGGAGCGATTTCGCCGCAGCCCGCAACGTCGGTCTC
>NZ_JAQGJL010000233.1 GCF_028290645.1 Devosia sp. | reverse complement strand
GCAGTCGCACAGCAGATGATGGGCGTCTTCGTCGTTCAGTGCGAAGTAGTCCATCGCATCGCCGAGCGTGTTGCCGGCAAGGCCATCGCCGCGCAGTACCGGGTCGCGGTAGGCAACTGCTAGCGGGGTGCTCTCTCCGCCGCGATAGGCACGCCGTTCCGCCTCGGGCAGATACTCGATGCGATAGAGCGCTTCCATCGAGCCGGCGTGCTGGTCAAGCAGCTCGGCCCAACGGTTTAGCCGTTCGCGGCGGGTCATCGTGGTGATTGGATTCGCCGCGACGATCGCGGCGGCCTCGCGCAATTGTTCGGGGCTTTGGTGCTTCATGAGGGCCTCCTTCAGGGTTTGGCACAGGCTGGGTCCCGGCCGAAATTGCCCTGTTGGTGTCCGTGTGCCCGACGCTTAGGCCCGCGAGGCTACCAACGGCGTTGCCTTGGCCCTGCTTGCGGGTTTGATAGTGCGCCGGAAAGCGGGCCCAATGACGGCGGATGCCGAAGATGTGACTGTCGCGACGAACTTTACTCGCCCAGGCCCGGGGGGAGCGTGCCGGTCCTGAACAGCACCTTGGGCTCGTCGTAGGTGTCGGTTTCCTGGTCGATATCGGCGGAGTAGGCCCAGACGCCGTCACGGGTCGGTCCCATGCGCTCGGCCGCTGCTATGGCAGCCTCCGGGGTCTTGGCCGGTTGCGGCAGATCGGGCTCGAGCTTGCGGCCTTTCGACCGGAAGCCTTGGACGAAGTACATGGTGGTCATGAGAACACCTCCTTGCGGGCCCATACCACCGGTAGGAGGATGCGCCTCATCAATTCTGATGGGTGCAAATGGCGGCAGGTAACGCGCCGGGCTCGCTGCAAGAAATTCCCATGGCGCCAAAGTATCGGTTTTCACTGTCGAAACGGCGTGGCCGATTAAGTTGGACAAACCCCTGATAAAGGCGCACTGCTGCAAAGCTCCCTGCTGCCCGAGCTGATTGCTATCGGTGTGCCGTGATTTCACGGTGCGCCGGGCAGACTTAGGATTTTCAAGTGCTATTGCAGATTCGCGCGACCGGCGAACCAGATGGGTCGCGGGCTGCGGAGCAGGCATTACAGCCAGTCTGACGACGCTTTCCACTCCCTTCGAGTCCAACCGCACCCCGGGTGCAAAGGAGCCTGCCATGGCCAAGAGCCAGAAACACAGCAACCGCGAAGCCAAGAAGCCCAAGCAGGTCAAGGTGGCAGCGCCCGCCGCAGGCGAGGGCCTGCTGGCCAAGGCTGGGGCGATGAATTCGCCTTCGAACAAGAAGCGGGGCTAGGGCGTCGACCGACGCCACGCCGACACTGCCCCACTTACCCCAGGAGACGGCCATGACAATGGAACTTTCATCCACGAGGGTGGTGCGCAAGCCTTGGGGCAAGACGGACCTCCGTCCCTGGAGCGAACTCGGCCATGACGGGGTGGCGGTCGGGGAGCTGTGGTTCCAGCGCGCCGACCGGCAGGCGCCTGAGCCGGACCTGCTGCTGAAGCTGCTGTTCACCGAGGAGCCGCTCTCCATCCAGGTGCATCCGGACGATACTTTCGCCAAGGCTATCGGGCTGCCGCACGGCAAGACCGAGGCTTGGTATGTGCTGTCGGCGACAGCCGAGGGCAGGGTGGCGCTGGGGCTGAAGCGCACGCTTACGCCGCCGCAGCTGCGCGCGGCGATCGAGGACGGGTCGATCCCGGAATTGGTCCACTGGCAGGATGTGAGCGCGAATGAGGCGCTGCTGGTCCCAGCGGGGACCATCCACGCCATTGGTGCGGGCCTGGTGATTGCGGAGATCCAGCAGCGGAGCGACGCGACGTTCCGGCTGTTCGACCATGGCCGGCAACGTGAGCTGCATCTCGATGGCGCCGTGGCATCGTCGGTCGCCGGACCGGCCATTGTACAGACGGCGCCTGTGCGGTTGTCCGAGGCCCGCAACGTCGTGGCACAGAGCCCGTATTTCGTGATGGAGCAGATCGACCTGGCGCCCAGTTCGCATTGGGAGGTCGATGCGTTGAGCGAGACGTGGTTCCTGGTGCTCGAGGGCGAGGCGGCTTTCGACCTGATGCAGGTGGCGTCGGGCGAGGCGATGTTTCTGAAGGGCCACCGGGCGACGGTGCGGACCGGCGAGCGTGGGGCCAAGGGGCTGATGGCCTATGTGGCGAGCAGTCCGGTGGCGGGGCTGCTGCAGAGCCGCAACGGCATACCGATGGAGGTGATGGCCAAGCGCTTCCCGGAACTCGGGCTTGACCGGCCACCGGCGCTGCCGCGGGTGGGATCGTCATGAAGGCTGGCCATCGCGTCGCCTTCATCGGCAACTCGCTGCCGCGTCGCTGCGGTATTGCGACCTTCACTACCGACCTGCAGCAGGCCATCGCGGCGTCGGGCGGCGTCGAGACCGCCATCTTCGCGATGACGGACCCGGGGCGCGACTACGACTATCCGCCGGAAGTCCGCTTCGCGATCCGGCAGGAGCATGCGGAGGACTATCTGAGCGCCGCCGAGATCATCAATTCCGGCGGGTACGATGCGGTATCGCTGCAGCATGAGTTCGGGATTTTCGGTGGGGAGGCGGGGGCCGACATTCTCGTGCTGCTCGATCGGCTCACCGTCCCGCTGACCACGACGCTGCACACGGTGCTGGCGGCGCCGAACCCGGCGCAGCGGCTGGTAATCGAGCGGATTCTCGCCGTATCGGCCAAGATCGTGGTGATGGCGGAGAAGGGGCGCGAGCTCCTGATCGGAAGCTATGGGGCGCGGCCCGACAAGATCGAGGTCATCCCGCACGGCATTCCGGATTTTGCCTTTGTCGAACCCGATGGCGCGAAGGAGCGGCTGGGGTTTGCGGGCAGGACGGTGATCCTGACGTTCGGATTGCTGTCGCCCAACAAGGGCATCGAGGTGATGATCGACGCCATGCCGGCGGTGCTGCAGAGCCGGCCGGACGCGGTTTATGTGGTTCTCGGCGCTACCCATCCGAACCTGGTTCGCGATCAGGGCGAGGCGTATCGCGAGGGGCTGGTGGCGCGTGCCGCGGCCTTGGGGATTGCCGAGCATGTGGTGTTCCTCGACCAGTTCGTCGATCGGCCGACTTTGCTCGAGCACATCTCCATGTGCGACGTCTATGTCACGCCGTATCTCAACCAGGCGCAGATGACGTCGGGCACGCTGGCCTACAGCTTCGGGCTGGGCAAGACCGTTGTTTCGACGCCGTACTGGCATGCGCTGGAACTGCTGGCCGAAGACCGGGGCATTCTCGTGCCGTTCGGTGATCCGAAGGCGATGGGCAGCGAGATCGCGGCGCTGCTGGACGATGAGCCGCGGCACGAGGCGATGCGGCAGCGGGCTTACGATGCGAGCCGGTCGATGACCTGGGCGCAGACGGCGGCGCGTTATCTCACGCTGTTCGAGGCGGCGGGTGCGTCGCGGCCGTCGCAGCAGGCAGCGCGCATCCATGTCATGACGCCGCCGGGAGATGGCCGGCGGTTGCCGGAGGTCTCGATCGGGCACCTGCGGACGATGACCGATGACACCGGGCTGTTCCAGCATGCCATCCACACCGTGCCGGATCGCTCGCATGGCTATTGCGTCGACGACAACGCCCGGGGGCTGCTGCTTGCGAGTTCGCTCAACGGGTTCAACGGCGACCAGCTGCCCGATGCGATGACGTCGACCTATGCGGCCTTCGTGCAGCATGCGTTCAATCGTGACACCAAGCGCTTCCGCAACTTCATGGCGTTTGACCGGAGCTGGCTCGAGGAGCAGGGGTCCGAGGACAGCCATGGCCGTACGCTGTGGGCGCTCGGGGTTACCGCGCGGGACGATTCCAGTGCGTCGCGGCGGCACTGGGCGTCGGCGCTCTTTGCCGAGGCGTTGCCGCCGGTGGAGGGCTTCGGCTCGCCGCGGGCCTGGGCGTTCACGCTGCTGGGCCTCAATGCCTATTGCGAAGTGCAGCCGGGGGACGACTTCGCGCTGCAGTTCCGGCTCAGGCTGGCCTATCGGCTCGGCGACTTGCTGCGGCAGGTCGAGACGCCCGGCTGGGTGTGGTTCGAGGAGGGGCTGGCCTACGACAACGCGCGCATCTGCGAGGCGCTGATCGTTTGCGGCCGTTCGACCGGATTGCCGGGATACGCTGAAGCCGGGCTGCGCACGCTCGACTGGCTGGTGCATCAGCAGACCTCGCCGACGGGGCTGTTCCGTCCGGTGGGGACCGAGGGCTTTGCCGATGTCCGGCTGCCACCCAAAGCTTTCGACCAGCAGCCGGTCGAGGCGGCGGCGACTATCGCGGCCTGCCTCGAGGCCTGGAAGACCACCGGCGACGAGCGGTGGCGGGCTGCGGGCCGACGTGCTTTTGCGTGGTTCCGGGGGAGCAACGACCTGGGCAAGCCGCTGGTCGATGTCGAAACCGGCAGCTGCAAGGACGGCCTCCATCCCGATCGCCCGAACGAGAATTGCGGCGGCGAGTCGGTCGTCTCCTACCTGCTGGGCCTCGCCGATATGCGCCGTCTCGAACGCGTCGACGTGTTGCAACCGCTGCCGTTGCCGTATCGCCCGGCCAGACCACATCACCAAACATTCAGAGGTCGCCTTGTCGCCAGTCACCTTTCTCAACCGGCAGGCACTCTACCTGCGACCTGATCCGGCCCGGGTGATCGTCCGTCCGTTCAAGCCGGGGACCGAGCCGAAAGACTTGAAGCCGAACGAGAAGACCCGCGCCAACCACATTGTCGATCGCGTCCTCACGCTCGACGCGGACAGCGCGTCGCAGCAGTTGAAAGAGGTGTTGCACAACTTCGACGGGCGGCACCGGAACCTGCTCGCGAGTTTCGACAGGCGGGCCGACGAGATGGAGGAGGCGTTCACTGAGCACTCGGCATTCACGCCGGTGCAGCGGCAGCTGATCGGCTCCTACTTCCTCCACGAGTACTCATTCGAATCCTCGGCGCTGTTCAATCCGAGCATTGTCGCGCATCCCGACCAGAGCCTGGCGCCAGCCGGTGGGCTGCGGTTCATCCTGAGCCTCAGAGCAGTGGGGGAGGGGCATGTCTCGTCGCTGACCTTCCGGGCGGGAACGATTTCAAAGGACGGGAGCGTCACAATCGATCCGACGGCGCGGCTGGCGGCCATGCCGCGCCTGGCGGCGCCGGTCTCCTGGCTGGAGGATCGGCCGGTCGAGTTCAGCTTCAATCCGGGCGAGGACATCAGCGAGCGGGTGATCTTCCCGATCACGGCGTGGCAGTCCAACGGCATCGAGGATGCGCGCTTCGTCAGCTTCGAGGACGAGGGACGGCAGACGTTCTATGCCACCTACACCGCCTATGACGGCCGCTCGATCCGCTCCGAACTGCTCGAGACACAGGACTTCGTCACGTTCCAGATGCGGGCGCTCAAGGGCAGCGCGGCGCGCAACAAGGGCATGGCGCTGTTCCCGCGCAAGATCAACGGGCGCTACGCCATGATCGGCCGGCAGGACAACGAGAACCTCTATCTCATCTATTCGGACGACCTCGAGACCTGGGATGGGGGGCAGCCGATCCTGAAGCCGGAATGGCCGTGGGAATTCGTGCAGATCGGCAATTGCGGATCGCCGATCGAGCTCGACGAGGGCTGGCTGCTGTTCACCCACGGGGTTGGTCCGGTGCGCCGGTATGCGATCGGGGCGGCGCTGCTCGACAAGGCCGACCCGACCAAGGTCATCGCCCGCTCGCGCGAGCCGCTAGTCTATCCAGATGCGTCGCAACGCGAGGGGTACGTGCCCAACGTCGTCTACACCTGCGGCGCCATCCGGCACGGACCGCGGATCATCCTGCCGTATGCGGTGTCGGACACGTTCTCCAACTTCGCTACGATCCGCATCGACAAGCTGCTCGATGCGATGGAGCCGGCGTGACTGGGACGAGGGGAGGTTGAGATGTCATCGGACGACGTCACGGTTGAAATGGTGACCTTCACTCACCCGTTCGTCCTTCCCGGACTCGA
>NZ_JAQGJL010000212.1 GCF_028290645.1 Devosia sp. | reverse complement strand
GGCCCGCAGCCATCGATCTTGGCCGCTTCGTCGAGTTCCTTCGGGAAATCCTCGAGGAAGTACTTCACGAGGACGATCGACCAGGCGAAGCTCAGCCCGATGTAGGGGACCAGCACCGAGAGCAGGTTGTCGATCAGCCCGAGTTCCCGCCAGAGCTGGAACAGCGGGATGATCACCACCTGCTGGGGCAGCACGAACGCGTTGATGATGATGATCAGCAGCAGGCGCCGGAACGGGAATTTCAGGAAATGGAAGGCGTAGGCGGCGGCCGGCGTCAGCAGCATGGTAGCGGCGGTGGCGATGGCGGCGAGCTGGGCGGTGGTCCAGAAGGCCTTGGCCAGCGGGTATTCGTCCCAGACCTTGAACCAGGCATCGAGGGTGAAGCTCAGCTCGTCGAGCCGCCACCAGCCGAGCGCCACTTCGCTGGGCGGGCGGATCGAGGTGACGACGATGCCGATGATCGGGATGATCCAGATGAAGGCGATGATGCCGGTGACCCAGACGGTCCAGCGCGGGATGCGGCCGATCATCTTGCACCTGCCGTACGCTGGATGATGGCGGGGATGGAGATGATGAGCACGGCGGCGAGCAGCACCACGGTGGCGGCGGCGCCGTAGCCGAGTTTGAACTGGGTCATCGACTCCCGGTACATGAAGTAGCCGACGGTCTCGGTGGCGCGCACCGGGCCGCCGCCGGTCAGGATGAAGATGATGTCGAAGGCGCGCAGCGCCCCGAGCAGGTTGATGAAGATGGCGACGCGCACGCCGGGCAGCGACAGCGGCATCATGATGTTGCGCATGATCTGCGTCGGGGTCGCGCCATCGAGATAGGCGGCTTCGAGCACGGTGCGCGGGATCGCCTGCACCGAGGCGAAGCAGAGCATCAGCGGGAGCCCTACCCCGCCCCACGACGCGGCGACGATCAGCGCGCCGAGCGCGGTATTGGGATCACCCAGCCAGGGATGCGAGAAGCCGGGGATGATGAGGCCGATGGCGGCATTGAGCAGGCCGGCGGAATCGGGACGGAGGATGCCGATCCACATGTACCCGGCGACCGCCTCGGAGATGCCGAAGGCGGCAAAGAACATCACCCGGAACGGTAGGGTCTGCCGCGGCGCGAACGAGCAGAGCATGGCGAGCAGCCAGCCGATCGAGACCGAGACGAACGTGGTGGCGACGGTGAAGATCAGTGTGGTCGAAATGGTATTGCGGAAGGCCGGGTCGGCGAACAGCCGGACGTAGTTGCCGAGCTCGACATACTTTGGCTTTCCCAGCCCCTTGATGTCGAAAAAGCTCAGCCGGATGGTCTCGACGAGCGGGTACACCACGGCGATGCCGAACAGCACCAGCACCGGGGCGATCAGCAGCCAGGCGGCGGGCCAATCGCCGATCCGCCAGCCGCGGGTGGCGAGCAGCTTGCGCCGCTCGCCTGCCACGCGGGAGGACCGCTCGGCGTCGGTTGCCGTCGCGCTTGCTGCGACGGTTTCGTGCATCAGTAGGCTTCCGCCGCTTTGGCCTCGATGGCGGCGGTGACCGCATCGATATTGGCGTCGGATGGATCCTGCAGGAACTTCTGCAGCTGCACGCGGTATTCATCGACGAGATCGCCGGGGAGCAGGTCGCCGAGGACGAACTGCACCTTGGACTGCGCCACCGCGGCGGTGGCGATCTGCTGCACCGGGCCGAGCAGCGAATTGTCGGCTGCCGAGCTCGGGGAGGCGTAGCCGTAGCCGGCCATCAGGTTGGCGGCGTCGGCGCTGACGATGAAATCGAGGAAGGCGTCGGCGACCGCCGGGTTCTTGCCGTTGGCGGTGACGTTCAGTTCCTTGGTGTCGACGCTCGAGGTGTCGTCGAAGCCGGCGCCGAGGGAGGGGAACTGCAGGAGGCCGTAGTCGACACCCTCCTGCAGGTCGTAGTCGTTCTTGGCGCGGGCGTTATTCCACATGCCGATCATGGTGTAGGCGGAGGTCTTGGCCTTGAACACCGAGTCAGAGGCCGCGTCCCATTCGTTGGCGAGCATGGTGGCGGGATCGCCGCAGCAGCCGGCAGCGAGCAGTTCGGCATATTTCTTGAGCGCGCCCTTCACGGCCGGATCGGTCCAGGGGATTTCGTGGCGGGCGAGCTTTGCGGCCGTTTCGACGCCGGCAGTGCGCAGCAGCAGGGTCTCGAACCATTCGGCATGGGCCCAGTACTTGGCGCCGATGGCGATGGGGGTGGCGTAGCCGGCGGACTCGAGCTTGTCGAAACTGGCGACGAACTCGTCCCAGGTCTTGGGCGGCTCGATGCCGGCCTTGGTCATCGCCTCGGTGGCGTACCAGATGCCGGAGCGGTCGCCATAGGTGTAGGTGAGGCCGTAGGCGACGCCGTCGATGGAGCCGAGGTCCTTCCAGGACTGGTTGAGCTTGCCGTCCCAGTTGTAGGTGGCCCATTGCTCGTCGATGGGGCGCAGGATGCCGGCATCGACCAGCTCGGCGCGGAAGGCGGGCCAGGTGTTGATCAGCACGTCCACCACTTCGCCGCCGAGCAGCGCGGTGCGGATGCCGCCGCGGGCATCGCCCTGGGCGGTGATATTGAGTTCACGGACGGTGACGCCGGGGTTCTTGGCGACGAAGGCCTCCTCGACCTTCTTCCACATCTCGGCATCGGTGCCGCCCTGCCATTGCAGGATAACGACCTCGCCGCTCAAATCCTGCGCCAGCGCCGGCGAAGCGGCGAGCAGAACGGCCAGGCTGACGCCGGCCAGGACGGTGCGTCGACGGATTCCGGTCGTGATTGCACTCATGGTCATTGGTTCCTCCTCCTTGATCCGGCCATCACGGCCGTTCTCCCATCAAGTTAGTTGAAACGTTATCATCTAAGTTGAGGATTGCAAGCCATGCCAGGACGCATGGCGGTGATTGCGCGGGGGAGCCAAGCGCGGGCGGAGTTGAATTGCGCTGTTCCGCGGTCTAATTCCGGCAGGGGAAATGGCGAGGGGCGCCGTTTCGAGGCCGTGTGTTCCGCCGGTGCTGGCGTTGATCAGGCGCGTCGGGAGTCCGGGAGCCAAGCCATGAGCACCGTCATGACCGGGAGCCCGGAGCGGCAGTGGTTTGCTTTCGGCGTGCTTTGCGACTGCCTGAACCTGGTGCCCTGGAGCGTCGACGGCGGGGACCTCCGGCGGCGCATCGGTGAGTTGGGCTGGGAGCAGTTGCTGGCGCTTGCCGACTATTATCGGCTGGGCTCGGCGCTGGTGCATGCGATCCGGGTGGCAGGGCTGGCTCCGGCGGTTCCAGCGCTGACGCTTCCGGACGGACGGATGACCATCACTGCCGAGTTCGCACGGCGCGACGCGGAGCACCTGCAGCGCCGGGAGGTGCTGGGGCAGCGGCTCGATGAACTGGCGCTGGCGTTCAACGCCGAGGGGATCGTGCCGATCGCCATCAAGGGCGGGCGCTCCGTCAGGCTCGGCAGCCCCGCTTGGCGCTCGCTGCGCGACCTTGACCTGCTGGTCCCGCATGGGCGCGCGCCGCGGGCGCAGGAGATCGCGTTCGGCATCGGCTATCGCGAGAGCGACACGCCGCGGCCGCGGATGTTCCATCATCATCAGCGCGAGCTTTATCGCGACGACATGCCGGGGTGGATCGAGATCCACCGGCGGGCGGGACTATCGCGGGTGGAGCAGTTCATTTCGACGCCGGAGGTGGTGGCCAGCGCGGCGATGGTCGAGGCGCTCGGTCGCGGACGCGTCGGCGTGCTGCCGGCGCATCTGCATGTGCTGCAGGGACTCATCCATCATCATGTCGGGCATCGGGCGGTGAAACGCGGGATCATCCATCCCAAGGGGCTCTACGAGTTTGCGGCGGAGATGGCGGCGCTCGATACGGGGGAACGGCAGCTGCTGGCGCGCCGCGCGGCGCGGCATCCGAGGCTCCTTGCGGTGTTCGAGCTGTGGACCGCGGCGGCGGTGGACCTGTTCGGGCTGCATCTCGAGGAGCCGCTGGCGGCGGACGCGAGCAACTGGTGGTCGGGGCTGCGCCGGAGGCTTGTCGAACGCGGGATCGACTCCTCGATCAGCACCGGCGCGGAAGACGAACTGCGCGCCGCGACGACGGCGGAGCGGATGCGGCGGGCGGCGGGCGGGGCGAGTGCGGCGAAGCGGCTGTACTGGCGTATAACCATGCCGCTGAGCTTCGTGAAGCGGCCGGTGCCGCCGTCTCTCGTCAGGCGGCCGCCGCGCCCAGGGCGAGGGCCTTGACGCGATAGGCGAGCTCGTCTGGGGCGGCGGCAAAGGCGCGAGCGAATGCATCGGCGGCTTGTTGCCGATTTTCCATCCGCAGATGCGCGACGCCAGCGAGATCGTGCGCGTAGCAGCCGAAGATGCGTATGTCGTGCGAGAGGTCGTCGTCGCAGATCGCCTCGGCATCCTGCGCCGTGAGCTGCGCGAGAACTTGAAGCGCCTCGCGGTAGTCGCCGCTGTTGACCAAGGCTCGCGCCTTGAGGAAGAGCAGCGACCAGTTTACCGGATGGACGGCGAGGCCCTCGTCTATGAGGGCGCGTGCGTCGTCGCCGCGCTGCAGCAACAGGCCCGCGAGGGTTTGCGCCAGCATGCCGCGCATGACGCGCGAACCGTGATCGCTGCGATGCTGCCCGCGCCCAAGTCCTTCCCTGGCAACAGCGACCGCCTCGGCGATCTCGCCGAGGCCGCCAAGCGTCTGCGCCAGATCGTTCCAGTAGTAGAGCCGATCGGGATTGATCCGCACCGCTTCGCGGAGCAGCGGCAGGTTTCGCCGGTACTTGGCGGTCATATCGCCTTCGTAGCCCAGGTGCGTGAGCATCGCGGCGTTGTCGACCACGCGCGCGCCGATGGCCTGTTGCAGGTGGTCGAGATCGGGGCGGATCGACTCGTGCATCGCCCCCTTGAACCGCAAGCGGGGATCGTTCCGGAACAGACGGTATTCGCGGTAAAGGGTTGAGGTCAGCGTTGCCCGGAAGCGAACGCGGGCGGCAAAGACGTCGGGGGGCTCGAGGCCATTGCGA
>NZ_JAQGJL010000201.1 GCF_028290645.1 Devosia sp. | reverse complement strand
CGCCGCAATCCGGCGTCGCGATGCGCCGGGCCCGGCGCATCGACGTCTGGTGTGAAGAGGGCCTGATCAGGATCGACGCAGCGTTCCAGGACAGCGCCGTAACGCCCGATGGCGGCCGCGCGGCCGTCCACGAATACCTGCTGACGGCGACCGTCGACCCCGGCTCACTGCGCCTGCTCTCGATCGAGGCCCAGCCACGCGTCCTGCCTTACGCCGAATGCCCGGCCGCGGCGGCCAATGTCTCGCTGATGATCGGGCTGCCTCTTCCCGCGTTCCGCACCAGTGTCCTCGAGACATTGCCCGGCGCGCTGGGCTGCACGCACCTGAATGACGCCGTGCGTGCGCTCGCCGAGGCGCCGGTCCTCGCTGAACGGCTCGCGGCGGCCGCCCATACCGATGACCTTTGAAGGAATATAGGCCATGTCTCTCTTCGATCTGACCGGCAAGATCGCCGTCGTCACCGGCGCCACCAAGGGCATCGGTCTCGGCATCGCCCAGGAACTCGTCAAGGTGGGCGCAAAGGTGATCGTCTCCAGCCGATCGCAGGAAGATTGCGATCGGCTGGCAATGGAATTCGGCCCAGGCGTCGCCAAGGGCATCGCCCTGGACCTCGAGAACCTGGACGCAATCGAGCCTTTCGCCGCCGCGGCGGTGGCGGCGTTCGGCGGTGTCGACATCTTGGTCTGCAACGCTGCGGTGCTGGCCTTCGTCGGTCCGGCGTCCAAGACGCCGCCGCAGCTCTTCGACCGTCTCCTGAAGACCAACGTGCATCATAATTTCCGGCTCTGCGAGGCCTTGCGACCAGCGATCGCAGCGCGCGGCGGGGGCAGCATCACCCTGATCGGTTCAGGCTCCGGCCATCATGCTTCGCCCTTCATGCTCGCCTATGGGGTTTCCAAGGCCGGGCTGTCGCATCTGGCGCTGTCGCTGGCCGACGAGATGGTCGCCGAGGGCATCCGCGTGAACTGCGTGGCGGCAGGCGTAATCAGAAGCAAGGCCTCTGAGCGTATGTGGCGGGACGACGAACTGCTTAGAATGACTAGCGCCAGCATCCCGCTGCAGCGGATCGGCGAACCAGAGGACATTGCAGGGACGGTGATCTTCCTGGCGTCCCAGGCCGGATCCTACATCACCGGCGAGACGATCATGGTCGATGGAGGAAAGACGGCGCTGTCGCCGCCCGCGTCGAGTTCGGGCGCGGACCCAACCATGGCTGCTGTGCAGGCCTCGCTCAAGAAGGCCAAGTGACGTCTCCACGCCGCTATGGCGAGCCCGCCAGGTCTCGGTGGTCTCGCCGCGGTCGTGCTGAACTCAGCATGATCGAAAAATTGGTGAGAAAGGTTTCGTCAGATGCCAGGGTGTTTCGCCCCCCGAAATGCGGCGGCTATTTGTGCGCTGCACAAGTGGATCATCGAACCAACTGGCGCGGCCGAGATTAGATTGCTCGGCGGTTACAGGCCCCCGAGACGCCAGCCTGCCAATTAATATTAAAGTACTCACTATTTTTCCTGATTTGTGTCCGTAGGCTCTGCAAGAAGAGTTGGGCGTATTGTCTCGACCGAAGCGTATAGTGCTTCCGTCGGGGATACTGCGCATTCCAATAGAATATAATATTGGGGAGGCCATATGAAGCTCATTTACCTTGCGGGTGTGAGTCTGCTTGCGCTCAGCGGTCCTTGCTTGGCGCAAACTGGTTCGCCGGAGCCGCGCATCAGCGACATTGAAGAGGTCGTCGTCACGGCCCGCCGGCGTGAGGAAAGCGCCCAGACGGTGCCGATCTCCGTCACCGCGCTTAGCGCCACGGCGCTGGCCGAACGTCAGGTCCACTCGCTTGGCGACCTTACCAACGCCGTGCCCGGCCTTCGCTTCACGCACCAGGGCGGGGGCGGAAACATGAATGTGGTCCTGCGCGGCTTGGCGCGGATTCCGCTGGGCGACAGCCCCAACGCGGTGGTTAACTATTTCGCTGACGTTCCGCTCAACTTCAACGGCTCCAACGTTCCGATCTTCGATCTGGCCAGCATCCAGGTCCTTAAGGGGCCGCAAGGCACCCTGTTCGGCCGGAACACCATCGGCGGCGCGATCATCTTCACACCGACGGCGCCCAGTTCCGAATGGGGAGGCTACCTCACCGGCTCAGCCGGAAACTTCGATTATCGTGACGTCGAGGGCGCCATCAACATCCCGGTGTTTGAGGACAAGATCGCGATCCGCCTGGCCGGGAAGAGCACCAGACGAGACGGCTACACCAAGAACATCACTGGCCGCGGAGACCTGGACGACATCCACCGCGACAGCGTGCGGGCGAGCCTGTTGCTCACCCCGACCGCCAACATCCGCAACCTGACCGTCTTCGACCGCTTCACGGCAAAGGAGAATGGGGTCGCCGGCATACTCTGGAACCAAACGCCGGGCGGCTTGGCCCGGACGCCTGCGCTCGCCCGCTTTTTTGACTGCCACACCGTCAACAGCTCCAACCCTGTGGCCTGCGTCGGCTTCCAGCCTGACGCCGATATTGACGACGCCTTCGCGCGCCAGCAGGCGTGGGGTCCGCGAACGACCGCCACCAGCATCGAACCCCGCCTGGACCGAAAGATCTGGGGCGTCTCCAACAAGACCGAGGTTGATTTCGGCGCCGTGCAGGCGCGCAGCATTTTCGGCTATCGCAAGACCTTTGTTTCCAGCGATTTTGACTCAGATGGCGTCAATTTCACACCGCCCCTGATCGACCCGTCGTCGCGGGTGGATCTCAAGTCGATCTCGGAAGAGGTGCATCTGCTCGGCACCGCCTTTGACAGCAAACTCGATTGGATCGTCGGCGGCATCTACATCAAAGAAGACCCGGACGGTCCGAACGGCGGGCGTTTCCGGATCGCTTCTTCGGCGGTGCCCTGGATCACCTCATTTAGCGTGCGGGAGAATAAGGCGCTGTTTGGGCAGATCGGCCTGAGCCTCGGCGACTGGGTCGACGGCTTGAAGTTAAACGCAGGCTATCGCTACAGCTGGGACGAGGCCAATGCATGCACGGTTGCGGTTTCGGGCCTGACGTTCAATCCGGCGGTCGACCAGGACTCTTGCCCGACGACGGCGGGCCGGTCGTTCATCAGCTACAAGGGCAAGGCGCCGACCTGGACGCTCGGCCTGGACTGGCAGGTGCGCCCCGACCTGTTTGTCTATGCGACGACGCGCCGGGGTTATCGCGAAGGCAACATCAACTCCCCAGCCTTCCTTTCGCCGGCGACCGCGATCCTGCTGCCGTACCAGACCTTCCGCCCCGAACTCGTCACCGACGTCGAGGTGGGTGTGAAGCATGACTGGCGGATCGGCGATGTGACCGGCCGCGTGAACGTCTCCGCATACCGCAGCAAGTACGAGAACGTCGTCTCGTCGTTCATGGTCGGCGCCATTGTTCCATCGACGGATCCGTCGGTGCCGCTGAACAACGCCGTCGGAATCAATTCAGGCCAACGCACCCTCTCAGGCTTCGAGTGGGAATTGATCGTCCGGCCGGTGGAGAGCCTGACCCTGACCAGCAACGGGGCCTATACGCACCAGCGCGTCGACAGCCTCACGCTGCCGCCGGTCCCCGGCATCAACGTCCCGGCGTTCGGCAACAACTCGCCCAAATGGTCGACGACGGCGTCGGCCCGCTGGGTGCTGCCAGTGGCGCCGCTGGACGGCGAAGTGATCGTGCGTGGGGACTATTCCTGGCAGGGCGATTTCTACGTCGGCAACGCGGTTGTACCAGCCTACGACGTGGCCAACGCTCGGATTGAGTGGAACGATATCGCCGGCAAGGGCGTGTCGGCCGCCGCATTCATCCGCAACATCATGAACGATGCGGACGTCATCGCCGGTGGGGTTACGACCCTGACGATCGGCATCCAGACGGCGGCTTACAGCGAGCCACGCATGTATGGCCTCGAGCTGTCATATCGCTGGTGACGACCCACAACGGCCCTCATGGTTGTGACCACCCGCGGCGCCTGATCCGGCGCCGCGGGTGGCAAACTGCAGCGTCGTTGGCTTTTCTCATCCCGGCGGGTTAGCGCGCGCAGCCCCAGGGGCCGACGCGGTGGTTTGTCCACGTCGTCCGGCGGGACGGTAGATCGCCAGCGCCGGTATCGTCATCCCATTCCCATCGGCTTAGTTGGGCGATGACGGCCGGAATATCTCAGCCGTCGAAATGGCTTCAGGCAAGGTACAGAGCGCTGGCTTGAGGGGAGGGCTGCTTGTCCGCGGCGCGAACCGACCTCTGTCGCGCAGCGCAGGTTTGGTCGTCAGCGCCGCGCTGATCGAGGCGTGCGGTGGCGTCCACGACAACTCGGCAGCGCCGAACGGGCGCGCCTTTAGGCTATCATCTCCGCAGGGCGTGTTGCGCCTCGGATCAGCCGACCGGGCAGGGCGCCGGTGGCGACGCCTTCACGATAGGTTATCTCGCCACTGACGATGGTCAGCATATAGCCGTCGGCCTTCTGGGACAGACGCTTGCCGTCGGACGGCAGGTCGCGGGCGACCGTAGGCTGGTGCAGGCGCAAACGATCATAGTCGATGACATTCAGATCGGCCTTGAGCCCGGTCCGGATCAAACCGCGGTCGAGAAACCCGACGGTCTCCGCAGGGTCGCGCGTCAGCGCCTTGATCGCCTGCGGCAGCGGCAATGCCTCTTCAGCCGGTGCATCGCGCACGAGCCGGGTCAGGAGATAGGTGGGATAGGAGGCGTCGCACAGCATGCCGTAGTGCGCGCCGCCGTCCCCGAGCGCCAGGGTGACGCCTGGCTGGTCGAACATCATGCGTGCGTCCTGGGACATGTCCCCTAGCGGGCAATAGAGGATCGCGCGGCCGTCCTGCTTCAGCAGCTCGTCATAGATCAGGTCCCGGGTCGAGACGCCCATGACCGCGGCGCGCATAGCGAGGTTCTCCTCCGGCGCCGGACGGTAGTTCGGCGGGTCGCCCAGGGGGAACAACATCTGGGTCCTTTTCACCATCGAAACCACAAACGGATTTGAATCCTCCGGCTCCTCGACGAGGAGGCGAGCGCGCAGTTCCCGGTCACGCAACGCCATGACCTTCTCGGCCAGGGGCAGGTCAGCGAGCGGTCGGTAACTCGGGTTCAGCGAGAAGGGATGGTAGGAAAGATCGAGCCCGAACAGGATCCCTATGGTCCGTGCAAAGAACTGCCCCCTGATGGGAAGGCCGCCTTCCTGAGCCGCGCGTATGCGATCGAGGT
>NZ_JAQGJL010000195.1 GCF_028290645.1 Devosia sp. | reverse complement strand
TGGGCGCGAACGGCGGAGCGGCCGGAGATGGCGGCTACGGCCTTGTGCTCAGCGGGAGCACGGCTCAGGTATTCGTCATCGGCGCCGGCATTACTGGTGGAGCCGGTGGCGCTGGTGGCGCCGGTGGCCCAGCCGGTGGGGCAGGGGGCACGGGCGGTATCGGTCTCTTGGTCAGCGGCGCGGGACCCACGACCTTGACCATAAGTGCGGGCATCACCGGCGGCGTCGGTGGCGTGGGTGGCGCCGGCGCAATCGCCGGGATCGCGGGCCCCAGCGGCGCCGGAATTGCCGGCCAGAACCTGGCCATTACCATGGGTGCGTTCGGCCTAGTCACAGCAGGTGTGGGTGCCAATGCCATCACCTTCACAGGCGGCGCCAACAGTCTCACATTCGCCAATGCGACCACCGGACTGGTCGGCCCGGTCTCCATCACGGGCGTCCTGAGCTTCGATCAGTCGAGCGTCGACACCACCGTCGCCAACGCCATCCTGGGCAGCGGTTCGATCGTCAAGACGGGAACGGCCGTCATCACGCTCACCGGCGGAAACACCTATACGGGAACGACGACCGTCAATTCAGGTCAGCTACGCGCTGCATCGGCCAACGCGCTTGGCGCCACGACCGGTGCGCTCATCGTCAATGGCGGCACCCTGGATATCGATGTCGCGCAGTCAAAGGGCAGCCTGTCGGGGACCGGTGGGAACATCAGTCTCGATGCCGCTCTGACGGTCACCCAGTCGCTCGACCAAACCTATGCCGGTTCGTTCTCCGGAGCGCAGGGCTTCATCAAGAGTGGCGCAGCCACTCTTGCCCTCAGCGGCGATAGTTCGAGCTACGCCGGCGCCGTTTCGGTCCTTGCGGGGAGGCTCCTCGTCAACAACACCGCCGGCACGTTTGGTACTGCTACCAGTGAAATCTCGGTCGGCGCCGGCGCGACGCTGGGCGGCACCGGAGTTATCGGCGGCGACGTCTCGGTGGACGATTTCGGCATATTGGCAGCCGGTGACGGCCCCGGCACCTTGACGATCAATGGGGACCTTCTGCTCAACGAGCAATCGGTCAGCAAATTCCAGCTCGGTGAACCGGGTGTGGTCGGCGGACTGCTGAACGATCTTGTCGATGTCAACGGTCAGCTGACGCTTGATGGGGTCATCGATCTGACGCCGACGTCTAGCGGCTACTACCGGCTCTTCCAGTACGGAACGCTGGTCGACAATGGAGCGAGCGTCACCTCGAGCCTCGGTACCGGAACGCTGCAGCTTGGCGTGCCCAACCAGGTCAACGTCTTCGTATCCATCGGCGGTCAGCTCGTCCAGATCTGGGACGGTCTCGATGGCGTCGGCAACGGGACCGCCAGCGGCGGCGATGGAACCTGGGATTCAGGGACCGCCAACTGGACCGATGGACCGGACTATAACTTCAATGCCGCATGGCAAAGCCAGGTGGGTGTGTTTGGTGGTGCCCCGGGTACCGTCGTTGTCGAGGGCACCCAAGGCTTCCAGGGACTTCAGTTCGTAACCGGCGGCTATCAGCTCAACGGGGGCATTCTGAACATGCTCGGCGACACGCCGGGCGGGACGCCGACAATGAGCTTTCTCAATGTGGACACTGGGCTCGAGGCCGGAATTAGCAGTGTAATCAGTGGCAGCGCACCGAATATCGGCCTGTACAAGACAGGCGGCGGCACTCTGACCCTGAATGGCGCCAACACCTATTCGGGCGGGACGCTGATCGGCGCCGGCACGCTGGCCATCTCGAGCGACACCAATCTCGGCGCCATTGCCGGTGGCGTTACGCTCGAGGGCGGCACGCTGCGCACAACCGCCAACATCACCACCGCCCGGTCGGTCACCGTCACCGGCACCGGCACATTGCTGACCGACGCGACCACCTCGCTGACCCTGAACGGCACCCTCTCTGGCGCGGGCAGCCTCGACAAGGCCGGGCTCGGCACGCTGATCATTGCCGGCGCGGCCTCCCATACCGGCGGCACCTCGATCAGCGCCGGCACCTTGCAGGTCGGCAATGACGGTAACTCCGGCAGCCTCACAGGCAATGTGGCAAACGACGCCATTCTCGCCTTCAACCGCACGGACGAAGCGATCTTTGCCGGCGCCGTCAGCGGCGCTGGCAGCCTGGTGCAGCGCGGCCTCGGCACGACAGTGCTGACCGGAGCCAACACGCATACGGGCGGCACCACGATCACCATCGGCACCCTGCAGATCGGCAATGGCGGCACCTCCGGCAGTCTTGCCGGCAACGTCGCCAACGCCGGCGTGCTCGCCTTCGACCGCTCGGACACGCTGACGTTCGACGGTGTGATTACCGGGGCCGGATCGCTCACCCAGGCCGGTACCGGTGCAACGGTCCTTACCGGGACCAACCTCTACACCGGCGACACGACGATCGATGGCGGCGGCCTGTTCATCGATGGCGATCAATCTGCGGCCACCGGCCTGACCACGGTCAATGCCAACGGAACGCTGGGCGGCAGCGGCACCATCGGCGGCGATGTGTCGGTCGGCGACGATGCCACGCTGTCGCCGGGCGGTCCCGGCGCCGGTCCCGCCACCCTCGCGATCCTCGGGGACCTCTTCATCTCCGGGGGCGCGGTGCTCGCCTATGATTTCGGCGAGGCCTATGTCGTGGGCGGGGCCTCCAACGACCTGATCACAGTCGGCGGCGGGCTGACGCTCGACGGCACGCTGAATGTGGCGGTGTCCCTGGGGGGTACGTTCGACCCGGGCATCTACCGGCTAATGAGCTACACCGGGGCGCTCACCGATAACGGACTGGTGGTCGGTACGATCCCCACTCCCGGGTCCTACGTGCAGACCTCGATTGCCCATCAGGTCAATCTGGTCAACACGCAAGGCATGACGCTCAGCTATTGGGACGGCAGCGCCGGCCCGCAGAACAATGGCGTCGTCAACGGCGGCGACGGCACTTGGCAGGCTTCCGGCAACAACAACTGGACCGATGGCGGTGGTGTGGCCAACGGCCCCTACCAGGGTGCCGCCTTCGCGATCTTCGCCGGCGCCCCGGGTACGGTCACCGTCGACAATACAGTCGGGGCCATCGATGCGACGGGCATGCAGTTTGCCACTGGTGGCTATCAGATCGTTGGCGGGGTGATCACGCTGACGGGCGCGCCATCCATCATTCGCGTCGGCGACGGCACCACGGACGGCACTGGGATGGTCGCGACGGTGGCGTCGGAACTCACCGGAGCCTCGGAGCTGGTCAAGACCGATCTCGGCACCCTGGTGCTGGGCGGCGCCAACAGCTACACCGGCGGCACCGTGATCGAGGGCGGCACGCTCAGCATCGCCGCCGACGTCAACCTGGGGGCCGCGTCCGGCGACCTTGCACTCGAGGGCGGCACGCTGCGCACGACCGCCAACATCACCACGGCCCGGTCCGTCACCGTCATCGGCACCGGCACATTGCTGACCGACCCGGCCACGTCGCTGACCCTGAACGGCACCCTCTCTGGCGCGGGCAGCCTCGACAAGGCCGGTCTCGGCACCCTGATCATTGCCGGCGCCGCCTCCCATACCGGCGGCACCTCGATCAGCGCCGGCACTTTGCAGGTCGGCAATGGCGGTACCTCCGGCAGCCTTACAGGCAATGTGGCAAACGACGCCATTCTCGCCTTCAACCGCACGGACGAGGCGATCTTTTCCGGCGCCGTCAGCGGCACTGGCAGCCTGGTGCAGCGCGGTCTCGGCACGACAGTGCTGACCGGAGCCAACACCCATACAGGTGGCACCACCATCACCGCCGGCACCCTGCAGATCGGCAATGGCGGCACCTCCGGCAGCCTTGGCGGCAACGTCGCCAACGCCGGTATTCTCGCCTTCGACCGCTCTGATGCCCTGAACTTCGATGGGGTCATTTCGGGAGCTGGCGAGGTCCGTCAGCTGGGGACCGGTGTGACGACGCTCACCGGGAACAGCTCGGCATTCAGCGGGCAGACCCGCATCGTGGCAGGCACGCTGTCGGTCAACGGCCAGTTGGGCGGCACCCTGGCCGTGGCCAATGGCGGGACGTTGATGGGACACGGAACCGTTGGCACCACGACCAACGAAGCCGGCGGCGTGATCGCACCGGGCAACTCCATCGGCACACTGACCGTCGACGGCAACTACATCGGTAGCGGTGGCATCCTCGAAATCGAAGCCGTGCTGGGTGGCGACAGTTCGCCCGCCGACCGGCTTGTCGTCACCGGCGCCACGGCCGGCGCCACCGGGGTCGAGGTCATCAATCTCGGCGGCAGCGGTGGCCCGACCACTGAAGGAATCAAGATCATCGATATCGGCGGCGCCTCCAACGGCACCTTCGCGTTATTGGGCAGCTACGTCTTCGAAGGCGAGCAGGCCGTGGTGGCCGGAGCCTACGGCTACCGCCTCTACAAGAACGGCATCAGCACCCCGGCGGATGGCGACTGGTACCTGCGCTCGGCGCTGCTTGTTCCCGTCGTTCCGGGCGATCCCACCCTGCCGCTCTATCAACCGGGCGCCCCTATCTACGAGGCCTATGCCGATGTGCTGCAGAGCCTCAATGGCCTTGATACCCTGCGCCAGCGCGTGGGCAGCCGATCCTGGCCGAACGGCGTCGTCGACACCGGCCCCTTGCCCGATGCGGCAGCGGCGGGGAGCGGCATCTGGGGCCGGATCATTGGGGCTCACCTGCGCGCCGCTCCCGAGACCTCGACAACCGACGCGACCTACGGTGCCGACACCTGGCAGCTTCAGGCGGGAGCCGATGGCGTGCTCGATGCCGGGGAGGCCGGCGTGCTGACTGGTGGCCTGTGGGCGCGCTATGGCACGCTTTCGACCGACGTCGCCTCGCCCTATGGCGACGGCAATATCAATGCAACCGGCTATGGCCTCGGAGCAACGCTGACCTGGGAAGGCTCAACCGGTTTCTACCTCGACGCTCAGGCCAATCTCACCTGGTACGACGGGGACCTCTCCTCGAGGACGGCCGGCACCAGCCTCGCCTCCGGCATAGCCGGCTTTGGCTATGCGCTGGGGCTGGAAATGGGCCAGGAGATTGCGCTCGGCCCCAACTGGTCGATTACCCCCCAGGCCCAGCTGACCTATTCAGGGCTCGACTACAACGACTTCACCGACGCCTTTGGGGCCGCCGTGTCGCTGCTGGATGGCGACAGTCTCAAGGCGCGCCTGGGGCTCTCGGCCGACTATCAGACGGCCTGGACGGACGATCTGGGCCAGGCCAGCAGCGTCCACGCCTATGCGATCGCAAACCTCTACTACGAGTTCCTCCCCGGCGCCGAGACCGACCTCGCCGGGGTGACGCTCACCAGCCAAGAAGACCCGCTCTGGGGTGGGATCGGTTTGGGTGGCAGCTACAACTGGGGCGATGGCATGTACGCGCTCCACGGCGAGGCGGCGGTCAACACCAGCCTGAGCAGCATGGGCAACAGTTACGACATGACGGGAACCGCTGGATTCAACGTCAAGTTCTGAGCCTTGGCCAGTGAAAAATCGTGTGTTCTCCCGAATGGGTTTGAGAGGCTGAAGCGCCACCAGCGCTTGCTGGCGAGCAGCACGGCTAGCCGACACGACGGCCCCTCGAACGTTCAGGGCATCGGCGCAAGAAGGTCGAGATGCTGTTCGCCGTGCTTGCAGCTCTCGGCGGCCGATCTCCTGCGACCTCGACCCAGATACGGATCATGGGCTGCGCGTCCGGCAGGTCGCTTTTGCGTGTTCTCGCATCGCGATACCGCGCTCCAGCCAGTCGACGATCACCTCGGAGAAGAGCAGCCCGACCGGGACTGCTTGCGGCATCGGCAAGGGCGTGGAAGCGGCAAAGCCTTCCCAAGCGGTTCCCCACCAATCCGGAGTAACAGGCTAGAGAGGCCGGTGGCTAACCCCGGCGGCCAATCCGGTGGCAAAGCCCACGATTTGGGCGGTTAGCCTGGCTCTGATCTGCTGGAAAGACTTATGCTTTGCTGAGAGATTGGCAGGGGAACCTGGATTCGAACCAAGATTGACGGAGTCAGAGTCCGTAGTTCTACCATTGAACTATTCCCCAAGCGCTCGGCCTGGATGCCGTGGCCTCGGACCAGCGACATTCGGTGCGCCTTCTAGCGGCAATCGAACCTGGGATCAACACCCGTTTTGCGCTGCTTCGGCTTTGTTCACCCGATGTTGGGAGCCATTCAGCTTTGCGGCGGATTGTGGGCGTTGCGTTGGCGGGGATCATCCTCTACCGTCGTTCCCGACACTGATATAGCCCGTGTCGGGCGCCCACGGCTTCGGCCGTCAGCCGGCGACTGCGCGGGGAATGGAGCAAGGTTGACCGATCCAGATCGGTCCGCCGTCGTAGCCGGGCCCGAAAGCCTGGAACGGCACCGTGAGGGGCAGGGCGTGAGCCCCGTCCCAACCACCGCAAGTCCTGGGGGGCATCCCGGATCGGGCGGAGCGGAGCGGCGGACGCACCCCGCAGGCAATCCCACTTCGCGCCGGTCGCGAGGGCCGCTCTATGCGGCGCTCGACCTTGGCACCAACAATTGCCGCCTGCTCATCGCCCGCCCGCACGAGAACAGCTTTCGCGTGCTCGACGGTTTTACCCGCATCGTCCGCCTCGGCGAGGGCCTGTCCACCACCGGCCGCCTTTCCGATGCCGCAATGGAGCGCACCATGGAAGCGCTCCGGCTCTGCCGCAACAAGCTGCGCGAGCACGAGCCCAGCCGCATGCGCCTGATCGCCACCGAGGCCTGCCGTTCCGCCACCAACGGCCTCGAATTCATCGCCCGCGTCGAGCGCGAACTCGGCCTCGTACTCGAGATCGTCGACCGCCAGACCGAGGCCTCGCTCGCCGTCACCGGCTGCGCCGATCTCATCGAGGAAAGCTCGGCCGGCGCGCTGATGTTCGATATCGGCGGCGGCTCGTCCGAGCTGGCCTGGCTCGATTTCCGTGGCGGCCGGCCGCGCCGGCAGGGGCGCATGTCGTCCTCCATCCGCTCCTGGCAATCGCTGCCGGTGGGCGTCGTCTCGATCGCCGAGAAGTTCGGCGGTGTCGACGTGACGCCCCAGACCTTCGAGGACATGGTGGCCTTCGTTGCCGGCCACCTCCGCCAGTTCCGCGGCCGCGAAAAGCTGCGGCAGATGATCGCCGAGCATCCGGTGCACCTGATCGGCACCTCCGGAACCGTCACCACGCTCGCCGGCCTCCACCTCGGCCTCGAGCGCTACGAGCGCCAGAAGGTCGATGGCCTCTGGATGACCCGCGCCGATGTCGACGCCACCATGAATGCGCTGCTCGGCATGCCCTTCGACCGGCGCGTCGCGCATCCGTGCATCGGCAAGGACCGCGCCGACCTGGTACTGCCCGGCTGCGCGATCTTCGAGGCGATCCGCCGCGAATGGCCGACAGAGCGCGTCCGGGTCGCGGATCGCGGCCTCCGCGAAGGCATCCTCATCTCGCTGATCGACGCCGACCGCGCCGATCGCGGCAACACCCGCAGGAGCCGCTGATGGTCAAAACCGGAGGCCCCGGCCGGCGCACCGAACTCAAGGTGCGCGTCAAGACCTCGAAGGGCCGGAAGATCGGCTCGACCCTCTGGCTGCAGCGCCAGCTCAACGATCCCTATGTGGCCAAGGCCCGGGCCGAGGGCTATCGCTCGCGCGCCGCCTACAAGATCCAGGAGCTCGATGAGCGCTACAAGCTCTTCCACAAGGGCCAGCGCATCGTCGACCTCGGCGCCGCCCCCGGCGGCTGGTCGCAGGTCGCGGCGCCCATCGTGGGGTCGACCGAGGAAAAGCCGCTGATCGTCGGCATCGACTATCTCGAGATGGCGCCGATCCCCGGCGTGATCCTCCTGCAGAAGGACTTCAACGACGAGGACGCTCCTGATGCGCTGATCGCGGCGCTAGGCGGGCACAAGGTCGATATCGTGATGTCCGACATGGCGGCGCCCACCACCGGCCATCGTGCCACGGACCACATCCGCATCATCGCGCTGGTCGAACTCGCCGCCGATTTCGCGGTGCGGGTACTGGCGCCGGGCGGCACCTTCATCGCCAAGGTGTTCCAGGGCGGCACCGAGCATGAACTGCTCGCCATCCTGAAGCGGCACTTCGCGACGACCATCCACGCCAAGCCCAAGGCCAGCCGGCAGGACTCGGCCGAGACCTACCTGCTGGCCCGCGGCTTCAAGGGCTAGCTACTCGGCGGCTTCGCCCTGCGCCGCGTGGGCGTGCCCATGCATTGTCGCCGACTTCGGGACGCGCATGAACAGCACGGTCGAGATCAGGGTCACCGCGGCGATGACATAGAAGGCCATGTGGAAATCGGCCAGCAGCGGCTCGCCGCCATGCAGCAGCCGCAGCCCCTCGAGCACGCCGCCGCCCAGCGCCACGCCGAATGCCAGCGATAGCTGGACGCCCACCTGGCTGATGACATTGGCTTGCCCCGCATCCTTGTCCTCGATGTCGGCGAAGGTGAAGGCGTTCGTTGCCGTCCAGAACAGTGATTGGAAGAAGCCGGTGACGACCAGCTTCCCCAGCATCACCGGGGTCGGCGTCCCCGGCGTGTAGAACCCCATGGCGAGGACGCCCAGCGCAGTGATGAAAGTCGCGGCAACGAGGCTCGTACGGAACCCCAGGCGCTGGAGGATCCGCTCCGCAATGAACTTCACGGCAAAAGCGCCGACCGCCGAGGCAAACGTCACCATGCCGCTTTCGAACGGGCTGAGGCCGAACGCCAGTTGCAGCATCAGCGGGAAGAGGAACGGCATCGCCCCGGTGCCCAGCCGGAAGAACGTGCCGCCGATGACTGTCAGCCGGAACAGTGGCCGGCGGAAAATCCTGAGATCGAGCAGGGGGTACTCCGTCCGCTTGAAATGGAACCAGTAGGCCGCGGCAGCCGCGGTCCCGAGGATCATCGCGCCATAGCCGAAGCTCGCGGGCAGGGCAGGGAGGGTCAGCACCGAGATGCCGAACACCCAGCCGGCGAATGTCGTGCCGGCAAGCAGGAACCCGGTGAAATCCAGCTTCCGCGGCTCGTTCCGGTGCCACTCGGGCAGGAACTTGTTGACCAGCAGCACGCCCAGCAGGCCGATCGGGACGTTGATCAGGAAGATCCAGTGCCAGCTCGCAAAGGTGGTGATGGCGCCACCGATCGGGGGGCCGACGATGGGGCCGATGAGGCCGGGAATGCTCAGCCATGCCATGGCGTCGACCAATTGATTTCGCGGCGTCACCCGCACCAGCACCAGCCGCGCCACCGGCGTCATCATGGCGCCGCCCATCCCCTGCAGGAACCGGGAGAGCACGAAGGTCAGCAGCGAGTTGGAGGCGGCGCAACAGACCGAGCCGATGATGAATACGATCATCGCCCAGCGGAACACGTTGCGGGCGCCGAACCTGTCGGCCATCCAGCTCGAGACCGGGATGAAGATGGCAAGCGCCACCAGATAGGCGGTGAGCGCCAGTTTCAGGGCGATCGGCTCGGTGCCGATATCGCGGGCGATCGCGGCGAGCGAGGTCGCTATCACCGTCGAGTCCATGTTTTCCATGAACAACGCGACGGCGAGGATCAGTGGGGTCAGGCGAAGGGCGGACATATGGGGTGTCTAAGCGGGGGAGGCGGCTGCTCTATCATGCCGGCGCCGGCCTGTCAGGACTAACTACGAACCTAACGATGACAATCAGAGCGTTGCCGAAACAGGCTTGGGCATCGGCTTGACCTGGTGCCCCGAGACGTCGCTCCCCGCATCGGGCGGCAGGCGCATGAACGGGATGACGCTGAAGATCGCCACGGCCGCAACGACGAACCAGGCGATGTGAAAATCGCCCAGCGTCAGGTTCCCGCCATGCAGGTTCGCCGCAAACTCGAGCGCACCGCCCGCCACCGCGACGCCGGCCGCGACGCTGAGCTGCTGGCTCACCGCATTGATCGCTGTGGCCTGGCTGGCATGCGCCTCGTCGACATCGGCGAAGGCCAGGGCGTTGACGCCGGTGAAGAAGAACGAGCGGGTAAGGCCGCCGACCAGCAGTGAACCCATCAGCAGCCAGTGCGGCACGGCCGGGGTGAACAAGCCATTGATGCCGAGGAAGATGCAGCCGATCGCTGCCGTGAGCATCAGCGTGCGCGGGAAGCCGAAGGTTGCGAACACCCGCTCGACGCCGAATTTCGAGAGCAGTGCGCCGATCGCCGCGACGAAGGTGGTGAGGCCGGATTCGAACGGGGTAAGCCCGAAGGCCAGCTGCAACATCAGCGGCATCAGGAACGGGAAGGCGCCGATGCCGATGCGGAACAGCGAGCCGCCGATGATGGCGCTGCGGAACAGCGGCAGGCGGAACAGTTTCGGATCGAGGATGGGCATCGCCGTCCGCCTGGCGTGGCGCAGGTACAGCACCCCGGCGACCGTGCCGAAAACGATCGAGCCGTAGCCGGCGACCGCCGGGATCGCGGGGAGGCTGATCACCGAGATGCCGAACAAGACGCCGGCGAAGGTAAGGCCCGAAAGGATCAGCCCCGGCACGTCGATGGGCCGTTCATTGCGACCCTCCGCCGTGTGCAGCAATCTTGTGACCAGCACGAGGCCGATGAGGCCGATCGGAACATTGATCCAGAAGATCCAGTGCCAGCTGAGATAGGTGGTGAGGAAGCCGCCGAGCGGCGGCCCGGCGATCGGGCCGATCAGGGCAGGGATCGTCAGCCACGCCATCGCCGAGACCAGCTCGTTGCGCGGCGTCGAGCGCACCAGCACCAGCCGCGCCACCGGGGTCATCATCGAGCCGCCTATGCCCTGGAGGAACCGGGACAACACGAAGGTCAGGAGCGAATCCGAGAAGGCGCAGCAGATCGAGCCGGCCATGAACACCACGATGGCGATGCGAAAGATGTTCTTCGACCCGAACCGGTCGGCCATCCAGCCCGACAGCGGGATGAAGATGGCGAGCGCCACGAAATAGGCGGTCAGCGCCAGCTTCAGCGAGATCGGCTCGGCCCCGATATCGGCCGCGATCGCCGGCAGCGAAGTGGCAATGACGGTCGAGTCCATGTTCTCCATGAACAGGGCGACCGCAAGGACGAGGGGTATGATACGCAAGGCCGAGAGCCTCGTGAGGCAGGATTGGATTGAGGCCGTCGGCAAGACCTTTATGGCCCGCGCAGTGGCAACGCAACACGTACCTAAGGGTTATGGAAGCAGCCGCTGCGCTAAGCGATTGACCCTCCACGCCAACACGTGGCTTATAGTTCAGGGATTTTGTTCGGGTTGAACCATGAAGAGTTTTTCGTCGTCGAGCTTTGCCAGCAATCATGCGGAAGCGCTCGACCTGGCCTTTGCAGCAGTTCAGAAGAACCCGCAGGCGCTGTTCACGAACTTCCAGTGGTTCCTGTTCGCCGGCAAGGACACCATTTTCTTCACTGCCTTCTCCAAGGAGAAGTTCGACAAGACGAAGCTGAAGGAACTGGTCGCCCAGGTGGTGGGCCTTGCCCCGCAGCTCACGCACGGCTTCATCGGGGCCCGCCCGGGGCATCCGTTCACCGACGCCCAGCTCGATGCGATCACCTCGGTGGAGATGGTCGACAGCCTCGACGGCTACCCGGACAAATGGCTTTCGAAGAGCGCCGATATCTTCGATCACCCCGACCTGCCACTGTTCCGCTTCATGGCCGCGACGCTGAAAGGCGGCCCGGATGCCGAAGGGCGGGTGTCGGTCATCCAGGTGCGCGCCGCCCATTGCGTGCTCGAGGGTTCCGATTCGGCACTCCTGTCGCGCTCGCAGTCGGCCAACCACGGCATCCAGTCCAACAAGGCGAACAAGGTCAGCTTCGGCGCCCGCTTCAAAGGCGCGCTGCAAGCAGCCATCGGGGTGTCGCTCCACCTGTTCTTCGCCCACGTCATGTCGCCGCCCGACAAGCCCTGGGGGTTCAAGACACTGGCGCTGCGCCGCGACCGGCTGCGCAGCCTCGCCAACCGGCTGGGCGTGCGGCAGCGCTCGCTCTACTTCGCGCTCGTCACCCACGCGCTCCATTCCGAGACCGACCGCCGGCTGAACGCCGAGGTGATCACCGCCGCCTACACCATGCTCGACACGCGGCGCACCGAAGCAGATGACGACTTTTTCCGGGTACGCGCCCTGATGGCGAAGTTCCCGTACAGGAGCGATTTCGTCGAATACGCGCATGCCGTCGACGATGCGCTGAGCGAGATCGAGAACAAGGACATCACCTCGTTCCAGGTCCAGATGCTGGCGCTGTTCGCCATGCACCGCAAGCTCCACCGCGCCTTCCGGTTCCTCTACGGCCCGCGCTTCTGGCGCTTCTCGGGGCGCACCGACACGGTGCTGACCCTCGTGCCGCCCCACCGCACCTTCGGCCCGGTCACCGACTGGATGGTGGAGCCGATCTATTGCGGCGCCTATCACTCCGCCTCGAACATCGCCACCTTCTGTCCCGGCCGCGATTACATGACGGTGAACTTCACCATGGAAGAGCGGAATATCGAGATGGTGGACCGCATCGAGCCGCTGATCGCCGCAGTGGAGGCGATGGACCTGCCGGCGCCGAAGCGATCCGCGCCGGAAGTGGCTGAGGCTTAGGAGCCAACTCGCTGCCGTCGGAGGGTGGGGGTGGCCGCAGCCGCGATGTTGTAGGGCATGCTGATGCATCCGACAGCCCATGGGCTTCGGAGTTTGTCAAAGAGCCATCCCCTCGTCTTCCTGAGGAGATGAAGCGGGGCCGGCGAGGCGTTGGCCTCGACGCGGGT
>NZ_JAQGJL010000180.1 GCF_028290645.1 Devosia sp. | reverse complement strand
AACAGTTCTGCGGTCAGTTCGCCCGCCCTGCGGTGGTCGGCAAGGCCGCCCCGCACGGCATACATGCACATCGTGCCGATGCCGTTCTCACGACTCAACGGCAGCACTTCGGTCACCGCCGTCTGGTTGAGGAAATTGGACCCCGCCATGATGACGTCCCAGACGTCGTCGCGGGCCGCGAGCCTCAGCATCTCGTGCGTGAAGTCGATATTGAAGCGCTCCGTGATCCCGAAGAAGCGGACCTTGCCCGCCTCGCGAAGCTTGATGAAAGCTGGAATCAGCTCGTCGCGGCAATAGCCATACTGGCCGGCGACCACCCCGTGCAGGTGCATGATATCGATATGGTCGGTTTTGAGATTGCGCAGGCTGTCTTCCACCATACCCATAAATGCCGCCGCGCTCTTGAGCCCGCAGCCGTAGCCCTCACGCTCATCCTGATCGACGATCGCTGTCTTGGTGGAGATGACAACCCGGTCGCGCACACCCTTGACCGCCTCGGCGACGATGGGCTCGGTGCCGTACTTTCCTGCGGTGTCGATCATCGAGATACCCAGGTCGATCGCGGCCTTCACCAGCGCGACCGAACTCTCGTGGCTGGCGCCGTGGCTTTGGCCGAGCCGGCTATATCCCCCTGCCCCGAGACACGCGGCGCTCGACCGGAGGCCGGTGCGGCCAAGTGCGACCTGCTGCATGGCATGCCCCCTTCCCGCCCGAGCTGGGCGGTGACGGAGATCGACCGAGGTCGACCGATCCCGGTTGCCTAACATGAGGACATGCCTGCGGCAACCTAGGAGTAAGTCAATAGGTCAGGTTTCGGCCGCTTTTGAGCTACGAAATGAGAATCTACTTGACAACTATGCTTGGACAGGGGGTATCGCTTTGGTTAGATTGCGCCGGCCGCTCGAATTGGGCTAATCGAACCATAAGAGGGGTGGGAGCCAGATATGGCCGGCTACCCAGCGTTTCGAACGGCTTCCAACAGGCTAGGGACGTCCCCTGGTGCGCGACCGGGACGACGACCCGGCTTCCATGCTAGAGCGATGACAATGGCCAACATTCAACTCACTCCGGCGCCCAAGCGCAGACTCGCCGACATCCTTTACGGACAACTGCTCGAACAGATCATGGCTGGGGCTGTGGCCCCCGGCGACAAGTTGCCGGCCGAACACGCGATCTGCGAAGCCTTCGGCGTATCTCGACCGGTGGTGCGAGAGGCCCTGACGCGGCTGCAGGCGGATGGCCTCGTCAAGACCCGGCGCGGCTCGGGCACCATTCTGTTGCGCGCCCCCCCGGCAGCCAGCGTCGACTTCTTCGATCCCGCCGATTTTGCCAGTTACCTGCGCGCCTTCGAGGTGCGAATGGCGCTGGAGCCGGCGGCGGCGCGCTTTGCCGCCGAGCGACGCACCCATGACGACCTGGTCGCCATCCGCGCCGCGCACCGAGCCTTCTCGAACGCGATCAACGCCGGCCAGCCAGCGCAGAAGCTCGACATCGCCTTTCACCGCGCCATCGCGGTTGCCAGCGGCAACGAGTTGTTCGCCAACCAACTCGACAGCCTCAGCGTCGAGCTCGAGGGGTTCATCGCGGTGACACTGGGACTGACCAAGCTTGGTTCGGCCGAGCGCCGCAGCACGGTGCTGCTCGAGCACCAGCGGATCGCCGACGCGATCGAGAGCGGGGATGGCGACCTAGCCACGACCTACATGCGCTTTCATCTCAGCGAGGCCCGGGGCCGGCTCACCGAAGTCACCCGCCGGTCCTGATTACACTGGGGCCACCGGAGGGGCGCTAGATCGCGGCCGTTCCTGTCTCGGCATCGCCCATTTCGCTGGCGCGCCGATAGCGTTCGAGTGTGTCGGCATTGGGGGGATAGATGCCGGCGAGGGGTTTCCCGGCAGCGATTTCGGCGGCGAGGAACTCTTCGATGCGCTCCTGCTGTACCGCCTGCTCGGCCACCTCAGCGGCGATCTCGGCCGGGATGACGATCACCCCATCGCCGTCGCCTACAAGGATGTCGCCGGGAAACACAGCCACCGTGCCGCAACCGACGGGAACGTTGAGATCGACCGCGTGGTGCTTGGTGAGATTGGTCGGAGCGCTCCGCGCGGCGCAATAAGTCGGTAGCGCGAAAGTCGAGATATTGTCCGAGTCGCGGATACCGCCATCGGTGACCACCCCGGCGACGCCGCGGATCATCATCCGCGTCAGCAGGATCGAACCGGCGCTCGCCGCCGAGGCGTCACCACGGCAATCCATCACCAGGACGTGGCCCGCCGGAATGGTCTCGACTGCCAGGCGCTGGGGGTGCCGGGTATCACGAAACACCTCGATCACGTCGATGTCCTCGCGTGCTGGGATATAGCGCAGCGTGTAAGCGGGGCCGACAAGTTTGATGTCGGACTTGGTCAGCCGCTGGACGCCCTGCATGAATTGCGAGCGCAGTCCACGCTTGAAAAGGCTGGTCGCGAGCGTCGCCGTGCTTACCTTGAGCAGCTTTTCCCTTACCTCGTTATCCATTGGTGCCAGAGCGTCGACCATAATTACCGTTCGAATTAGCGGAAATGTCAGCGGCTTCACCGTGAGATGCAGGTGCCGGACAGCAGCCATCCGAACGACCGGCCCTCGTCGACCTGCCCCATGGCATGCCACTCACCGTCATTGGGGAATCCTAGACCAAAGCCCGGCGGGTTGCAAAGAGTTGATATTATGAATCACAAATTCTTCCGAAGAACCTGTCCCGCACTGACTGTTGCTGACCTGCCGATAGCCGCCCGCGTTCCTCCGCGAGGCCCTCGTCCCGCCCAAGCCAAGACCCCCGACCCACCCCACCCTCGGCTCGAAGAAGCGCCGCCTCGAGGGCAAGACCCAGCGCGGCGCAGTGAAGAAACTGCGGAGTTCGAACAGCTTCGACTGAGGCCCCGGGCCGGTTCAGGCTGACAGGCTGGCCCGAGCTGCCGCGCCAACGTCCGCCTCGGCAATGGGCGTCATCGCCAGGCCATCGCGAAGACCTGTCTGAGCGCCTTTGTCAGCGAGTTGGCGGCCTCTGGAGTCGCCGATTTCTCGTCGCGCAGTCGGCGCACATGCTTGGCTTCCAACAGCGCATGCCCACCTGGACCAAAGAGCCGCACCGACCCGCCGACCCAGATTCCTGCTTCGACGATGATGGGAATCGCCGGCCAGGTGAGCACTATAAACCGTCCGGTACGGTCGGTGTTCCTGAGCGGGTCATCGGCAGCATAAGCGTAGAGAGTCCCGTGCTACACCCTCACAAAACTCATTTCTCGCTTCTGCAACCAGTACCTCACCTCAGGATGCCCACAGAACCGGCGTTCTCGGCCGTTCTGCCGCACATCACTACGCAGGGGATTTTGCACTACCGTTGTGTATGCACTTCTGCAAGCTGGCACACCGAGAGAGGCAAGGTGGTGATGCTCCGGGAGAACCCATGGTTCATTGGCGCTGACTTGGTCCGCGCCCTCGGCGTCCCCTGCTAGCCAAGCGCGCATTATGGTCGAAAATCCGAGTCAAAAACGGCGTACTGTCGCCGCGCTAAACCACTCGCCCCCGCAGTTGCCAACCCGTTGAGACCTTGTTAGCTCCTTGGACACACAAACAGTTGCGGTCAAATAATGGCTCCGATCGGGCCGCTCATTTTCGACCCGCCATCGAGCGAATTCGAAACTGAGCACCCAATCTACCAGGAAGTTGACGGCGCTGTTTCCCCCTCAGGACCGGCCCGCTTCCGCCAGCTCAAGGCCGATCAGCCCTATCTCGAGCCGAAGGACATCGCGCAGATGACCGGCGCCGACCTCGGCTTGGTGAAGGCGGCGCTGAGCCGGCCGGAGAAGCGTTTCAAGCCCAAGAGCCGGGTGCC
>NZ_JAQGJL010000178.1 GCF_028290645.1 Devosia sp. | reverse complement strand
CTGAGAATGCGGAGCGGACGACCTTGGCATCAAGCGGCCTTGATGATTTCGGTCATCGTCACGCCGAGGCGGTTTTCGACGAGGACGATTTCGCCGCGGGCGACGAGGCGGTCGTTGACGTAGATTTCCACCGCTTCGCCGACTTGGCGGTCGAGCTCGACGACAGTGCCGACGTCCATCTTCAAAAGGCTCGCGACGGGGACCTTGGCGCGGCCGAGGACGACGGAGATGCGGACGGGGACGTCGAAGACGGCCTCGAGGTCGGCGGCGGTTTTTTCGCCGGGCGGGATCTGGCCCTCGCGGCCGGGGGCGGTCATCTCCTCGAAGGTGACGCCGGTGCCAGTATCGCCGGTGCTCATTGCTCGGTCTCCTGATCTGACCCTTGTCGGATGCCGCGGGCGGCGAAGTATTGGGCGATGCGGGCGTCGATCTCGGCGCTCAGCTTCCTGATGTCGCGCACGACGCCGCCATCGGCCCACTCGATGCGGGCGTCGCCGATGGCGATGTCAGGATCGCCTAGGACGACGAGGCGGCCGGTGAAGCCGGAGGTGGTCATCTTGTTAGTCGCGATGTCGCGGACGGCGTCGGCGAGGGCGGGATCGCAGCGGATGACGAGATGCGGCACGCCATCAAGCGTCGCCATGCACTCGGCGACCAGCGCCTCGATCTCCACGGTCGGCTCGCGGGCGATGAGGCCGCCGGCGAGTTTGCGTGCGATGGAAAGGGAGAGCGTGACGGCCTCGGCGATGGATTGCTTGCGCGCATCGTCGATGCTGGCGGCCATGGCAGCGACGCGGACGGCGAGCATTTCGGCGGAAGCAGCTTCAGCTCTTGCGGCCTTGGCGATGGTGGTGCGCTCGCCCTCGGCGAGGCCCGACTCGAAGCCCTCGCGGCGAGCGTCCTCGAGCAGCGCGGCCATGGCGGATTCGGTGACCAGCGAGTTGCGCTCCTGGCGGCGGCCGAGGTCGAGGTCGAAGGTGAACTTGGCGGGGGCGGCGGCGCTCATCAGGCGATCATCTCTTCATCGGCCTTGCCCTTGGTGATGATGATCTCGCCCTTGGCGGCGAGGTCCTTGGCGGTGGCGACCATGCGGCCCTGCGCCTCGTCGACGTCCTTGAGGCGCACCGGGCCCATGGCCTCCATGTCGTCCTTCAGCATCTTGCCGGCGCGGCTGGACATGTTGGCGAAGAACACTTCCTTGACGGTGTCGTTGGCGCCCTTGAGCGCCAGCGCCAGCTCCTTCTTGTCCATCTTCTGGACCAGCGTCTGGATGGCGGAGGCCTCGAGCCGGGCCAGGTCCTCGAAGGTGAACATCAGCGCCTTAATGCGATCGGCGCCGTCGCGGTCGCGCTCTTCCAGCGTGGTGATGAAGCGCGCTTCGGTCTGGCGGTCGAAGGAGTTGAAGATCTCGGCCATCTGCTCGTGGCTGTCGCGGCGCTTGGTGTGGCTTAGGGTGGACATGAACTCGGTGCGCAGCGTGGTCTCGATCTTTTCGAGGATCTCCTTCTGCACCGGGTCGAGCGACAGCATGCGCTGCACCACTTCCATCGCCAGCTCCTCGGGGAGGGCGGCGAGCACCTTGCCGGAATGGTCGGTGGCGATCTTACTCAGCACCACGGCGATGGTCTGGGGGTACTCGTTCTTCAGGTAGCTCGCGAGCACGTCTTCCTGAACGTTGGAGAGCTTCTCCCACATGTTGCGGCCGGCGGGACCGCGGATTTCCTCCATGATCGAGTCGACCCGCTCCTGCGGCAGGAAGGAGAGCAGCAGGCGCTCGGTGGTGTCGGAATTGCCGGCGATGGTGCCGTTGGACGAGACGCGGGTGACGAACTCGACGAGGAGGGAGTCGAGCATGTCCTGGGTGATCGGCCCGAGCCGCACCATGGCGCGCGACAGCTGGCGGATTTCCATCTCGTCGAGCTCTTCGAGGATGGGACGGCCGAAATCGGGGCCGAGCGCGAGCAGCAGCACGGCGGCCTTCTCGTCGCTGCTGAGCGGCCGCTGGCTGGCGTTTTCGCCGATGACCAGCTGCTTGGCCAGCAGCTGCGGATCCGGTTGGGCGAGGGCGGCCATCTAGAGGGTCCTCATGTGGCGGTCGCCAGCCAGTCGCGGACGATCAGCGCCGCCTGCTTGGGGTTCTCGTCGACCAGCTGGCCCACGGTCCTGAGCGTCTGGGCCTGGCTCTCGCCCATCGACTTGGCGTTGTTCATCCAGGCGGGGACGCGGGGCTTGGCCGGGGGCTCGTCTTCCTCGAGGTACTGGCCGTTGAGGTTGGGGAGCGACGAGACAACGGCGTTGGAGCCGAAATTGCCGGGTCCGAAGGCGGGATTGGCGCCGAGCTCGGCGCTGGCGGGGAGGGCGAGGGTCCTGCCCTCGGGCGCCAGCACCCGCTTCAGCAGTGGGCGGAGGACGAAGAACACCAGCGCCAGGGCGATCAGCAGGGTCACCGCCATCTCGGCGCCGTTCATCAGGTCGTCGCGGGTGAAATCGAAGAGCCCGGGCTCGCTGGTGCCGGCAGCGGTCAGCTCAGGACGATCGGCGAACTGCAGGTTCGCCACCTCCACCTGGTCGCCACGGGTATCGGAGAAGCCGACTGCCGATTTCACCAGCGCGGTGATCTGGGCGATCTCCGCGGGGGTGCGCGGGGTGTAGGTGGAGTTGCCGGTGGCGTCGGCGACATAGGTGCCGTCGACAACCACGGCGATCGACAGCCGCTTGATGCCGCCGGCTTCGGTCAGCGCCGTCTCGGTGACCTTGGAAATCTCGAAATTGGTGGTCTCCTCGGTGGTCGAGGCCTGCTCGGTGGTCGAGGGGCCCGAGCCGGCATTGGCCGAGGCGCCGGGCAGTTCGTTGGCGACACTGACCTGGCCGCTGTCGCCGTTCTTGGCGGAGTTGGTGAGGTCGCGGGTCTGGGTCGAGCGGATCACCTGGCTGTTCGGGTCGAACGTCTCGGAGGTCTTGCTGAGGCGGTTGAGGTCGAGTTCGGCCGAGACCTGGACGCGGGCGCGGCCGGAGCCGACGACATTGGCGAGCAGCTCCTCCACGCGGGCGCGCAGGCGATTCTCGACATTGAGGGTGCGCTCCTCGGTCTCGCCGGCGATGATGTCCTCGGGGCCGTTGCCGGCGCCGGAGGCGAGGAGCCGCCCGGTATCGTCGACCACCGACACGCGCATCGGGGTCAGGCCCTCGATGGCGGAGGCGGCGAGGTGCTGGATGGCGCGGATTTCGCCGGCCGAGAGCTCGCCGCGGACCGAGAGGACGATCGAGGCAGTGGGGTCCTTCTGCTCACGGCTGAACAGGGCGCGCTCGGGGAGGACCAGGTGGACGCGGGCGCTCTTGATGCGGGCGAGCGAGGAGATGGTGCGGGCCAGTTCGCCTTCCAGGGCGCGTACGTTATTGATGTTCTGTACGAAGCTGGTAGCGCCCAGCGTCGACTGCTGGTCGAAGATCTCGTAGCCGACCTGGCCGCGGGTCGGGAGGCCATCCTGGGCCAGCGCCATGCGGATCTGGGTGATCTGGTCGCGCGGCACGAGGATGGTGTCGCCTTCGCCGCGGATTTCGTAGTTGACGTTCTGGGTCTGGAGTTCGGAGACGATGGCCGCCGAGTCCTCGAAGGAGAGGCCGGAATAGAGCGGGGCCAAAGGCGGCGTCGAGGCGCGCATGATGAGGAAGGCGAAGAACCCCAGCATCAGCACGGCGATGACGGCCATGGCGGCGACGCGCGCCAAACCGAGGCGGTTGAAAAACTGCAGCAACCCGTCCACGCGGACCGTACCCTTGTTAGTCTTGGGTGCGCGCGAACGCACCGAGCCCATGGGCAAAAATTACCTAGTGGATGGTAAACAAGTCATTAACACGCTGTTGCAGAATGCAAAAAACCGGCATGGATTGCCGATGAAGGTTAAGGAGAGGTGGGCATGGGAACGTTGCGGATCCTTGGTCGGGTGACCTCGATAAATGTGCGCAAGGTGCAGTGGACGGCCGACCTCATCGGCATCGGCTATGAAGTCGAGATCTGGGGGATGCCGAACCGCGACCCCAAGGTGCCGGAATTCCTCGCGCTCAACCCCAACGCGCAGGTGCCGGTGATCGTCGACGAGGGGTTCGTCCTGTGGGAAAGCAACGCCATCATGCGCTATCTCGCCGACACGCGGCGGAGCGGGCTGTGGCCGGTCGCGGCCGAGGAACGGGCGCTGGTCGACCAGTGGCTGACCTGGCAGGTGTCCGAACTCAACGCCCAGTGGGGCTACGCGGTCTATGCGTTGCTGCGCAAGAACCCGGCGTTCACCGATGCGGCGCGGATCGCGGAGTCGATCGGCAAGTGGTCGGCGAAGATGCGGATCCTCGAGGCGCAACTGGTGAAGGGCGGCGGGTTCGCGGCCAATGGCCGGCTCAGCATCGCCGACATCGCACTGGTGTTGTCATCGCACCGCTGGTTTTCGACGCCGTTCGACCACCCGGATTTGCCGGCGGTGCGGGAGCACTACGAGCGGTTGAAGGCGACGGAGGAGGGGCGGAAGTATCTGGGGGAGGGGACTCCCTAGGGGGCGTGACGGGTGCTGGTGCGTGCCGACCCCCACCCCTGTCCCCTCCCCCTAAG
>NZ_JAQGJL010000175.1 GCF_028290645.1 Devosia sp. | reverse complement strand
CCTCGACGTCGCGATCGCGCCCGCCGCGGCGGCGGCTGTCCGCGCGCGGCTGGGCCTGGCGCCGGACGATCTTGTGCTGGGCTTTGTCGGTTTCGTTCGCGACTGGCATGGCGTCAGCTGGGCGATGGACGTCCTTCCGGAGCTGGGCGCCAAGGCGCACCTGGTGGTGGTTGGGGACGGCCCCGCCCTGGCCGACCTCAAGCAACGGGCGATCGCCGCCGGCCTCGAGAAGCAGACGCACTTCGTCGGCGCGGTTCCGCACCATGAGGTCGCCAGCTATGTCGCCACCTTCAATGTCGCCCTGCAGATCGCCGCCGTCGCCTATGCGTCGCCGCTGAAGATCTTCGACTACATGCAACTTGGGCGGGCGATCGTGGCGCCGGACCAGGCCAATATCCGGGAGATCCTGACCGACGGCAGCGACGCTTTGCTGTTCAAGTCCGGTGACGCGGCGTCGTTCAAATCGGCGCTGGTGCGGCTGTGCAAGGACGCCGACCTGCGGACCAAGCTCGGGACCGCCGCGAAGGCCGCCCTGATCAGGCGGAGGTTCACCTGGGCGGACAACGCCAGGCGGATCGCGGCCCTCTACGCCACAGTCCCATGACGAACAGACTGGTCGCCTACGTCACGGACTCCGGTTACCTGCTGCCGTCGCTGATATCGGCCTGCCAGCTGGCCGACGCCGACCGCATGCGAACCGCCGATATCGCGATCTTCACGGTGTCCGTGCCGGAGGAGGTCGTCTCCAGGCTTCAGTCGGCCCTTTCCCGCTACAGGTTTCAATTCATCCCGATGGATGAGAAGGCCTTCACGCCCTCCAGCGCGACCTACTTCAGGGAAGGTCACGTCCCGAAGGCGTCGCTCGGCCGCCTGGTGTTGTCCCAGTATGTGCCGGCGCAGTACGACCACATCGTCTACATCGACGGCGACACGCAGGTGTGCGGCGACGTCTCCGCGCTGCTGAACTACGACGTTCCGGAAGGTATGGTTGCGGCGGTCAGCGAGGCCTTCTTCCTCGAAAAGCCTTCGCCCCAAAGAGCGGCGTATCTCAGCGGCCTGGGGCTGGACGATCCGGAGCGCTATTTCAATTCGGGCGTGCTGGCCTTCCGCAAGAGCACCTGGGAGAGCGTTGGACCGGAGGCGCTGGAATACTTCTTCCGCAACCCGACCCTGTGCCAGTTTCACGACCAGAGCGCGTTGAACGCGGTCTGCCGGGACCGCCGCGTGAGGCTCGACCCGGCCTATAACTTCCACAGCAGCTTCGCCGAACTGGGCGTAGGGCGCGCGCACCCGCCGCGGATCGTCCACTTCACGGGCAGCGAGAAGCCCTGGAACTATCAGGTGTGGCCGTGGAGCGGCCGGCTGGCAAAGCCCTACCGTGATTTCCTGGACAACAATCCGTCCCTGACCTTCCAGCTGGACGTCAAATTCTCGCCTGGATGGAAGCAGCTCGCGCGTGGCCTGTACAAGGCCTTCAAGTACCGAAACCAATATTCGGATCTACTGTCGCGTCGCCGCAGATTTCTCAACTATCTACAAGGCGCGGACTTCGCGTTCTAAGGTCGGTCGGCCGGACGGCTTTGCAGCGGCTCCCCCGGTACGTATCCCTCGGGCAAATCCGTAAGGTCGAGAACGAGGCGCTGAATGCCGATCGACTTGACGCCCGCCTGCTCCGCCGAGACCGTGCTGTGGTAGCGCAGGCCCAACCTTTGCCACGCGTTCAGGGCTGAATCATTTCCGACCAGGGCCCGGGTGCCAAGGGTCTGGCAGCCCAGATCGAGAGCCCGCTTGATGTGCGCGCCAAAGAGATATCGTGACAGCTGCATGCCGGCGAAAGCGGGCATCACGGCGGCGTATTCCACGACGTACTCGGCGGGATCGCGAAAATGCGGCGTATCCCCGAAGGCCCCGAATTTCATGATGCTGGTTTGGAGCAACCGCTTGGACTGATCTTGCGGCAGATTCAGATACTTGGACACAAGCATCAATTGCGTGGCCGTTATAGGCCTGACATCCGGCATGTTTGAACGGTGAGCCGATGTCGCGGCGGCCAGTTCTCCGTCGCATTCGACGACGATGAAATTGCTGAGCTGCCCCCAATTGTTGGCGCCCGCCAACAGGATGGCCTCGTGAAAACTTAGGCGGTCCAGTTCTATGGAGGCGGCAAGGTCGTCGAACAGGCCCGCGCCCTGCGCCGGCAGCATCGACCGCTCCATGATCCTTGCCAGGAAACCAACATCCTCCGGGGTCGCCGGGCGGGTCGTGATATCCATGCGCTGCCTACCGTCATTCATTGTTCAGCGGCCCCTGGCGGGGCGCCGCCTGTGCCAGGCCGCTCCACATCGGACACGGCGCTGATCGGGTTCGCAAGAGCGGCGCCAGCCGGGCGTCCTCGTCGAACAGAGGGGCGCGACGGCCGATATGTTCGCAAGCCGACTTAGTCTTTCCGGTTTCGCGTCTTAATCTATCCGCAAGCGAGACCGCGTAAATCGTCACAAACGGGTACTATAAAAGCATCCTGTCGAACAGTTTTTGAGCCAGCCCGGCCCGGCAGATTCTTTCTTATGGACCTTGGGGCGCCGCATACCGGCAACGCAGAGTATTTGTGGGCCGATCGCACACTGGAACGTGCTTTGCAGCCCATGGGGTGTCGGCTAGGAATTGTGTGCCGAATTGAGATCGACGGAGTCCGGGATGAAAATGACGAAGTTCGCATTCGCGCTTGCGCTGGCCCTGTCCGGGCCCGCGGCGTCGTTTGCCCAGGCTCCGGCTCAAGTGGCCGCCCCGATCGACAATTCCAACTACATCATCTCGACGGGCGACGAGCTGCAGATTTTCGTCTGGAAGAACCCCGACCTGTCGACGACCACCCCGGTGCGGCCGGACGGCAAGATCACGGCGCCGCTTGTTCAGGACGTCCAGGCTCAGGGCAAGACGCCGATCCAGCTTTCGGCCGATCTGACGACGGCGCTGGCGACCTATATCCGGGACCCGATGGTCACCGTGGTGGTGCGTTCGTTCTCGGCCCCGGGCAGTGAGGCGGCCATCCGCGTCATCGGTACCGCCATGGAGCCCAAGACTGTACCCTATCGCAAGGGCATCACCGCCCTGGACGTCATCATCCAGCTTGGCGGCCTGCCGGTCTACGCCAGCGGGAACAAGGCCGTGATGCTTCGCACCGAGAACGGCGCCGTCCGCTCCCTTCCGCTGCGGCTCAACGACCTCATGAAGAAGGGGGATCTGAAAGCCAACGTGACCCTGATGCCCGGCGACGTCATTCGTATTCCGGAACGTTTCTTCTAACCCGAAAGCTCGTGACGGGGCCGCCTGGGGCGGTCTCGAAGACGCCGTTGGGACGGCGGACGGCCTTGGCCCTTTTACGGAAATGAGACGCAATGTTTGAGGCTCTTACATCCCGGTTGCACGACGAGTTTCGTCGCATGTGGCTGTACCGCTGGTTCCTGGTCATGGTGTCCGTGATCAGCTTCCTGATCATCGCCGGCGTGGCGGTAAGCTTGCCCAAGCAATACGACGCCTGGTCTGAGGTCTATGTCGACAAGCAGGTGGTGATGGCCGCGGCGACGCAGGACGTTTCGCTCGGCGGCGCCTCCACCACCCCCGCCTCGGTCATGATCAACCCCAAGGTGCTGCTCAACGACAACAAGCTTCAGGTCACCCTGAACAAGATCAGCCCGGAAACGGCGAACCTTTCGCCGATGCAAATGACGAACGCCGTCAGCCAGTTCCGGAAGAGCATCACGATCAGCCCGATCGACGACGACGGCTTCATCCAATTCCATGTGAAGGACGTCGATCCTGTCCGCGCGGCCCGCGTCGCGCAGGAGCTGACGAGCCAGTTCATCGGCATGAGCCTCAACCGCACCCAGAACGACCTCGGCCAGACGACGCGGTTCCTCGACGGTCAGATCGAGACGTACAAGGGTCTGCTCGCCGACTCTCAGCAGCAGCTGGCCAACTATCGCCAGGCGCACCCCGGCCTGATCCTGCCGGGCGGCATCGGCGGCCCCGTCGCGGGCGGCGAGGACTCCGTCGTCACGATCGCGGCCCCCTCGGCCGGCCCGGCGGCCGCGCCCGCGCCCGTCATGCCACGCACCTTCCCCGAAGACGGACGGATCGCGGCACTGGAAGGCCAGCTGGCGGAAATGCTGACCCGATACACCGATCAACATCCGGACGTTCTGAACACCCGGCGCGAACTGGCGATCCAACTTCGCTCGCGGGCCGCCTCGGCCGCCGCCGCGGTGACCTTGCCGGCCGCGCCGACTGTGACGGCGGCGCCGATCCAGCGCATGACCCAGGTCGTGCGCAGGGGTGGGGGCCGCGCGGCGATCCCGGCCGATATCATCGCCGAGTGGGGCACGCTCCTGGGCAACGACGCGGTGTTGCGCGCCGACTACCAGAACCTGATCAACAAGCAGCAAGCCGCCCGCATGAGCGAGGCCATCCTCGGCTCCGGCAAGCGGTTTGAGATCATTCGCCCGGCGACGGTTCCTCTGGTCTCCTTTATGCCGCCTCGCTCCTGGCTGGTCGGCGGCGCGCTCGTCGTGGCCCTGATCATCGGCTGCGCGGTGACCTTCGTCCGCGCCGCGGTTTCCGGCGTCCTCGTCTCGCCCCGCGAACTTGAGGAAGAGTTCGACCTGCCCGTGGCCGCGACGGTGTCATGGGAGCCGGCGTGGCAGACCGGTCAGGTGGCCAAGGTCGATCCGCGGTTCATCCCGCCGTTCCTTCGCCCGCGCCTGGCCTACAACAGCAACAGCAGCACCGTGCGCCTCGTCGGCAACGACGCCAGTTCGTAATGGAAAACTCAATGGCTACCTCCAAACTAGAATCCGCGTCGGCCGGCACCGAAGTTCTGGTCACCGTTGCGTCCAACGACTCCGTCGTCGACGTCGGCGCGCCGCTGACGGCCCTCCAGGGCCTGACGTCGGGGCACTCGGTCGGCAAGGTCGCCACGCCCCACTTCGACGAAAGCCGGACCCGCGAGGAGTTTCGTGCGCTCAAGCGTCACCTGATGACGCGCTTCGCGCCCAAGGCTGAAGGGGAGGCGAACGAGCCGCGCACGATCCTGCTGACCAGCGCCAGTCCCCAAGAAGGCAAGACCACGGTCACGCTCGGCCTGGCCATGAGCTTCATGTTCGAGCGCGATTGGCGGGTGGTGCTGATCGACGCCGACATGCGCAGTCCGGAACTGTCGCGCCGCAGCAACCTGTCGGAGGAGCTCGGGCTGCTCGACTACCTCGACGACGATACGCTTGAGGTCAAAGACGTCGTCTATCCGACCAACGTCGATGGCGTCCTGATCGTGCCGGCGGGCAAGCCGCGTATCGACGCGCCCGAGCTGATCACGACCGACCGGATGACCCAACTGCTGAAGGCGATTCACGCTGAAAATCAGCGCAGCATCGTGCTCATCGACTCGGGTTCAATTCTGGCCTGTAGTGAAACTGTTTCCCTGGCCCATCACGCAGCGCATATTCTGTTCGTGGTTTCGAAGGGTCAGACCAAAAAGTCCGATATAAACGAAGGCATCAAACTGCTGCATAGACAGGCCGGGGGCGTGGACGAGTCCCGCGTGGCCTTGGTTCTCAATCGAACTGACCATTCGCAATCTCCAGTTCGTTACGCACCGCGCTAACGAACACTTAGGTCGACAGATAATAGCGGGGGGCTAATTCGTGATTATAACTTCTAAATTCGTGCGTTTGGCGGTGAGCGCCAGTGTTGTTGCGCTGAGCGCCGCGAGCGTCGCGGTCGCGCAGCCGCTGGCCAATCCCGTCAGGCCCGAGCCGGCGGTAAAGGCCGCCGCGCCGCGTGACGCCTTGCCGGCCAACTTCCTGCGCCCTCGGATCGGCGTGCAGGCGGCGGTGACCGATAACGTCGCCCTCACCAGCGCCAACGAGCAGTCCGATGTCATCGGGCGGGTCACGGCGGGCCTGGAGGGCCGGTACGACAGCCCCCGCACCAAGGCCAACCTGTCGGGGGACATCGTCTATGACGCCTATTCCAAGTCCAAGAAATACGACTCGCTGACCTACCGCGGTGTGGCGGACGCCGCCTTTGTCGTGGTGCCGGACATACTCGCCATCGAAGCCGCCGGCGCCCGGACCCAGGGGTCGGTGACGACCTTCGGCTCGACGGACTTCTTCCGATCCGCCAACGCCACCGACTATCAGGTCGGCACATACTATGTCGGCCCGCACCTGACCCTGTCCCCGGGGATCTTCGATCTCTCGGCGGCGGCGCGCTACGGCCAGGTGTTCTACGATGGTCCCAAGTCCACCAGCACCGCCGTCCCGGCCCTCGCGCCGGAGACGTCGATCTACCAGTTGATTGGCGCGGCCGACACCGGCGCCAATCTGGGCCGGGTTCGCTTCGTCGCCTCCGCCCAATACCAGAAGGACGATCAGACCTTCGAGAGCACCGCCGGATCGGTGTCGGGCTTCTATCAGGTGACGCCGCGGTTCACCGGCATCGTCCGGGCCGGCTATGACGACATGACCTTGACCAGCCTGCTGGATCTCAGCGCGCCCTTCTGGTCTGTCGGCGGCCAGTACGTCTTCAACGACACGGCGAACATCCGCCTCGAAGGCGGCCGCCGCTATGACGCGGCCTACTGGTCGGGCAGCGCCACGCTGCGCGTCGCCCGGCCCGTCTACCTGATGGCGGACTATTCCAACACGCTGTCGCCCGGTCCGATCCAGATCAACAATGTGCTGGTCGACTATGTCGGCGGCCTCGACAAGCCGCTGCCGATCCCGGTGATCCCGCCCGCGTTCGGACTGAACAGCAACTTCTTCAACCTGCCGTCGATCAACCGGACGGGGAGCCTCCGCGCGCTCGTCGATCTCGGTCGGCAGTCGCTCGACTACACGCTGAGCTCGACGCAACAGAGGTACGTGGGCGTTTCGGCCGAAAGCCTCACCCTCTCGCACAGCGTGACCTATGCGAACCTGGTGCGGCCCGACCTGGAACTGTCGCTGCGTTTCCTCTATGCGAGCGAGCGCCTCAACGGTCAGATTCTGCCCGGCGTCGGCGACCGCGAGGGCAACTATTATCTGACAGAGGGCAAGATCGAGTACCGGCTCAACAGCCGCACCACCGCGAACCTCAACTACCAGAACCGGCATTTCCGGCCGGCCGCGGCGACCCTGCTCCAGCGCTACAAGGAAAACATCGGTACGGTCTCTCTGGTCCGAACGTTCTGATGACCGACGTCGCTGCGCCCCCCTCTCGACAAC
>NZ_JAQGJL010000174.1 GCF_028290645.1 Devosia sp. | reverse complement strand
TGGAACTGCTCGAGCATGGCCTGCTCGATCTCGAGCAGCACCCCGCCGATGCCGATCTCATCAACTCCGTCTTCCGCGCCCTCCACACCATCAAGGGCTCCGGCGCGATGTTCGGCTTCACCGACGTCGCCGCCTTCGTCCACGAGTTCGAAACCGCCTTCGACAGGGTGCGCAAGGGCCTCTCCCCCATCACCCCCGAACTGGTCGGCGTCGCCCTCGACGCCAAGGACCACGTCCACGCCCTGATCGAAATGCCCGATATCGCCGCCACCGGCGCCGGCGACGCGATCCTCGCAGCGCTGCGGGCCATCGTCGAGCCCGACCGCTTCCCCGCTTCGCCGATGCCGCAGCCCGCATCCGTCACCCACGCGGCCCCCGCCACCACCGGCCGCTGGCGCATCCGCTTCCGGCTGCCCGAGGACGCGCTGCTCCACGGCACCAACCCGCTGCTTCTCCTCGGCGAAATCGCCGATCTCGGTCCCTGCGAAGTCACGGCCCTGGTCGACACTGTCCCCACCCTCGACCTCATCGACCCCGAGGCGAGCTATCTCGGCTGGCAGGTCGATCTCACCCACCCCGACCCCACCGCCGCCCTCGACGACGTCTTCCTGTTTTTGAAGGACAGCATGGAGCTCACCATCGAGCCCCTCGCCGCCCTCGCGTCGCCCGTCCTCGATATCCTCGCCGAGGACAACCCGGCCGCCGAGCCCGACGAACCCATCGCTGAACTCACCGCGCTCCGCGCCGCCCGAGACCAGCGCCCTGAAGCCGCCGAGCGCAGCTCCACCTCCCTCCGCGTCCCCGCCGAGCGCCTCGACGAACTGATGGATCGCGTCGGCGAACTGGTCATCGCCCAGGCCCGCCTCTCCCAGATGGCCGCCCAGAGCTCCGACGCGAACCTCAAGACCATCGCCGAAGAGCTCGAGCGCCTCAGCTCCGGGCTCCGCGACACCACCATGGGCATCCGCATGGTGCCGATCGGCTCGCTGTTCTCGCGCTTCCGCCGCCTCGTCCACGACCTCAGCCGCGATCTCGACAAACAGATCGAGTTCATCACCACCGGCGAGGACACCGAGCTCGACAAGACCATGATCGAGCGCCTCGCCGATCCGCTGGTCCACCTCATCCGCAATTCCGTCGACCACGGTCTCGAAACCGCCGAGCAGCGCATCAAGGCCAATAAGCCCATCAAGGGCACCGTCCGCCTCTCCGCCGTCTATGCCGGCGCCGAAGTCGCCATCTCGGTCACCGACGACGGCGCCGGCCTCGACGCTGCCCGCATCCGGCAGAAGGCCGAAGAGCAGGGGCTCCTCACGCCCGAATCCCGCCTCACCGACCACGAGCTGTTCCAGTTGATCTTCGCCCCCGGCTTCTCGACCGCCAGGGAAGTGACCTCGCTGAGCGGCCGCGGCGTCGGCATGGACGTGGTCAAGCGCACCATCGATGGCCTCCGCGGCAAGATCGAGCTCACGACCAAACCCGGCGAAGGCACCACCGCCACCCTCCGCCTGCCGCTCACCCTCGCCATCATCGAGGGAATGCTGGTCCGGGTCGGCAACGGCAGATACTCGATCCCGCTATCCGCCGTCGATGAATGCGTCGAACTCCCCATGACCGCCGACACCGCCTCGCGCGGCCGCAACTTCCTCGATATCCGCGGCAGCCTCGTGCCGTTCCTGCGCCTGCGCGACATGTTCAACACCCCGGGCCAGCCCGACAGCCACCAGAAGGTGGTGATCATCTCCTCGGGCGAGGGCAGGGCGGGTCTCGTCGTCGACCAGATCATCGGCAACAACCAGACCGTCATCAAGCAGCTGAGTAAACTCCACTCCAACCTCGAGACCTTCTCGGGCGCCACCATCCTCGGCGATGGCACCGTAGCGCTGATCCTCGATACCTCGCGCCTCGTCTCCTTCGGCCAGGCCCACGAGGAGCGCTTCCGCGCCGCCGACGGGAGGGCCGCCGCATGACCGCCTTCACCCAGCCCATGCGCGCCCTCACCCTGCGGCTCGATGACGAGCTCTTCGCCGTCGAGGCCCAGAGCGTCCGCGAGATCCTCGATCTCGTCCCCGTCACCGCGGTACCCAACGCCTCGCCCTTCGCCGCCGGCCTCATCAACGTGCGCGGCCGCGTCGTGCCGCTCGCCGACCTGAAGGTCGCCTTCGGTATGCGCCGCGCCGAGCCCGACCAGGATACCCGCATCGTCGTCGTCGAAACCGAGATCGATGGCGAGCCCAGCATCGTCGGTGTCCTCGCCGACAAGGTCTACGACGTCACCGACATCGAGCCCGCCGCGATCGAAGAGGCGCCGCGGGTCGGCATGCGCTGGCGGCCCGACTATGTGCGCGGCATCGGCAAGCGCCAGGGCAATTTCATCATCATTCCCGACCTCGGTCGGATTTTCGAGACCCAGGGCCGCAGAAGCGCGCCCCACGCCGCCGCAGAAGAAAGGGCCATATCGTGAGAGTGACACTGAAAGCCAAGCTGGGGGCCACCTTCGCTGTGGTGATCCTGCTGTC
>NZ_JAQGJL010000168.1 GCF_028290645.1 Devosia sp. | reverse complement strand
CGGCTGCTCGACACGCAGTTCGTCACCGATCACCTGAGGACCTTCGGCGGCATCGAGATCCCGCGCGAGGACTATGAGGCCCGGCTCGCCGAAGCCCTGAAGCACAAGGGCGACTATTTCGCCTACGACCGGTTCTGAACCTCAGTCCACCTGCGCCCCGCCCGTGGCGTTGGCCATCGTCATGGTCATTCCCGCCGCGAGGTCCGAGGCCAGTAGCACCGCGGCGTCGGCCACTTGCGCAAGCGCCGTCACCCGCCGGAGCGGCGTGTCCTTGCCGAACTCCTTGGCGACTTCCTCAAAGCTCATGCCACGCTCGTCAGCGCGCAACTGCCAGGCATTGCGCACCCCCGGCGCGTCGGGCGAGCCCGGCGAGCGCACCCAGGTGACCCGCACCTGATCCGGCCCGTTCTCCACCGCCAGTTGCCGCAGGTAGTGCTCCACCGCCGCACAGGCGACCCCGAAGCCGCCGACATGCGAATAGGCCTCGCGCGCCGCGTTCGCGGTGATCCCGACAATGGCGCCGCCGCCGTTCTGGGCCATGTGCCGCGCCACTGCCGTGCCGGTATTGAACCAGTTCCGCAGCGCCACCTCGACTACCCCGAAGAAGCGGTCGAACTCCATCTCGGTCAGCAGCGCGCCCTGCGTATCGGCCCATCCCGAGCCGTTGAACATCACCTTGATCGGACCGGCCCGCTCGACGATGGCGGCGAGATGCGCCTTCACGGCCGCGTTGTCCGTCGCGTCCACCGGCGCCACCTCGGCCCGCCCGCCGGCCGCGGCGATTTCGTCCGCCACCGCCTGCAGCCGCTCGCGATTGCGCGCCGCGAGGAACACCCGCGCGCCCTCGCGCGCAAATGCCTTCGCCACCGCGCCGCCGACAGCGCCCGAGCCCCCATAGACGATCGCCGTCTTGTCCTTCAGCAGCATGCTCAATCCTTCAGTTTGAAAGAAACGATGGTTTCCCACTTGTCGGAGTCCGGCTCCTCGGCGGGACTGTTGAGATAGATTTCCACCCGCGCCGCGAAATGGTCGCCGTCCGCCATCTCGCGCATGTCGAACTGCACTCCCTGCTCGCGGACCCAGCCGATCAGCGCTGCATTGGCGTCGATCAGCTTGTCGTAGCGGCCGAGAAAGGTGAGCTCCGCATAGCGCCCCGCGGGCAGCACGCCGCCGACCAGTTCGCCGGCGGGCGTCACCGGTGCTGCCACACCGGTCGCGAACTCGATCTCGAGCTCCGGCATCCGGACGATGTTGTACTTGAAGAACACCGGCCCATGCGGCTGTATCTTCTGCGCATTCATGCCACCGAACAGCAGCCCCATTGCCTCGTCGACGGCCCCCCCGAAGGCAGATGCTCACGTTGCGGCGCAGGCTCACATAGGGCTGGGCCGCCCGCTCAACGATTCTCGGCGCGCCGATCTTCATCTGCCGTCTCCTCGCGCTGCTCCCATGCACGCCGGCGGGCGGCAACGATGTCCTCTGCAACGCCATCGCTGCGCGGCCGGCCGATCGGCGTCGTCTCGACCACGTCCTTGAAGCGCAGCAGGTAGGCGGCCAGTAGGTCGATGGTGCTGTTCCAGCCCCAGTCATGTCCGTCGCGTTCCTCGATCCTGGTGAACCCGGCCTGCTGGAAATGCATCTCCGTCCGCTCGCCGCGGTCGATGAAGTCCATAGTCACGAGCATTTCGTGGCCGTCATAGTCGTTGATGTAGGTGAAGCTCAGCCGGCTCGGTTCGCGGATCTCCCGGTAGACGCCGTGGATCCAGTGCGCGTGTCCCGGCCCGTTGCTCATGCAGAAGCGCCAGGCGCCGCCCTCGCGAAAATCCATGTCGCATGAGAGCAGCGCATAGCCTTCTGGCCCATACCAGCGGACCACATGCTCCGGACTCGACCAGACCTTGAACACCAGCGCCCTCGGCGCCTCGAACATGCGGGTGAACTGCAGGACCTGCTCCGGCGGGAATTCGCCCGCAGCGCTATTGCTTGGGGTCATCCGGATTCCCCTTCTGGAGTTCGGCAAGATAGGCATCCATGCGCGCGAAATTCTGGTCCCAGTGCCGCCGGTAGCGCTCGACCCAGCCTGCGACCTCGGCCAGCGGCGCCGCATTCAGCTGCACCGGCCGCCACTGCGCATGGCGCGTGCGGGCCACCAGCCCCGCCTGCTCCAGCACCTTGAGGTGCCGCGAGATGGCGGGCATCGAGATGTCGAACGGTTCGGTGAGCTCGCTGACCGACGCCTCGCCCTCGTTCAGGCGCTGCAGGATGGCCCGCCGCGTGGGGTCGGCCAGCGCAGAGAGCGTCAGGGAGAGGGCGTCGGGCGACATATTTTGCGCACTCGTTAAATAACGAGTGTGTTAAATAAGCGGCCGGTTGATCTGTCAAGATGGGAGGCTCGCCCCGGATGTATGGGGACGAGCCGTCAGTCGAGAGATCAGAAGTTGAAGTTGGCGCCGACCCAGCCGAGCCACCCGGTGACCGCAGCGTCGCTCGATACCGGGTTAATTCGGCCCGGTCCCTCGAAAAACTCATAGGTGGTGGTGCCGAGGTCGTAGTAGAGCGCCTCGCCCTTCAGGGTGACATTGTCGGCCACGGCGATTTCCGCGCCGACGCCGGCTGTCCAGCCCAGCATCGACTGGGTATCGGTGGTCACCACGGTACCCGCCTGATAGACGTCCTGGAGCTCGCCTTCCAGCGTGCCATAGGCCGCGCCCGCGGTCCCATAGAACAGCAGCTGGTTCACGGCGAAGCCAAGGCGCCCGCGCAGCGATGCGAGGCTCTGGAGCCTGGTGGAGACGGTGAAGTTGAACACCGGGTCGGTGTACGAACCTTCTGCATTGCTCCAGGAATAGTCCGCCTCGATACCGGCGACCACGTTGTCCCATTGATGGTTGGCGCCGACCGTCACTCCCGCCAACATGCCGCTAAATTCGACAGTGAAATTGGGAATGCCAGGGTCGAAGCCCTCGAACAGCACGTTGCTGACATCGGCAGTTGCGCTGACAGTACCCACCGTGCCGCCGACATAGAGGCCACTCCAGCTGTAGCTGGACGGCAGCGCCGCATCGGCCTCTTCCGGCGCGGCAAAATCGGCCGCATCGACCGGCATGGAGGCGATGGCCGCCGTGATGGCCGCAACCGCGAAAACGAGACGTTTCATGAGGCCCCCGATAGCGACTCACATCGCCAGCAGGAGCGTAAGCGCTCGTCCAGAGCGGGGTAAGCGGACAGGTTGCCAACATACACGCTACCTAGGCGCTCTGCCGGGGATATTCGGCCCTCAATCCCCCAACCGGAACACCACCTCCGTCACCCATTTCTGCGGATCGGGCTCCACCTGCGGGTCGGTCTCATAGATTTCGAGCAGCGACGAGTCATATTCGCCGGCGCCCCTGCCGGGCTTCGGCTTGGGCACACCCTGCCGCCCCAGCCAATCTCCCAACGCCACGTTGGCGTCATAGAGTCCCTCATAGGGCCCGGTATAGGTCAGCGTGCCGAAGCGCCCGCCGGGGATGGTTCCGGCGCGGACGCGGCCGTCACCTTCCAGTTGCTCGTCCGTCGGGAAGCCGACTTCCATCTTCAGCTGCTCTCCCGGCCCCATCTCGAGATAGTTGAAGAAGGGCGCACCGGCCGGGGCGGCGCCCTTCGAAGCAAGCCACCCGGCCACTTCGCCGATCAACGGTGGAGCGTCGGTTGGAATGTCACTGCGGTCGAGGGTCAAGCGGATCGCCGCGAACGGCTGGTCCGGGCGGGTAACGATCCTGGGTTCGCTGAGCATCTGGCTCTCCTCTCGTCTGGAACGACGAGCTAAACCCGGATGCCATGCGCCTGACTTGATCGCAGTTGCGGTCGTCTCAACTCCCGGAGCCAGCGCTCCCCAGGGAGACCCGATCCAGAAACTCCCCTACTGCTCTGTTGAACTGGTCCGGCCGTTGCAGTGGCGCGAAATGACTTACTCCAGGCAGCAGCACCAGCTGCGCTCTGGGGATACTGCGCGCCAGGTACTCGGCATGCTCGAGCTTGATGAACTCATCGTGCTCGGCTTGAGCGATCACGACAGGCACCTTGATCTCGCCCAGCTCCCTCGCCGAGTAGTTAGGCTGGGTCCGCTGCATCTCGCCCACGGCATCGGAGAATGCCTTGAACTGATCCGGGGTTGCCGACAGCGCCTCATAGTCCTTGGTGTGCCGGTTGAGGCAGCGGCCGATGACCGGGGTGAACTCGAACGGCCTGGTTCCGGACGGGTCCATGTTGCACGCAAAGAAGAACACGCCGGCGCTGCGTTCGGGGGTGTCATGGGCGAGCACCAGCGCGATACATGCACCATCGCTCCAACCCACGAACGCGGCCCTGTCGATCTGCAACTCGTTCATCACGGCGAGAACGTCCGAGGCCATTAGTTGATAGCTGTAAGGTCGCTCATCCCGCGTGCTGCGACCATGGCCGCGGCTGTCGATCACCACCACGCGATGGCCGCCTCGGACCAGGTCCGGGACCTGGTTGCCCAAGTTGCCGCTATGCCCCATCCCGCCATGCAGCAGGATCACCGCCGGGCCTGCTCCATAGGTGGCGTACCAGATGCGCGCCCGATCGTGCAGCACATGACCTTGCAGGTCAGGGTCCGGGGGGAGTCCCACGCCCTCCGCCTCGAACTTCACCAGATCGTCGTCGTAAAGATTCATGTCGCTGCCCCAAAGCTCAACTGCGCCCTTGTCGAACAGCAGCGGGCCCATTCGACGGCCGGCTAGTTCGATTGCTTCAGCTGCTCAGCCACCCGTTCCGCCGACCGCATCGGCAGTCGGCGGCGGCACGTCCGTGCTCTGCTTACAGTCGAGCAGCCAGATGTCGTACACGGCGTGGTCGATGGCATTGAGCGCCGGACTGTCGGCGAACATCCAGCCGGTGAAGATGCGGTCGATGGTGCCCTTGAGGCTCACCTGGTCGACTTCGACGAACACCGAGGTGCGCTGCGTCTCGGTCGGCGGCCGCGTGTAGCAGGCGCGGGGGGTGATCTGCAGCGCGCCGAACTGTACCGTCTCGTCGATATAAACGTCGAATGTGGTGATCCGGCCGGTGATCTTGTCGAGCCCGGAGAACTGCGCCACCGGATTGGCGATGGTGTCAGCCAATGCCGGAGCCGCCGGCGCGAGGCAGGCGAGCACGACGGCCAGTCCTTTCAGGACCTTGTGCATGGGTGTCCCGATGACGTTTGGGCCCTATTCCGGCGACCAGGCGTCGTAGTCGCCGGTGACCCGCGGGCGCTCGCCCTTGCTGAGAAGGCTGCCGTCCGGGCGGTAGGCCAGCGCCGTCCCGGTCACGTTCGACACGTGGGGCTTCTCCCAGATGCGCGGAGCATAGGACTGCTCGGTCGGCGGCACATGCGTGCGGTAGTGCATCCAGCCGTACCAGCCGGGGGGAATGGTCGTAGGCTCGGCATAGCCGGGGGCGTAGATCACCATGCGGCGCTCGTAGCCGTTCGGACCGGGCCTCGAGCCCGGCTTCGAGCGGTAGTAGCGGTTGCCCGCTTCGTCGGCGCCGACATACTCGCCATGGAGGGCCGTCCAGAGGCGCGTGCCCCAGGTATTGCCCCGCCACCAGGCGAAAATCTCGATCAGGAAGTCCTTCCAGCCGCCGCGTTCCATACCGTCAAACCCGTTGCGCGCGGGGCAAATCGCCCGCCGTTTCTCGGCATCGCTCTAACATGCTGGGGCGCATGCGCCTAGGGGAAAGGCACCGAGCCTCCCCACCCTACCTATGGTGTGCCGACCCCCACGATGCGCTGCGTATGGTCACGGCAATTGTGAAGGAAATAATGCACTTGACAGGTTTCGCACCGAAAACCGCGCGCTGCTTAGCTCCGCCTGCTCACGTTCATGCGGTGCGCAAAGATGGCAAAAGAGTGGCGGATTCCTCGGGGTTTAGAGCCGGTTCCAGCAGCGAGCCGGGAGGGCCGGGTACCGAAAATTGACTCTGCGGAGGCTCGAATCGCACTTGGAACTTTTCCCCGTAATCCACATATGAGATACTGGATTTAGGCGTCGGATGCGGGCAATGCCACTACCGGTTGTGTGTTGTGATCGTGCCTCGGCATTGACCGACTCGAAGAGAAGGGCCCATCCTTTTGAGGTTGCGCCGGGCTCATCGGGACGACGCGACGGACGACCGGGACCACGCGGCGGCGACAGTTCGCCGACGGTCCCAAACGGGGCTCCTTGGCCGTTTGTTGTACGGCCGGTTAGACAGCGTCATACGAAGTGGCAGAGGCCGTCCTTGGCGGCTCGCGGGCTTTCCTGTCCGCAATATTTGGGGAATAAATAACGAATGCGCATCGAACGCCGGTACACCAAAGCCAACGAAAGCGCCTATGCGGGGATCGCATTCCGCTCGACCACGAGCGAAATCCGCAACCCCGACGGTTCGGTTGTCTTCAAGCTCGAGGACATGCAGGTCCCCACGACCTGGTCGCAGGTCGCCGCCGACATCATCGCGCAGAAATATTTCCGCAAGGCCGGCGTCGCCAAGATCCTGAAGAAGGTCGAAGAGAACGACGTGCCGTCATGGCTGTGGCGTTCGGTTCCCGACGAGAAGGCGCTCGCCAAGCTCCCCGAGGCTGAGCGCTACGGTTCGGAAATCGACAGCCGCCAGGTCTTCGACCGGCTCGCCGGCACCTGGACCTACTGGGGCTGGAAGGGCAAGTACTTTGCCACCGAGGAGGACGCCCGCGCCTTCTTCGACGAGCTCTGCTATATGCTCGCCACCCAGCGCGTCGCGCCCAATTCCCCGCAGTGGTTCAACACTGGCCTCCACTGGGCCTATGGCATCGACGGCCCCGGCCAGGGGCACTTCTATGTCGACCCGTTCACCGGCCAGTTGACCTCGTCCAGTTCCGCCTATGAGCATCCGCAGCCGCATGCCTGCTTCATCCAGTCCGTCAGCGACGACCTCGTCAACGAGGGCGGCATCATGGATTTGTGGGTGCGCGAGGCGCGGCTGTTCAAGTACGGCTCGGGCACCGGCTCGAACTTCTCGCGTCTGCGCGGCGAGGGCGAGAAGCTGTCGGGCGGCGGCAAGTCCTCCGGCCTCATGAGCTTCCTCAAGATCGGCGACCGGGCTGCCGGCGCCATCAAGTCGGGCGGCACGACGCGCCGTGCCGCCAAGATGGTGGTGATCGACATCGATCACCCCGATATCGAGGACTACATCAACTGGAAGGTGAAGGAGGAGCAGAAGGTCGCGGCGCTCGTCACCGGCTCCAAGGTGGTGTCGAAGGCGCTCAAGGCCATCATGAAGGCCGCCGTCAACTGCGAAGGCAATGGCGACGACTGCTTCGACGTCACCAAGAACCCGGCGCTGAAGCGCGAGGTGCGCGCTGCCAAGAAGGCGCTGGTGCCCGAGAACTATATCCAGCGCGTCATCCAGTTCGCGCGGCAGGGCTACACCGACATCGATTTCCCGGTCTACGACACCGACTGGGATAGCGAAGCCTATCTCACCGTCTCGGGCCAGAACTCGAACAATTCCGTCCGCGTCACCGACGATTTCCTCAAGGCCGTCGAGACCGATGGCGACTGGAACCTGCTCTCCCGCACCAAGGCGGGCAAGGTCGTGAAGACCGTCAAGGCGCGCGACCTCTGGGAGCAGATCGGCTATGCCGCCTGGGCCTCGGCTGATCCGGGCATCCAGTACCACACCACCATCAACGAGTGGCACACCAGCCCGGAAGCCGGCGAGATCGTCGCGTCGAACCCGTGCTCGGAGTACATGTTCCTCGACGACACGGCGTGCAACCTCGCCTCGGTCAACCTCCTCCCCTATCGCAACGCCGACTCCAGCTTCGACGTCGCGGCGTTCGAGCACAGCATCCGGCTGTGGACCGTCGTCCTCGAAATCTCGGTGATGATGGCGCAGTTTCCGTCGAAGGCCATTGCCGAGCGCAGCTATGTCTACCGGACGCTTGGCATCGGCTACGCCAATATCGGCGGGCTGCTGATGACCTCGGGCATTCCGTACGACTCGGCCCAGGGCCGCGCCATTGCCGGCGCCATCACCGCGGTGATGACCGGCGTCTCCTATGCCACCTCGGCCGAGATGGCCGGTGAACTCGGCGCCTTCCAGGATTATCCGCGCAACGCCCCGCACATGCTGCGCGTCATCCGCAACCACCGGAACGCCGCGTACGGCAAGACCGAAGGCTACGAGGGCCTCTCGATCCTCCCGGTGGCGCTCGACCATGCCTCGATCGGCGACGCCACGCTCTCCACCCGCGCCAAGGCGGTGTGGGACGATGCGCTGGCGCTGGGCGAGAAGCACGGCTACCGCAATGCGCAGGTCTCGGTGATCGCCCCGACCGGCACCATCGGCCTCGTGATGGATTGCGACACCACCGGCATCGAGCCCGATTTCGCGCTGGTGAAATTCAAGAAGCTCGCCGGCGGCGGCTACTTCAAGATCATCAACAACGCGGTGCCCCCGGCGCTGCGCACGCTCGGCTACTCCGAGAGCCAGATCGCCGAGATCGAGGCCTATGCGGTCGGCCACGGCAACCTCAACCAGGCGCCGGGCATCAACCCCTCGACGCTGCGCCAGAAGGGCTTCACCGACGACAAGATCGCGGCGCTCAATGCCGCCACCAAGTCCGCCTTCGACATCAAGTTCATCTTCAACCAGTGGACGCTGGGCGCTGATTTCCTAAGGAGCCTTGGGGTCACCGACGCCCAGCTCGCCGACATCAGCTTTGACCTCCTGAGCTTCCTCGGCTTCTCGAAGAAGGACATCGAGGCTGCCAATATCCATGTCTGCGGTTCGATGACGCTCGAGGGTGCGCCCTTCCTCAAGGATGAGCACCTGCCCGTCTTCGATTGCGCCAACCCCTGCGGCAAGATCGGCAAGCGGTACCTGTCGGTCGAGAGCCACATCCTGATGATGGCCGCGGCGCAGCCGTTCATCTCGGGCGCGATCTCGAAGACCATCAACATGCCGAACGACGCGACGGTCGCCGACGCCAAGGAAGCCTATATGCTGAGCTGGCGGCTGGCGCTCAAGGCCAACGCGCTCTACCGCGATGGTTCGAAGCTGTCGCAGCCGCTCAATTCCTCCATCCTCGCCGATGTGGAAGAGGATGAGGACGATGCCGCCGAGACACTGCTCGCCGCCAACCAGATGGCGCGCGTGCCGCAGATCTCGGAAAAGATCGTCGAGCGCATCGTCGAGCGGATCACCCGCGAGCGCGAGAAGCTGCCGAACCGGCGCAAGGGCTACACCCAGAAGGCCAATGTCGGCGGCCACAAGGTGTACCTACGCACCGGCGAGTTCGACGATGGGCGGCTGGGCGAGATCTTCATCGACATGCACAAGGAAGGCGCCGCCTTCCGCGCCATGATGAACAACTTTGCCATCTCGATCTCGCTCGGCCTGCAATACGGCGTGCCGCTCGATGAATATGTCGAGGCCTTCACCTTCACCCGGTTCGAGCCGGCCGGCATGGTGATGGGCAATGACCGGATCAAGAATGCCACCTCGATCCTCGACTACATCTTCCGCGAGCTCGCGGTCTCCTACCTCGATCGCGACGACCTGGCGCATGTGAGCCCGGATTCCGGCTCGACCTCGCTCGGCAAGGGCGTCGCCGAGGACGCCGCCGTGCGCCCGCCCAACGCCCCTGCCCCGGTCCCGGCCCAAAACCTCGTCTCCCGCGGCATGACCCGCGGCAAGATGAAGGACCAGAACCTGATGCTGGTCCCCGGCGGCCTCACCGCCGCGACCTTCAACCCGGTGCAATCGATGCAGACGAGCACCGTCACCGCCCTCAAGGCCGCCACGGCCCTGAGGATCGACCCGGCCGCCACCGCCCTCAACGCCGCCGAACTCAACCCCATCCCCTCCCCCCCACCCTCACAGGACCCGGTGCAACTGAGGGCCCAGGCCCAGATGCAGGGCTATACGGGCGACCAGTGCTCCAACTGCAACTCGATGCGGATGAAGGTGAGCGGGCACTGCATGGTTTGCGAGGATTGTGGGACGACG
>NZ_JAQGJL010000109.1 GCF_028290645.1 Devosia sp. | reverse complement strand
CCACCACGGTTATCGAAGTCGGCGTCGACGTCCCCAACGCCACCATCCTGATCATCGAGCACGCCGAGCGCTTCGGCCTCGCGCAACTCCACCAGCGTCGCGGCCGCGGCGGCCGCGGCAGCCAGCGCTCCGCTTGCCTGCTGCTTTACAAGGACCCGCTGAGCGAAACCGCCAAGGCCCGGCTCGAGACCATCAAAGGCACCGAAGACGGCTTCGTCATCGCCGAAAAGGATCTCGAGCTGCGCGGCCAGGGGGACGTGCTCGGCACCCGCCAATCCGGCATGCCCGGCTACCACCTCGCCGTCCCGGACGTCCACCGTCACCTGCTCGAATGGGCCCACGAGGACGCCAAGAACGCGCTGACCCGCAACCCGGGCCTTGCCGGCGCGGAAGGAGAAGCGCTCCGCACGCTGCTGTATCTGTTCCGCAAGGACCTCGCGATCCCGCTGCTCAGGGCGGGCTAGAGCACTAGCCTCTCCCAGCGCCTGTGCCCCCCACGCCCCTCAATCGATCGCGTACTTCCTCAACACATCGATCCCGACATACCGTAGCACCGACTGATGCGTCGCCTTGAGCACCACGCGCGGCGCCATCCCAGCCTCCAGCGCCTCCACCCAGCGCAGCGCGACAAGGCACCAACGGTCACCGGCCTTCAGCCCCGGAAACGCATATTCCGGAACGGGCGTACTGAGGTCGTTGCCTCGCGATTTCGAGAACGCGAGGAAGGCATCGGTCATTTCCGCACAGACCGTATGCCGGCCCTCGTCTGCCGGGCCGGTGATGCAATTGCCGTTGCGGAAGAACCCGGTGACCGGGTTCGCCGAGCAGAGCGCCATGGGTTCGCCGAAGACGTTGAGCTCCGGCTCCTGCTCGAAGAAGGGCTTATTCAACCGTCACGCTCTTGGCGAGGTTGCGCGGCTGGTCCACGTCCGTGCCCATGAAGGTCGCCGTATGATAGGCCAGCAGCTGCACCGGGATGGTCGCGAGGATCGGCGCGACGAAGCTCGCGACCTTGGGCAGCACGACCACATCGGCGACCCCGTGGCCGACAATCTTCTCGCCCGCCTCGTCGGTGATCACGATGATCTTGCCGCCCCGGGCCGCGACTTCCTGCATGTTGGAGAGCGTCTTCTCCATCAGCTCGTCCGACGGCGCTACCACAATTACCGGCATCAACTCGTCGACCAGCGCGATCGGTCCGTGCTTCAGCTCCCCCGCGGCATAGCCCTCGGCGTGAATGTAGCTGATTTCCTTTAGCTTCAGCGCCCCCTCCAGCGCGATCGGGTACATCTGACCACGCCCGAGATAGAGTACGTCCTTGGCCTTGGACAGGCGCTTGGCAATGTCCTCGATCTGCCCTTCGAGCGCCAGCGCCGAAGAGATGGCGGCCGGCAGCCCGGTGAGGCTCCGCACCAGCTCGGCCTCCTGCTCCCGCCCGATAGTGCCGCGAGCAACCCCCGCCGCGATGGCAAGGCTGGCGAGCGCCGTCAGCTGGGCGGTGAATGCCTTGGTCGACGCCACCCCGATCTCGGGGCCACACAGCGTCGGAAACACCACCTGGCTTTCCCGCGCCATGGTCGATTCCGGCGAGTTCAGCAGCGAGGCAACGTGCTGGCCTTCCCTCGCGCAATAGCGCAGCGCCGCCAGCGTGTCGGCGGTCTCGCCCGACTGCGAGATGAACATGCTCAGCCCGTTCTTCTCCAGCGGCGGCTCGCGATAGCGAAACTCCGAGGCCACATCGACATCGACCGGCAGCCGCGCATAGCGCTCGAACCAGTATTTCGCGACGACCCCGGCAAACGCCGCAGTGCCGCAGGCCGAGATCGTCAGCCGCGACAGGCTGGCGAAATCGAACGGCAGCGTCTCGCGCAGCGCTACCCTCTCGGCCCCCATGTCCACATAGTGGCTCAGCGTGTGCGACACCGTCTCGGGCTGCTCGTAGATCTCCTTGGCCATGAAGTGCCGGTGGTTGCCCTTGTCCACCAGCAGCGCCGAGGCGGCCGAAACCAGCATCTCGCGCTGCACGATCGCATCGGAGCCGTCACGGATGGTAACGCCGCTCTTGGTCAGCACCGCCCAGTCGCCATCGAGCAGGTAGCTCAGCCGCGAGGTGAACGGCGCCAGCGCCATGGCGTCGGAGCCGAGATACATCTCGGTCGCCCCGTACCCGATGGCCAGCGGCGCACCGCTGCGGGCGGCGATCAGCAGCGCGTCCTCGCCCTTGAACATGAAGGCCAGCGCAAACGCCCCGCACAGCTGCTTCAGCGTCCGCGCCACCGCCATCTCGGGATCGAGCCCGCGATCCAACTCGCGGGTAACCCACAGCGCCACGGACTCGGTGTCGGTCTGCGTCTTGGGCAGGTACCCGTCCTTGGCGAGATCAGCGAGCAGCTCGCGGAAATTCTCGATGATGCCGTTGTGCACCACCGCGACCTTGTCGGTCGCATGCGGATGGGCATTGCCCTCGGTCGGCGCGCCATGGGTGGCCCAGCGGGTGTGGCCGATGCCGATATTGCCGGCCAGGGGCTCGAAGCTCAGCTTCTGCGCCAGGTTGCCGAGCTTCCCCTCAGCCCGGCGACGGCCGATCTCGCCGCCATCGAGGGTCGCGACGCCGGCACTGTCATAGCCGCGATATTCGAGCCGCTTCAGCGCATCGACCAGCCGCGGCGCAACCGGCTCCGTGCCGATGATCCCGACAATGCCGCACATGTGAGGCTCCCCTACTGGCCGGACGATCTGGCCGATTTGGCTCGCTTGATGGCTTCGGCGCGTGCCTTGAGCTTGGGCGCGTAACCGGCCTTGTTTTCCTGCCGGGCGCGGCCGATGGCCAGCGCGTCCGGTTCGACGTTGTGGGTGACGACGCTGCCCGAGGCGATATAGGCGCCGTCGCCGATGGTCACCGGCGCCACCAGCGATGAGTTCGAGCCGATAAAGGCGTTCGCCCCGATAGTGGTCCTGGACTTGTTCACGCCATCATAGTTGCACGTGATGGTCCCTGCCCCGATATTGGTCTTTGAGCCTATTTCGGCGTCGCCGAGGTAGCTCAGGTGCCCGGCTTTCACGCCGTCGTGGATGATGGACTTCTTCACCTCGACGAAGTTCCCGAGGTGCACGTCCCTGCCCAGTTCCGCCCCCCCGCGGATGCGGGCGAACGGCCCGATCGAGGAGCCCTCGCCGATCCGAACATCCTCGATATCGCAGAAGGCCCGGATCTCGACGCCATCAGCGATCTTCACGCCGGGCCCGAACACCACGTTCGGGAAAATGGTCACGTCGCGGCCGATCTCGGTGTCGTAGGAGAAATACACAGTCGAGGGGTCCTTCAGCGTTACCCCGGCGCGCATGAAATCGTCCCGGCGCAGCGCCTGGAACTGCGCCTCGGCCTGTGCGAGCTTCCGACGATCGTCGACCCCGATGACCTCGTTGGCGTCGGCCTCCACCACCTCGATCCGGCGCCCGTCGGCGTTAGCCAGTTCGATCGCGTCGGTCAGGTAGAACTCGCCCTTGGCATTGGCATTGCCGATGCGATCGATGACCGACCGCAGCGTCTCGGCGCGAAAGCCCATGATGCCCGAGTTGCAGAGCCCGATCGCGCGCTCCGCCTCGCTCGCATCCTTGTGCTCGCGGATCGCCAGTAGCCGGCCGTTCTCGGTTATGAGCCGCCCATATCCAGTCGTGTCGTCGGGCCGAAACCCCACAACCACAATATCGGCCCCGGCATCGAGCCGCGCCGTGATGCCCGCGAGCGTCTCATCGGAGACCAGCGGGGTGTCGGCATAGAGGACGATCACATTACCGCTGGCGCTGCCATAGGCCGTCTCGGCCTGCCTTACGGCGTGGGCCGTGCCCTTGCGATCGACCTGGGTCGAGAACGTCGCCTCAGGCGCCAGCGACGAAACCATCGCCTCGACAGCCCCGTGCCCAGGCCCGATCACCACCGAAATCGCCGAGGATCCGCTGCGGACCACGGTGCGCACGACATGCCCGACCAGCGGCAGCCCACCTACCTCGTGCAGCACCTTCGGCACGGCCGAGTGCATCCGGGTGCCTTCGCCCGCGGCCAGGATGATCGACAGCAATTCAGTCATTGAGGGCCCTCGTCAGGGTCATCGTTTCCCCCGTGTTTATGGCAGCAAATTGTTGGGAATCCGATAACGCGGTTACGGAGTGGTAAACTCATTAATGAGCCTGATTCGTAAGGCTCTAGGGGGACAAGACTTTTGGCGAAGGCAGTCGACCAGTTCCGCCAGGCGGACGTCACCATGTGGGGCATCGCGGCGCTCGGCATCTGGGCCGTGGCTATCCTCGGCGCGAACCTCTCGGCATTGGTCCCGGCCAGTGTCTTTGGAGCGCTTCATTCCTCGCGTCTGGAGGGCACCACGCTCAACCAATTGCGGACACAGGTGTCGAGCCTGGTGGAAGAGACGGCGCGCATGAAGCGCGAGAACAACCAGCTGCTGCAGCGTTTTACCATGAACGAGGAAGCTGCCGGCGCCGTGACGCAACGGGTCGGCGCGCTCGAGATCAGCGTGCCCAAGCTCATCGAGGAGGCGCAGGCCAAGGATCCGGGCGTCGACGCGATCGCCACCGGCTCGATCGAGGACGGCAAGACTGTGACTTTCGAGACCGAAGGCGGCACCGTCGCGGTGCAGCAGCGACCGTTGGTGCCGGGCTCGAACGACGTGCAGCTCAAAGTGGTCCCGCTGACCGGCACGAAACCGCCGGCAATCGCCCCCGATGGCTCGTCGCCAGGCATCGCCCTCGGCTTCCCGGTGCAACCCGACACCGCCGAAGCGCAGTGGCAAGAACTGCTGGCGCAGGTCGGCACGATGCTGGTCGGGCTGTCGCCCGTCCTGGCAGATCAGGACGGTACCGACGGCAAGATCCTCGTCGCGGGCCCGATGATCGACCGCGCTTCCGCGATCGAACTCTGCGCCCGCCTCGACCAGGTAGGCGTTCCCTGCGAGCCGACCGCGTTTGCCGGCAAACCCGTACCGCTGCTGAACTAGCGCCCTGCCCCGCTCGCGATAGCAATTGACAGCAGGGGCACAATGCCTATGTTCCGCCCCGATCCGCCAAGCGATCCGGGCGCCCGTAGCTCAGTGGTAGAGCATCCGACTTTTAATCGGATGGTCGATGGTTCGAATCCATCCGGGCGTACCAATTTTCCTAGTGATTACAGCGGTACCTCACCAGCCACACTTGGTCGGTTGAATTCTGTGTCCGTGCGATGTCAGCAAAAAGCCATGACAATCGCGCTCGGCGACACCGGCAAAATCGCTCGAGGGCGCTCTGGCTGACACTCGCATAGGGCCGAGACTGATAGCCGAGGCTGATAGCTGTTGATTGCGGCCGTCACCTCCTCTATGCGCCAAAGCTCAACATCAGAGAAGAGTCCGACCTCTGGGTAGCCGACCGCGTCCTGGCCTGGTGGCGCTTGCAAGCCGATCGGCGTCACGCCGCGCTACACTGGAAGTGACGCGCGATGACGAGCACTTTGCGGATAGCTGCGATATCAGGTGCGGACCTTAGCTTCCAGCGCATCGGCGATGGCGCGGTAGTTCGCTACGCCAGTGGACACGATATCTTTCGCGCGCGAATAGTGCGTTTAGTCGGTGCGCGTGAGTGATAGTTGGTGCGTGCGCGCAGGGGGTGACGATGCACTATTTTCGGCGATTGGCCTGGAACGGTCTGTTTCGATGTGTCTGCTTCTGGCTGATAGTGTTCGGTACTATCGCTCTTTGCGACGCGCTGGTGCCCTTCCTCGACATCACAGCAAATATCGAAATATTGGGTTCAGCGGTCGCCAACGCCTCGGCCGGCAACGGCGCGGCCGCGGCTGAAGCGATCAGCAAACCGGCGTTCGCAACGTCTCTGGCGTGGTTGTTGGTCGCCGCCGGCCTGGGCCTGCTTGCCGCCTTCCTGATCATGCACGCAGTTGCGGTTCGCCTGTCGTTGCTGGCGGCGAGGCGGATCGTGGCGAAATACAAGGATAGAAAGGCCTTCGCGAACGCTTATGATGCAGAGGTTTACCCAAGGCTCTACCGTCATCCGCTCATCGGGCATGCGTGGAAAGAGTTCGACGAGACGCTGCTCAAAGACGAGCAGGCGGTCGACGGCGTCATTGGCAACACCGTCCGCCCCCAGAATTTCATCAGCTATGTGCAGGCTCGCGAAAGACTCACCGGCCTAAAGATGCTGGGCAGCATCTCTGGTTATTTTGTGGGCGTGGGATTGCTTCTCACGTTCATCGGTATCGTGCTGGCTCTGGGCACGGCAGGACCGGCCGTGAACAGCGGCAATGTGGAGGCCATGCAGAAAGCCATGGCGCACCTGCTTGAAATCGCATCGTTCAAGTTCACGACGTCAATCGCCGGTCTGGGCGTCTCCATCATCTTCGCGATTGTGGCAAAGCTTATCGTCGTTTGGATAGAAGGAGCATTCACGCGGTTCTCAGAGGCGGTGGAACACCAGCTCCGCTACACCGCGCCGCAATCCATCACGGCAGAGATGAACGCGGTGGGGAAAGAGCAGCGCGATCAGCTCAAGGAGATCAATAGCGATCGCTATTTCACCAAGCTGGCCGATGTCGTGGCGCCGCTAATCGGCGCTGCGATGGAACGGGCGCTGTCGCCTGTAACCACCGGCATCGGTTCGGCGATCGAACAGCTCAAGGCAACCAGTCAGTCGGGGGTCAGCGACTTACTCAAGGAGTTCTCGACATCGGTGCAGGGCAGCGCGGGCACGGAACTTCGCGAACTCGGCGAGACACTGAAGCAGATGCAATTGACGTTGAGCGAAACCAAGCGCGGGTTGGAGGGCACTGGCGAGGATTTCGCTCGGCGCATGTCAGAGGCGGCCGAAAATCTCAACAAGCTTGTGCGCGATGCCGGCCGCAGCCTCGAGGGGAGCGCTGAGCAGAACCGAGCCGGGCTCGAGGAGGTGGTTTCGGCGCTCAGAGAGACGTTCGAGAAGGCGAACAGCAGGCTCGATGCTGACCTGGGCAACGCTGCTTCCGGGGCATCATCCAAGGTGGAAGAAGCGATGGGCCGAGTGATGGTTCGGCTTGAGGAGCAGCTGGGTGCCCTGATGTCCGGGCTCGAGGGCTTCCAGGCGAGTTCGATCAGCAATATCACCGAGGTCCGCGAGCATGTGCTGGGCGCTCAGGCCAGTGCCGTGTCTAATATCTCCACGGCGTCGGCGGAGGTATCGAAAGCACTCGACGACGGCCTGCGCGGCGCGATGCAACGCATCGCCGATGAGATCGACCGCTTCCAGAAAGCGATGAGTTCTGGGGAATTGGCACTTTCCCATCAGGCAAGCGCCATCGGCGACGCCACCAGCCAGACTCGCAGTGTCGCCGACGCATTCGCGCGCACAGCCCAGGATGTACGGGCAGCAGCGGCGCCGCTTGTGCAGTCCGGCGAGCGCGTAGCTCAAGCTTCATCCGAAATGAGCCAGGCGATTACGCGCAGCGCGGCGGGACTCGAGACAGCCAACAGTGCTGCAACTAGCTTGTCGAACGCGCTTACCGAGCAGATTGTCCGGCTGGGTGACATGTGGGCTGGATACAAGGAGCAATTCGATAAGATCGACGAAGCCTTGGCAAACGCTGTCGGCAAGCTGGCGGAAGCCACCGACGGGCAATCGGAGCGCCTCACCGAATTTGCCCGCAGAATGGACAGCGAGCTCGCAAACGTGATGACGCGCCTGCAAACCTCAATCGAACAGATAAGCGAAAACACCACTGACCTCGCGACCAGTGTCGAAGAACTTACCAAGGGCCTTTCGCGCGAGGCCGCTGAGTGATTGACGAGGGGACGCAGGGACCGGCGACGACGATCCACGGCGAAGAAGACGAAAACTATTTCATCTCGATGACCGACATGATGGTCGGCGTCCTGTTCATCTTCATCATCTTACTCATGGTCTTCGCGCTGAATTTCCGCCAGCAGACGGATACCTCGGAAGAGCGCATCAAGCGGCTCGAAGCCGTCGAACGTCAGGCTGAGCAGGCGACGGAGAACCTGACTCAGCTCCAGCAGCAAGTCCGTGACAGCGTCGAGGCGATCAGGAAGGCCAACGACGTGAGGCGCGAAATGTTGGAGGAGATTAAAGCAGCGCTGGCGCAAAAAGGTCTCGAGGTGGAAATCAGTACTGGAAGCGATATCCTCAGGCTCCGAGACAAAGCGGTGCGCTTCGCGCTGGATGACCCAAATCTCTCAGCAATGGCGAGAGGCAATGTCGCTATTGTCGCCTCGGTACTCGCTGAAATCCTGCCTAGCTATACCCGCGAAAGCAGGGGCAGTGCTGTTACGGTGGAGACGCTTTTTCTTGAAGGCCATACCGACAAGCAGGGGCCGGAGCTCGACAATTGGCGATTGTCCACAGCTCGCGCCGTCAACACTTATATCAGCCTGATCAGCGCCGAACCGGCGCTGGAAAGCCTTACAAACGTCACCGGCCAAAGGGTGATTTCCGTTTCCGGGTACGGCGAGACGCGTCCAATTCCGAGCATCTCGGACGACGACTACGACGCACAACGCCGGATCGACCTGCGCTTCGTGATGAAGATCGACAATCAAGACAACCTGAACGAGGTGCAGGCGCTGACGGAGACGATGGCGCTCGAACTCAACGACCTGACCGAGGCGGTGAAAAGGGCGCGAGATGACGCGCCGAATGGTGCCGCAAATGTCCAATAATCTGCGCGACGCCTGCATTGGTATTGTTCGCCAAACGGGAGCTATCGCTCCTCGGCTTCCCGAGATGCTGGCACTGCAGAGACTTGGAGCGAAGCTCGCAGAAATGCCGGCAATGGAGGGGAGCTACCGGCCGAGGGATCCCCGGCAAGTTGCGGCAGAGATTGCCGGCGCAATTCGAGCGGGCAAGTCGCTCTCGAGGCGGCAGGTTCGCCAGGCGCCATGGTGTCTGTGGACCCAGGAAACACAACTCGCAGCTGAAGCCGATCTACTCCTGCCGCTTCTCGAAGCCATCGCCAGAGCCGAGAGGGCAAGTCCGTTCCGGTCGCTGGCGTCGGCCTACGTCGACAGCTTTCGTGCAGAGTTGCCGGGACTTGACGCGACGGCACATTGCCTCATCCAGCTCTCGAAGAAATGGGGTGGGCATTGGGGACAGTTGCAGGAAGAGTTCGGCCTCTTCGATCCCGAGACCGGCCCAAAGCGGCTGGCCGCCGCCGTGATCAACGAGGACCGGTCCGCGACCGAAATCCTTCGCGATCGAGGTCTGCAGGCGATGGGCGCACAGGGCGGCTATGCCCGCGCCGTCACCGCGGCCTTACTCTCTGCCCTCGCACGAGGGAGCGAGCCGGACCACATGAAGCGACTAGGCAAAATTCAGCGCTACGCGCTGAGTGAGGGCGGCAATCCCCTGTTCGGAGAGCAGCTTCCCGATATCGCGGAAGCGCTGTTGCGGCCATTCGAGCGGGTGAGCCCCGACAATCCCATCCGGGACCGGTTCCTGGACCTCATCCTCAAACTTCTCGGCGACCCACGCCTTCGGCCTGGCAAATGGATGCTGGTCCCGCCGGTGCTGAGGGCAATCGTTGCCGGGTGGCTGACCGAGCAATCGCTACGGCAGTTTCTCGATATCGTCGACGAGATCGCGGTCGAACACATGTGGAAGTACAGGCGGGCCTTTTGGGAAGGCGTCTACGAGCACTATCGCTCAAAGGGCCTGGATGTTCAGGTTTGGGTTGCCTTTGGACGGGTGGGGACCAACCGGGTACGGGCGACTTTTGGACGTAATGTCAGCTTCGCTGAGCTCAGCCAGTCCGGCAAGTACGTAAAACCGACCCACGCGGTGCTCTTGATGAAGGTCGCCGACTGCCTCATTGCCGACTGGAACGACAACGGAAAATGCCACGTCTGGTCATCGGCCGATCAACCCGGCGCGCCAAGAATGTTTGATCCTCACTACGGCTCCAATGACGTCCAGATTTTTACCGGGCAAGGTCACCATGAGACGGCCGATGAGCTGACTTGGGGACATGGGGGATCGGAAGGGCTGAGTTGGCAGCACAAGATCGCCGATCGCCTGCAGCAACTGATCGGCATCCGGATACCGGAGGCGGTTTACCGATTGCGTCAATGACCACTGCTTTCGTGTTCTCGCCATCCGCGCAGGGCGGCACGATCGCTCTCATAGAGAAGCGAATGTTAGGGCCAAGGCCGGTACCCGTCGACATGTGGCATACAGCGCCCGAGTCTTTGGCGCCGGCTGTGCGCTATCTTAAGCGCCTGATCGATAGCGGGGGGGCGTCGATCCAGGGCACTGAAGTCACCGTGACGACCGATGCGCTGCTGTCGGTACCAGCAAGCATCGCCACCCTGCTGCAGACGCCTGCCATAGCGCCGCTATCGCTGAGCCTGTCTCTCAATGGTAGGGTCGAAACTTCAGACGGTGCAATCACGGCGAGCTGGTACGATACGAATTTCCGTCGATTGACGCCGAAGCGAACGGGAATGTTCGTCGGTTTTGGCCAGGAAACTGGCCGGCTCGCAACACCCGTGTATCATCTCCTCGAGGCAATCGACGCCTACAACGCCACACTGGGGCAGCCTCCCGAGCAACGGCTTCCGAGTTGGCTCGCGGTCCAGCAGCGCCTCGAGCCGCTCACGGGAACGGCGGTGAAGGCAGACAAGATCCTGCAGAACCTGCGAATTTACCAGGCCGGGGCGTTCGCGCTGGACATCAAGCAGGCGGTTGGCGCGCCGATTTTCGATCCAGTGCTGATGGTATCCGCTATGCGCGCCAGCCTTGAAGACGAGACCATCGCTCCAGAGGGCAGCGGCGGTGATGGCATGGAGTTGAACCTCAAGGACAACGAGGAGCATGCCCTGCTTGCGCCCCACCAGCACGCCGAATTCCTGAAGCAGTTCAATGCCGATGGGCTGGGTACGCGGCCATCTTACGTGGTTGCCCGTAACACCTACCTCGTGATCGAACCTGAGTTGCAATCCGCCCTCAACGTCGTCAAACGGCTGCGTCGGGCGCCCGATAGCGAGCGTCGCGCGTTCTTGCGAAATCCACGCACCTACATAGCCGAGGCGTTACCGGATGCCGGGGAGGCAATCGGCACCATCTTTGTCGAGACCCGCCAATACTCGGAACGTGTTGTCGGACTAGGAATATGGGAGAAGCCAAAGCTCGATTGGCTGATGCGCAAGGGCCAGGGGTGGTTGCCGGAACGCTTCGTGCTGCGCGTTGGATCGAAGGACCTGGAGGTCGACGCCAAGGGTGTCGAAGAGCTTGCTGCCGCAGCAGATTCTGCGGCCAGTGAGGGTCGCGAGGACATCCGCTATCGCGGCGAGACATTCTCCAAGGACGACGTGGACGCGGCGCTGGCCAGACTGCGGGACATGGAGGCCGCACCGCCGCATTTTGACCGAAGCGCCGAGGAGGCAAAACTTTCCGAGGACCGAAACGTCCTCTTGATGAACGACAACATCGAGGAGACGGGCTTTGCCGCCGGCGTTACGCCCCGGCCGCTGTTTGCCCAAAAACTCTGGCCCTCGGATGCGGTGCGGACCGTGCCGAAGCCGCACCAGACGACTGGCTTCGGTTGGCTCGTCGATGCCTGGACCTCCGGTCTGCCCGGGGCGTTGCTGGCCGACGACATGGGACTGGGCAAGACAATGCAGGCATTGGCATTCCTCGCGTGGTTCCGCAGCAATCGCCACGCGGCGGGCGCTGAAGCCAAGCGCTTCCACGGCCCTATCCTGATTGTTGCACCCACTGCCCTGCTCCGCAACTGGCAGAAGGAGGCCGAGACGCACCTGGTCCCCGATAGTCTGGGCGAATGTGTCGAAGTTTTCGGATCCGGTCTCAACCGACTGAAGGCGAGAGGTCCCGCCTCGCCCGAGGACGCACTGGATGTCTCAAGACTACGCGACTCCGACTGGATTCTTACCACCTACGAAACGCTGGCGAATTTCCACCGGGCATTTGCCCGAGTTGCCTATTCGGTCGCGATCTTCGACGAAATGCAGAAGATCAAGGCGCCCGACACCATCAACACTCACGCTGCCAAAGTGATGAACGCCGACTTCGTTCTCGGCATGACGGGCACCCCGATAGAAAACCGGATTGAAGACATCTG
>NZ_JAQGJL010000103.1 GCF_028290645.1 Devosia sp. | reverse complement strand
CAATGGCGGTCTGCTCCCAGGTGCCGCCGGCAGCCGTGAACATTTCACCGAGCTTGGCGATGGAGGCGGCATCATTGCCCGCGGCCCACTGATGCAGCATCAGCACCTTGGGTGCGGCCATTGCGGTGCCCGAAAGCAGCGCAGCAGTCAGCAGCGTGGCCGCGGAAGCCGCGACCTTTGTCCTGAAGTTCATGTCTGTCTCTCTCCCATGCGCTCGCTACCCACCCGACTCTATGGTCGGTCCCTGTGGCCACTTGCGCTTTTCTCTTGCCGGTGCACATCCTCCTGCGCACCGTCGCATTAGTTCTAGGGTGAACTTATTCGGCTTGTCAACGCGCTTGGGGAGCGCCCATGTGAACAAGATCGAACTCAAATCTCTACTGACTGACGGGGCTTTAGCCACGCCAACCGGGCGGATCGTGCGCACCCTCAGCGCGCGCGGCGCCCTGAGCGCGACGCAGATCGCGCGGCTTACCGGATTGGCCAAGTCGACGGTATCGACGGTGCTCACGGAACTGCGCCGCTCCGACATGGTGGTCGAGGCCGGCAGCGAATCCGCCGGCGGCGTCGGGCGGCCGGCTACGGCCCTGACGCTCAACCCCAAGGCCGGCACCTGCATCGGCATTCTCATCGGGCAGACCGAAATCCAGGTGATCCTCGCGGACGTTTCGCACACCGTGCTTTCCGACCGCTCGGCCTACCTCGCGCCGGACTACTCCCCCGATACGGCGATCGAATATGTGAGGAAGCTCATCGCCGACGCCTACCAGGGCCAGTGGCAGGGCCGCGAGGGCCTGCTCGGGGTGGGCATCGCGGTGGGCGGCCCGGTCAATCCGGTCACCGGCAAGATGCTGCGCGCCGGCGGCATGCCGACCTGGGCCGGCGCCGACATGCGCGAGCTGTTCGGCCCGATCTTCGATGGCGTGCCGATCTTCTGCGACAACGAGAGCAACTGCGCCGCCATCGCCGAGATGACCTGGGGCGCGGCGCAGGGCCATGACGATTTCATCGTCTATACGCTCGACCTCGGGGTCGGCGGCGCCATCGTCTCGGGTGGCCGGGTGCTGCGCGGCATTGCCGGCGGCGCCGGCGAGTTCGGGCACGTGGTGCTCGATCCCAACGGCCCGCCCTGCCGCTGCGGCAACCGCGGCTGCCTAGATGTCTATGCCAGTTTCCGCGAGCCCCTGGCCGAGTCCGAGCGGCATTTCGGCCGGTCCATGCGCCTCGCCGACGTGGTCGAACTGGCGCTCGGCGGCGACGCCACCTGCCGGGCCTTGATCGAGCGGGCGGGCGAGGCCGGCGGGCACGGGCTCGGGCTGATCGGCTCGGTGTTCAACCCCACGCTGGTGGTGGTCAGCGGGCGGCTGGTCGCGGCGGGCGACATGCTGATGCGGCCGCTGGCCGAAAGCTTCGAGCGCCACACGCTGGTCAAGCACGGCGACGTGCCCGACACGGCGCGCACCATCCTCAGCCCCAGCCGCTTTTCCGACAACGGCGCCTGCATGGGCGCGGTCGGGCTGGTGCTGCGCCACCATGGCCGGTTGCTCAACTAGCCTGAGGCAGGATGTCCGGCGGGGACATTGAGGGGTTGCGCCGCCCTCCCCGCTCGAACAGTCTTCCGCTCTTTCGGTAAAAGGAGTCGGCGGCATGACCATTGCAATCATCGGCGGGACGGGGTTCCTCGGCACGGCAACGGCCAGGCGCCTCAAGGAGCGCGGGCATGACGTGCTGGCGGTTGCGCGCGGCAAGAGCCCGGTGGCGCTGCACGAGGGGGTGCGGTTCGAGAAAGCCGACCGGATGGACGGCAGCAAGCTCGCCGAGCTCCTCAAGGCCAACGGCGTCAGCGCGGTGATCGACATCTTCGCCCTCACCCTGCGCAATACCCAGCCGGTGATCGAGGCCGCCGCCTCCGCCGGCGCACGCTATGTGCTGGTGAGTTCCACCGACGTCTATTCCAACTACGGGGGCCTGTTGAAGAAGGAGAGCCCGGCGGTCCGCCCGGAACCCGCCACCGAAGACTCCCCACTGCGCACCCTGCGCTACCCCTATCGCGGCAATGACCGCCGTCCCAAGGGCGTCGAGGACGAGCTGTTCGAGGACTACGACAAGATCCCGATCGAGGAGTTCGCCCTCGCCCATGGCGCGCCCGAGGCGACGGTGATGCGGCTGCCGATGATCTTCGGGCCCGAGGACAAGCAGCACCGCTTCGGCTGGGCCATCAAGGGCGCGAAGAAGGGCGAGCCGTTCAGGCTCGACAAGCGCGGCGCCGCCTGGCTCAATTCCTACGCCTATATCGACGACGTGGCCGAAGCGCTGGCGCTGGCCGCCACCCTGCCCGAGGCCGCCGGGCGGACCTACAACGTGGCGCAGCGGAACGTCCGCACGCAGGCCGACTGGGCCCGCACCATCCTGACGCTGATGGGTCACGACAGGGACATCGTCCTCGTCGACGCCGAGGCTAACGGCGTCCTCGCCGACCGCGCCGAATCGAGCGATCTCAGCTATCCGCTGACCCTCGATTCCGCCCGTATCCGGGCCGAGCTGGGGTACAGCGAAATCGTCCCCGAGGAGCAGGCCCTGCGCCGCACCATCGATTGGGAACTCAGCCAGGGCTGATTCCCGCCCTACCCGGGATTGACTCGGGCGCGCGCTTCTTTAGTTTCACTAAAATCGCGAGGGCGTCCGTGCCAGTTCTGAAATTCGAGAAGCGTTCCGAGCCGGCCGAACCGGCGACACCGATCGACCCGAGCCTCGGGCAGCGGCTGCGCGACCGTCGGAAGGAACTGGGCAAGACCCAGCAGCAGGTGGCCGAGGAGGCCTCGCTCACCGTCGGCTTCATCTCGCAGATCGAGCGCGGCATCTCGAGCCCCTCGCTGACCTCGCTCTACAATGTGGCGAAGGCGCTGGAGACCACCGTCGACCAATTCGTCTCCGCCTCCCCCGCGCGCCGGCACAGCGTCGTCAGCCATTCCGGCCAGCGCCAGACCTACAAGGTCGGCGGCACCTCGCGCTATTACGAGTTCCTAGAGCGCGGCTTCCCCGAGGCGACGCTCAACGCCTGCCTCTCGCACGTGCCGCCCGGCCACGCCTCGGAGATGATGAGCCACGAGGGCGAGGACTTCGTCTATCTCGTCGCGGGCGAAATGCTGTACGAGGTCGACGGCATCGAATACCGGCTGGGCCCCGGCGACACGCTGCATTTCGACAGCCGCAAGCCGCATCGCGGCACCAATATCGGCCCCGGCACGGCGCTCGAGCTCTGGGTCGGCACCATGCAGCTGTTCCCCCAATGAGCCCGATCGATCCCGCCATCGCCGGCAAGCTGAGCGCTGCGCTCGCGACCGGCCCCGTGCAACTCTTCGCCGTGCTGTCGGAACTGTTCACCGCAATCCCCGGCGTCCGCACCGCCACGTTCATCGCCACCGCGCCCGACAGGAGCGTCACGCACCGCATCGGCACCTCGAACCCGGTGGATTTCCCGGTCGGCAATGTCGATCCGGTCGACGACAGCCCGTGGAACCGGCGCATCCTCGGCGAGATGCGGCCGGTGATCGGCGACAGCGTCGCGGCCATGGCGGCGTTCATTCCGGAAACCGCCGGCCTCGTCGCCATGGGCTACGGCGCCTGCTCGTGCTTTCCCATCGTGATCGGCGGCGAGACCCGCGGCGTCGTGGCGCTGCTCGGCGATGCCGGCATCTTCACGCCGGCCGTCCTCGCCACCGTTGACACGCTTCTGCCCATCGCTGCGCTGATCTTCACCTTCAAGGGGATCAGCGAGAGATGACGAATACCGGCGGGGCTCTCGCCGGAGACTGACGAACTCAACCAGGGAGACTGTAATGCGTTTGTTCAAGACGCTTATGGCGGTCGCCGTCGGCGCGGTGATGACCGCGTCCGGAGCGATCGCCGAAACACCTAAGAATACCCTCGTCATCGCCGATGCGATCGACGACATCATCACGCTCGATCCGGCGGAAGTGTCGGAAGTCGGCGGCGTGTTGATGAGCCAGCAGATCTATCAGCCGCTGGTGACGTTCGACCCGGCCGATCCCACCAAGATCATCGGCGTCCTCGCCGAGAGCTGGTCGGTGTCGGAAGACGGCAAGACCTTCACCTTCAAGATGAACCCCCAGGCCAAGTTCGCCTCGGGCCACCCGGTGACCGCCAAGGACGCCGAGTATTCGCTGCAGCGCGTCATCCTGCTCGATAGCCGCATCTCGTTCATCCTGACCCAGTTCGGGCTCAACAAGGACAACGTTGCCGAGCGCATCAAGGCGACCGACGACAGCACCCTGGTGCTGCAGGTCGACCAGAAATACGCGCAGAGCTTCGTGCTCTACGTGCTGAGCTCCTTCACCGGCGGCATCGTCGACTCCGCCCTCGTCAAGCAGCACGAGGGCAAGCGCGAAGACGGCAGCAACGACTATGGCAACGCCTGGCTGAAATCCGACAACTCGGCCGGCTCGGGCCCCTACGTCCTCACCAAGTGGGACCCCAAGGTCTCGATCCTGATCAGCCGCAACGACAATTACTGGGGCACTCCTCCGGGCGTCGAGCGCATCTTCATCCAGCACATGCCGGAATCGGCCACGCAGCGCCTGGCGCTCGAAAAGGGCGACATCGACATTGCCAACAAGCTAGGGCCCGACGATATCGGCGCCGTGTCGGCCAATCCCGACGTTTCGGTCAAGGAAGGCATCTCATCGACGATCTACTATTTCGGCCTCAACGTCCGTAATCCGGCGCTGAGCAACCCGAAGGTGGTCGAGGCGATGAAGTACCTCGTCGACTACCAGGGCATCGCCGACTCGATCGGCCGCGGCACCGTGAAGGTGCACCAGACCATGATCCCCGACGGGTTCCTGGGCGGCGGCATCGGCTACACCCCCTACAAGCTCGACGTGGAGAAGGCCAAGGCGCTGATCGCCGAGTCCGGCGTTGCGACCCCGATCAAGCTCGCGACCGTGGTCTGGAACGTCCCGCCCTATACCGAATACGCTCAGGCCGTGCAGGCGACCATGGCGCAGGCCGGCATCGAGCTCGACCTGCAGGTGGTGGACGGCGGCCAGTGGCTGGAACGCTACCGCTCGCACGACCTCGACATCTGGTTCGGCCTCTGGGGCCCGGACTATCCCGATCCGCACTCCAACGCCAAGGCGTTCACCGTGAACGACCCGACCGATCCCGACGGCGCCCACGGCAACCTCGCCGACCGCTTCGGCTGGAACTCCGGCCCGCTCTCCGACCAGGTCCTCGCCGCCGTGCAGGAACAGGACACCGAGAAGCGCAAGCAGATGTACGACGAAATCCAGCGCGCCCACACCGACAGCTCGCCCTTCGTCTACATGTTCCAGGACAGCCGCAAGGTCGCCATGCGCGCGAACGTCAAGGGTGTGGTGCTGGGCATCACGTTCTCGGACGACCGCTATGGCGGCGTGACGAAGGAATAGTCCCATCGGAGGGCGGGAGTCCGCCCTTCGCTCCGCTCAGGTCGCGCGACGCTACCGCGCCGCGGACCCCTCATCCGCCCTTCGGGCACCTTCTCCCGCAAGGGGAGAAGGCAGAACAGAGGAGCCGGTGGCTTCTCGGAGACGCATTTGACGAAACTCGCCGCCCGCCTGCCCTCACGATTGCCCCCGCTGCCTTCTCCCCTTGCGGGAGAAGGTGCCCGAAGGGCGGATGAGGGGTCGGCATCGCTAGCGATGCCCGGTCCGAGCAGAGCGAGGAACGATATGGGCGCGCCCAAATGAC
>NZ_JAQGJL010000112.1 GCF_028290645.1 Devosia sp. | reverse complement strand
TGCGCGAGAAGCGCATCGAGATCGCCGCCGACTACCTCGTCATGGCGGCCTGGCTCGCCTACCTCAAGAGCCGCCTGATGGTGCCGGCGGCACCGAGCGACGACGAACCCTCGGGCGAGATGATGGCGGCACTGCTGCAGTTTCGCCTGAAGCGGCTCGAAGCGATGCGCAAGGCCGCGATGCAGCTGGTCAACCGTCCGCGCCTCGGCCGCGACGTCCACGCCCGCGGCCAGCCCGAGCCGGTGCTCATCGAGCGCCGCAATCTCTGGGAGGCCTCGCTCTACGACCTGCTCAAGGCCTACGCCACCGGCCGCGAACGCAACGTGCCGCAGGACTACCACCTGTTCGAGCGCAACGTCTGGTCGCTGCAGGAGGCGCGCGAGATCCTGACGCGGCTGATCGGCGAAAGCATGGACTGGGTGCCGCTCGACGCCTATCTCGACCGCTACCTGAGCGACCCCGGGCAGCGGAAGACCGCCACCGCCTCGAGCTTCGCCTCCAGCCTTGAACTGGCCCGCCAGGGCCAAATAGAACTGCGCCAGACCCTGACCTTCGGCCCGCTGTTCATGCGCCGCCGGCCGGGTGACCGAAAGAAGCTCGAATGAACGACGTGCCCGCGACAGAGACGGAATACGACGAGCACGGCGAGATCGCGGAGCGCAACCTCCGCATCCTCGAGGCGATCCTCTTCGCCTCCGCCGAGCCGCTCTCGCCCGCCGACATCGCCCCCTATCTCGGCGAAGGCGCGGATGTGCCCATGTTGCTCGAGCGCCTCGCCCAGCGCTACACCGGCCACGGCGTCAGCCTCGTCCGGCGGGGCGGCAAATGGGCCTTCCGCACCGCCGACGATCTGTCGTTCCTGCTCCGCCGCGAGGAGACCGAAAGCCGTCAGCTCTCCCGCGCCGCGCTCGAAACCCTCGCCATCATCGCCTATCACCAGCCCGCCACTCGCGCCGAAGTCGAGGAAGTCCGCGGCGTCGCCAGCGGCGGCGGCACCTTCGATGTGCTGATGCAGACCGGCTGGGTGCGTATGCGCGGCCGTCGCCGCACCCCCGGCCGCCCGGTCACTTACGGCACCACCGAAGCCTTCCTCGATCATTTCGGCCTCGAAAGCCTCGCCGATCTGCCGGGCCTCGAGGAACTGAAGGGCTCGGGCCTGCTCTCGAGCCGCCTGCCGCCTGCCTTCCAGGTCCCGCTCCCGTTCGACGGCCCGCTGCGCGACGACGAGGACCCGCTGGAGCCCGACGACCGGGGCGAGAGCGACGGCATCCAGTGAACGCCATCGAGGTCGAGGACGGGCGCCCGCGCCGCGCCGATCGGCCTGTCGCAGTCGGCTGCGACGTTTTCCTTGCGCTCAATCCGGAGCACGTCCTTGTGTTCGCCAAGGATTGAACCTATTTCTCTGCGCTAAGAGCAAGCGTTCGGTATTTCTCGGAGACCATCCATGCACGCGCCAGGTATTTGGGGCATCATTGTCGTAGCGATCGTCGTGATCCTGCTGTTCGGTCGCGGCAAGATCGCGGGGCTCATGGGCGAGGTCGCCTCCGGCATCAAGTCCTTCCAGAAGGGCATGCGCGACGAAGAGCAGAAGCCCGCCGCGCAGATCGATGCCTCGACCACCGTCGAGCCGGTCCGCGAGACTGAAAAGGCCAAGGACGCTTGATCGTCTGACGGCCGCTCCCAGGAGCCATCCATATGCTCGGCGTCGGCTGGACCGAAATGCTTGTGATCGGGGTCGTTGCCCTGATCGTCATTGGTCCCAAGGAACTACCTGCCCTGATGCACCGCATCGGCCAGTTCGCCGGCACGATCCGCCGGATGGGCTCGGATTTTCAGCGTGAGCTGAACAAGACCACCGGGCTCAACGAGATCACTAACCTGCGCAATTCCGTCACCGCGCCGCTCAAGGCCACGGCCGACGCGATCCGCAAGGAATTCAACACCACCACCGCGACCGGCCAGGTGCAGCCCTCGGGCGTCATCAAGCCCGCCGATCCCAAGGTCGAAAGCGTCGTCGACGAGATCAAGGTCGCGGCCGGCATTGCGCCCGCGGCTGCCGCCCCGGTCATGACGCCGGCCGAGCCGGTGAAGGCGCCGGTCAAGGCTGCCCCGCCCGCGAAGATCAAGGCACCAGCCGAGAGCACGGTCGCCACCTCTGATATTGCGCCGGCAAAGAAAGCCGCGCCGAGGGCGAAGAAGCCGATCGACTCTCCCGCGCCCGTCGAGGCCATCGCCCCCGCCAAGGCCACGCCGGCGAGGAAGCCGACCGTCAAGGCGGCCAAGCCCGTCGCCAAGGCCGAGAGCGTCGCCGCCAAGCCTGAGGCCCCGGCAAAGGCCAAGCCCGCCGCCAAGAAGCCGGCCGCTGCCGCCAAGAAGGCGTGACCATGGCCGAACAGAGCAAACTCGAAGCGCCCAAGGGCGCGCCCAAGACCGATGAGGACGAGCTCGCCGGCAGCGAAGCCCCGCTGCTCGACCATCTGATCGAACTGCGCAAGCGTATGATCCGCTCGCTGCTGGTGATCTTCGGGCTGCTGATCGTCTGCTTCTTCTTCGCCGGCACCATCTTCAACGTCCTGGTGCAGCCCTATCGCGAAGCGGTGGCGCCGAACCCGGTGGAGCTCATCTACACCGCCCCGCAGGAATTCTTCTTCACCCAGCTCAGCCTCGCCTTCTTCGGCGCGCTGTTCCTCGGCTTCCCGTACCTCGCCACCGAGGTCTACGGCTTCATCGCGCCCGGCCTCTACAAGAAGGAACGCCGCGCGTTCATCCCCTACCTGATCGCGACGCCGGTATTCTTCGTGCTTGGCGCGGCCATGGTCTATTTCGCGGTGCTGCCGCTCGCCATGCGGTTCTTCCACGCCATGGAGACACCCGAGATCACCATGCTGGTGAAGGTCTCGGAATATCTCGGCCTCGCCATGACGCTGATCCTCGCCTTCGGCATCTGCTTCCAGCTGCCGGTGGTGCTGACGCTGCTGGCGCAGATCGACCTGGTATCGTCCAAGACGCTGAAGCACGGCCGGCGCTACGCCATCGTTGCCATCCTCGTCTTTGCCGCCTTCATCACGCCGCCCGATCCGATCTCCCAGATCGGCCTCGCGCTGCCGATGTACCTGCTCTACGAAATCTCCATCCTCTCCGTCCGCATGGTCGAAAAGCGCCGGGCCGCCGCGCTCGCCGCCGAAGGCGCGGAAAGCACCGACGTGGAGAAGACGGAGTAGGGCATACTCCCGCCCAGGTAGAGTTTTGGTCGTCGGTTGCGGGCCCTTGCAACCACCCTGCAATCCGGTAAAGCAGAGCGCTTCTCCCGCCGCAGGTCTCCCATGCTCGATATCAACTGGATCAAAGCCAATCCCGCCGCGTTCGACGCTGCGCTCAGCGCGCGCAAGAACGTGCCGTTCAAGGCCTCCGAGCTGATCGCCATGGACGATTCCCGCCGCGCCGCGATCCTCGCCGTCGAGGAGGCTCAGGCCCTGCGGAACGCGCTGTCGAAGCAGATCGGGCAGGCCAAGGCCCAGAAGGACGAAGCCAGGGCCAACGAGCTGATGGCCGAAGTCGCCGCGCTCAAGGACGCCATCCAGGCCGGCGAAGCCACGCGCAAGGAGGCCGAGGAAAAGCTCCGCAACGCGCTCCTCGTCATCCCCAACATCCCGCTCGAGGAGGTTCCCCGCGGCGCCGACGAAGCCGACAATGTCGAGTATTTCGGCCCCAACGGGTCGCCCGCCACCGCTGCCAAGGCGCGGCCGCAGAAGCCGACTTTCACCTTCAAGCCGAGGGAGCATTTTGAAACCGGCGAAGCGCTTGGGCAGATGGACTTCGAGGTTGCGGCAAAGATCAGCGGCAGCCGGTTCGTGGTGCTGAAGGGCCACCTCGCGCGCCTCGAGCGAGCGATCGGTCAGTTCATGCTCGACCTGCATGTGGACCAGCACGGCTACACCGAGGTGCAACCGCCGCTGCTGGTGAAGGACGACGCGCTGTACGGGACGAACCAACTGCCGAAGTTCAAAGAGGACTTGTTTGTTGCAACGACCAGCACCGAGCTGGAACTGCAGGAGATGCAAGACCTCTTCAAGGAAATTGTCGACCGAGACGAGGATACTCGCGAGCTACTGGAGCGCCTAGAGGGGTTGGAGTCTACGAGCGACGGCACAGAGCAGGGCGGCGGCTTGCGCGAACTGCTTCATGAGTTGAAGGAAACTAGGCGGTTCGACTTCCAGCAAATGGACCAGGCAAGGACGAAGGGCGTTGCTCTTTTTGAGAGGCTAGAGAACCTGCCAAAGGGGTTGTGGCTCATCCCCACCGCCGAAGTCCCCCTCACCAACCTCGTCCGCGAGTCCATCCTCTCCGAGGACGAACTCCCGCTCCGCTACACCGCGCTCACCCCATGCTTCCGCTCCGAAGCCGGCTCGGCCGGGCGTGACACCCGCGGCATGCTGCGCCAGCATCAGTTCAACAAGGTCGAGATGGTGGCGATCACCACGCCGGAAACCTCGGGCGACGAGCACGAGAAGATGCTGAGCGACGCCGAGGATGTGCTGAAGCAGCTCGGCATTCACTACCGCGTCATGACGCTGTCCACCGGCGACATGGGATTTGGCGCCCAGAAGACCTACGACATCGAGGCCTGGCTGCCGGGGCAGGACACGTACCGCGAAATCTCCTCGGTCTCGGTCTGCGGCGATTTCCAGGCCCGCCGCATGGATGCGCGCGTCAAAGGCAAGGACGGCAAGATTCGGCATGTGCATACGCTCAACGGCTCGGGTGTCGCCGTGGGCCGGGCGCTGATTGCCGTGATGGAGAACTACCAGCAGGAGGATGGCTCCATCGCCATCCCCGAGGTGCTGCAGCCCTACATGAAGGGCCTGAAGTCGATCGGCGCCCGCTCGTGAGAATTCTCATCACCAACGACGATGGCGTCGATGCGCCGGGCATTGCCGTGATGCGCGAGATTGCCGCGACGCTGAGCGATGACGTGTGGGTGGTCGCTCCGGACGGCAACCAGTCGGGCGCCGCGCACCGCTTCACCTTCGGCCGCGAGCTCGGCCTCGAGCGGCTCGAGGACCGGGTTTTCTCGGTGGTCGGCGGCTCCCCGGCGGACTGCGTCGTCGCCGGGATGACCCATGTCTGCAAGGACAGGAAGCCCGATCTCGTCCTCTCCGGCATCAACAACGGCCAGAACCTCGGCGACATCCTCAACTGCTCGGGCACGGTCGGTGGGGCTCGCGAGGGCGCGCTGCACGGGGCGCTCGGCATCGGCATCAGCCAGGGCGTCAACTACGAGCTCGGTCACGAGGTCGACTGGACCAACTCGCGCGAATTCGCTGCCCGCGTCGTGGCGCAGCTCGTCCGCGAGGTGAAGACCCGCGACGCCTATTTCAACGTCAACATCCCGTTCTGCGCCCCCGAGGATGTCAGCGGCATCCGCGTCGTCCCGTTCCAGCGCTTCGCCCGCTCGCCCATGGCCTACTATGCCAGCGACAACGCCGGGAAATTCTTCATCGCGATCCCCGAGACGCCGACGCCCCTCGATCCCGAGCACGATTTCCGGCTCGCCATGCACGGCAACGCCATCACCGTGACGCCGCTGATGCTGCAGCACACGGATTACGAGCTTGCAGAACGCCTCGATGGGACCCTCGGGCTGTGATTGAACGAACTGGTCGTCGTTCGTTCAGTTCGTAGCTGCTATGCTGGGCGATCCATATTTGCCCTCCGCCTCGGTTCATCGACCAACATTGTCGCACGCCCGGCGCCGGCGGGGATAAGTCGTGGGCGGCCGATGTATCCTTGGGGGTTTTTGGCGAGCCGGCCTGCCGGAGCGGCGGGGCGGGTGGCTGGAGCGGCTCGAAAGGGCAGGGCGCTGCCACATTGGCGCTGCGGGTTTGCCCGGTAGATGAACGGGTTCTGACGCTCCATTCAGTAGCCGCGCCCTTAACCCTACCAACCCCTGAATCCATTCGCGCTATCTCACGCAAATTGCTTGGCATTTAAATCACTCTTTACCTTAACGGCCTAATCTCACGTCCATTGAGTACCTGCGTAGAGTGGACTGATGAGTAACCGCGTGACCGGTAAGACGCTTAAAACCGCCGCGATTGTGGGCCTCTTCGCGGGCGCCACGGCGCTCTCGGGGTGCAGTTCGCTGGGTGGCCTCGGCTTCGACAGGACGACGACCGGATCGGTCAACGCCGCTGCGCCGATGAACACCTCCCAGCCGATGCCCAGGACGCTGACGGCTCCCGTGGCTGTGGCGGAAAACCGCTTCATCCCTCCGGCAGATATTGGCGGCAACGGTCCCGGCGCCACGGTGATCGGCTCCAACAATATGGGCGGCCAGCCGCTGGGCTCAGTATCGACGGAAGATCTGCCTGTGCTCACTTCATCAGCCAACGGAAGCAATCAGATGATGCCCGCTGCCAAGCCCCTGAGTCCGGTTCCCGCGACCCCCACTCTGGCGTCCGCACCGGCATCCAGTTCCCTCGTCTCCATCCCCTCGGACGCCTATGTCCACGTGATCGAGAGCGGCGAAAGCCTCTACACCATCGCGCGCCGCTACAATGTCACGGCGCAGGCGATCATCCAGGCCAACGGCTTCTCCTCGCCCGACAAGATCTTCGTCGGCCAGAAGATCGTCATCCCCGGCAAGGCCTCGGCGCTCGCCGCCATGGGCCCCAAGGGCGGCAGCGCTCCGGCAGCCGATCCTGCCGAAAAGCCCGTCGCCGTCGCTTCGCTCGAGCAGCAGCCGAGGACGCCGCTGGCGACGGTGAAGCCGCTCGAAGCCAAGCCTGCCGAAACCATGGCCGAAGCCCGTCCGTTGGAGCAGCCCAAGGCCGAGCCGGTGCTGTCCGGCGCCGACAAGTTCCGCTGGCCGATCTCGGGCCGCGTCATCACCGATTTCGCCAACTCCAAGGGTACCGGCATCAATATCGAGGCGCCGGAGGGCGCCGCGGTCCGCGCCGCCGAGAACGGCCAGGTGATCTATGCCGGCTCGGGCGTCGAGGGGTATGGCAACCTGATCCTCATCCGCCACCCCAACGGCTACGTCTCGGCCTACGCCCACCTCAAGGACATGAATGTCGCCAAGGGCACCGTGGTGAACCGCGGCGACAATATCGGCACCGCCGGCAAGACCGGCTCGGTCTCGAAGTCCCAGCTGCACTTCGAGTTACGCAAGGGCGCTACCCCGGTCGATCCGCTGCCGCTGCTGGCGAGCTGAGATCGGCGCAGGAAAAAGAAGGCCCCGGATGATCCGGGGCCTTTGGCTATTGAGGGGCCTGTGCGGGGGCGGCTCGCACCGGCCCCTTGTCGGACTAAGCCGCGAACGCCTTGATCGAGTGCCGGATTTCCAGCGGCTGGGCCGGGTCGATCGAGATCGCGGTGGCCACGCCCCGCGCATTGATCGGGTTCACCCCGGCCGAGAGCTCGGTATGCAGGTCGAACGCCGAGGCGATCGGCTCGAGGCCGACGGCGCGGAACTGGTTCTTCCAGGGCTCGCCACCGATCCCGCCATCGGTGTGCCAGATCATCAGCGAGGGCAAGAGGCGCCGGTCCCAGTCGAGTTCGATGCCCATGCCCTCGTCGAGCCAGGTAGCGACCATCGGCCCGCGCATGCCGCAGAGCTGCACGTTCTTGTCGGTCCGCGGCGACAGCGGGATATGCCCCATGTCGACCGTTGCCCCATCCTTCGGCACCGCCGAGAGGCTGGAGAATTCCTGCGGGCCCGATCCCGTCTGGCCCGGATGCGTCAGGCCGAACTGGAAGTCCGCCTTCAGCTCAAGCCGGCCCGGCTGTTCCGGCAGCCGGAAGTTCGGGTGGAGGCCCACCGACATCTTCGCCGGCCGCCGCGCAAAGATGCGCATCACGAAATCCAGCGCCGGCGTGCCGCTCCGCGCCGAGATCACCCGCTCGATCTTTTCGACCGGCGAATCCTCATCATAGCGCAGCGACAGCATGACATTGTCGTC
>NZ_JAQGJL010000090.1 GCF_028290645.1 Devosia sp. | reverse complement strand
TGACGGCCGAGGAACTCATCGGCACCAACGCCTACGGCCCGGCCGACGAGCATCTGGGCGCCATCGGCGACGTGATCCTCAGCGAGGACGGCAAGACCGTCGAAGCGGTGATCATCGACTTCGGCGGCTTCCTCGGCATCGGCACCAAGCCGGTCGCCGTCAGCATCGACAACGTCCGCTTCGCCGCCAACGCCAACGGCGACAAGTACCTGTTCATCAACGTCACGCGCGATCAGCTCGACAAGGCCGTGGCCTACAACAAGGACACCTACTTGACCGATCGCGACGCCCAGCTGCTGAAGACCGGCGCCCTGAGCTAAGCCCCGCAAGAACGCAAAAGGCCCGCTCCGGCGGGCCTTTTTTTATCTGCGCGATCTCGCTACCGGACCATCCCACCCGCCGATGTCATCCGAGCGAAGGCTGGGATCCATTTCTCAGCCCGTGCTGGTGGAAAGTTGGGTCCTGCTTGCCCTACCGCCGGATATGCCTCAGCCGGCCGATCTCGTCATATTCCGCCTGCTCGGACTTCGCCTCCGCCGCCACTTCGCGGCCGTGCTCGCGCTGGTCGAGCAGCTCGACCTTCTTCAGGTCCTCGACCGCCTCGGCCAGCGCGTCCTGCGCCGCCTCGAGGTTGCCCTTCATGTCGTTGGCCGACGCCAGCAGGTTGTCCCGCCGCGCGATCGCCGCCTTGGCGAAAGTCGAGTAGGCAAAATGGGCGATGTCGGAAATGCCGGTCTTCTGTTGTTCGATTTCGATCTGCTGGTCGAGTTCGGCGGCCATGCGCTCGAAATCGGCGACCATCATCTCGATCTGCGTAACCTGACGGCGCTTCTCGTCCACCTGGAACTTCTTCAGCCGGATCAGGCTCTCGCTACGCGACTTCATGACTTGTACTCCTTACACTTCAAGTCATTCACCTCTGCGACGCGGTTTGCTCGCCCACCTTGTCCAAAATCGCCCCCAGCATCACATAGCCGTCGGCAATCGAGGTGCGCTCTTCCCGCTGCTGGCTCAAGAACGCCTCCAGCGCCGGGTTGATCGCGATGGCACGGTCCACGCCCGGATCCGATCCCTTCCGGTATGCCCCCAGCCGGATCAGTTCCTCCATGTCGGCAAATGTCGACATGAGTTCCCGCGCCTTCTGCAGCATGGGCCGGATATTGACCGGCACGCATCCTGGCATGGTTCGCGAGATAGACCGGAGCACATTGACCGCCGGATAGCGTCCCCGCTCGGCGATCGAGCGCTCCATCACGATGTGCCCATCGAGAATGCCGCGTACGGCGTCCGCAATGGGCTCATTGTGATCGTCACCTTCCACCAAAACGGTAAATAGACCGGTAATGGAGCCCGAATCCGCGAGCCCCGGCCCCGCTCTTTCGAGCAATCTGGGAAGTTCGGTGAAAACCGTCGGTGGATAACCCTTGGCCGTCGGCGGCTCGCCGATGGCGAGCCCGATCTCGCGCTGCGCCTGCGCGAAGCGGGTGAGGCTGTCCATCATGCAGAGGACACGCTTGCCCTGGTCGCGGAAATACTCCGCCAGCGTCAGCGTCAGGTACGCCGCCTGCCGCCGCATCAGCGCCGCCTCGTCCGAGGTCGCGACCACCACCACCGCATGCTGCAGCCCGACCTCGCCGAGATAGTCGGTGACGAACTCCTGCACCTCGCGCCCGCGCTCGCCGATCAGCCCGATCACCGCCACATCGACCTGGGCATTGCGCGCCAGCATCGACATCAGCACCGACTTGCCGACGCCCGACCCGGCGAAAATCCCCATGCGTTGGCCTTCGCACATGGTGGTGAAGGTGTTGAGGGTGCGCACCCCCATGTCGAGCGGATCGCCCACCCGCACCCGCTCATGCGCCGGCAGCGGCACCTGGCGCAGCGGATAGGGCGTCGGCCCGCTCATCAGCGGCCCCTTGCCGTCGATCGGCTCACCATTGGCGTTGATCACCCGGCCGAGCCAGCTCTCGGCCGGCTGCACGGCCCCGTCATGGCTCTTGAACAGCGCCCGGCAGCCGAGCCGCACCCCGGTCAGCGCCCCGAACGGCAGGCAAAGCGCGTGCCCGTCGCGAAAGCCGATGATTTCGGCCCCCAGCATGGCCCCCGCCGTGGTCTCGATCGACACCCGCCCGCCGACCCGCAGCTCGCGCACCGGACCGACGATTTCGATCAGCAATCCCTGCACGGTCTTCACCCGCCCGAAGACCTCGACGTCCTCGATGGCATCGATTGCGGCTGTGAGGGACTGCATCAAGCTCTTCCAGGGGCTTACGAATCGCTTGGTTTCGACGGTAACCGAACGTTAAGCAAAAAGCGTTAACCATGCGGATCGTCCACGGCCTGCGCCTTGCGCCCGGGGCCCGCGTTTTCCACCACCTTGTCCCCCGGAATCCTTGAGTCGCGAGAGTCGATTGAAGGGCTTTCTTAACCTAGTTTCTTAAGTGCAATTGCCTTAAATTCATAAGCATTTTCAACGATTTAACATATCCCTAACGAGGCATGCATTGTATCTTGCGGATCAGAATTAAACTTTGTTAACTAATTGAGCTTAGGTTTGGGTCGTATCCAGTAGGGTTCTGTTAAGGGTGAACGCGCCAGACGCTTCGCCCAAGGTTCCATCAGGGAACGGTTTAAGGGGATTGACTGCATGCGTGTACTCTTGATCGATGACGACAGCGCGACAGCGCAGAGCATCGAGTTGATGCTCAAATCAGAGAGTTTCAACGTGTACACGACGGACCTCGGTGAAGAGGGCGTGGACCTTGGCAAGCTCTACGACTACGACATCATCCTGCTCGACCTGAACCTGCCCGACATGTCGGGCTACGAAGTGCTGCGCACCCTGCGCGTAGCCAAGGTGCAGACCCCGATCCTGATCCTTTCCGGCCTCGCCGGCATCGAAGACAAGGTGCGCGGCCTCGGCTTCGGCGCCGACGACTACATGACCAAGCCCTTCCACAAGGACGAACTGGTCGCCCGTATCCACGCGATCGTCCGCCGCTCGAAGGGTCATGCGCAATCGGTCATCAACACCGGCG
>NZ_JAQGJL010000004.1 GCF_028290645.1 Devosia sp. | reverse complement strand
CGTGGCTGATGGCGTCGGCGGCCGGATCGTAGATCCAGCCATTGAGCTTGAGGAGGGCGGCTTCGCGGGGGGCAGGCTCAAGCTTTTCGGCCATTGTCGGACTTTCCTTGTGCAATGAATCGGCAGTCTCTCCGCCTAAAACGCCCGATCCGTGGCAAACGCTCCGGCGCCACGAGGGCGCCGGTCACGCCCGCGTCACGCCGCCAGCAGCGCCGCATCGCCGGGCACGATGCGTGCCACCCTGCCGCGCTCGATGCCGCCGGCATCGACATAGGCGATTCGGCCCGGCTCGACGTCGATCTGCCAGCCGGCGCTCGGCCCGCCCGCCCAGTCGACATGGTAGCCGGTCTCGGTCAGCCGCCAGGTCCCGGCGCGGCGGGTGCCGTCGGGCAGCGCCATGAGTGCGTCGGTGGCGGTCCGATAGTAGATCGCCGCCTCCTGGCCCGGCGCCATCTCGACATAGTGCGTGCTGCCAACCAGCAGCACCGCCAGCGTATCCTGGTCCTTGATGATCATCTGTGCGTCCTTTCGCAAGCCCGCTGGCCTCCGGCGACATGCCGTGCTAGTCAAGCGGCTTGACGATCTAACCGCAGGCCAGGATTTGGTCAAGCCCCTTGACGATAATGATCTCGCCAGCATCGATCACATCGGGCTGGCGCTGTGGCGCGCCGCGCATGACTGGCGCCACCGCATGCGGGCGGAACTGGCGGCGCGCGGCTATCCCTGGCATCAGAGCGCGGCGGGCGAAGTGCTGGCGCATCTGGGCCCCTCCGGCATCTCGCAGGCGGTGCTCACCGAGCGCATGGGGCTCAGCAAGCAGGCGGTGCAGCAACTGGTCGATCAACTCGAGGCGCTGGGCGTGGTCGGCCGCGCGCCCGATCCCGCCGACGGGCGCGCCAAGCGCATCGTGCTCACCGAACTGGGGTTGCGCGACTTCGCCGAGCGCAACCGGGTGAAGCGGCTGATCGAGCAGCAATATCGCGACAAGCTAGGCCCCGAGGCCTTCGCCGCCCTCGAGTCGGCGCTCGCCAAGCTGGGTGCGGGCAGCTGATTTCTGCCTGCGGCTAGCGAGGCAACGGGGCAAAGCGCCCCCGCCTGCCAACGAACCGTAAACCATCCGCAGCAATCGGCCCTGCCCGGGACCTGCCAGAGGCCTCGGCAGCGCGGCCTGAAAGCCGGTATTAACGCCTGCCCGGGCAAGATCATCGAACCTTGGTGAGGTCTATGTTCGAGCCAGCGCACAAGTCACTGCCGCCTGTCGATTACGTCTCGATGATCCGGTCGCTCTACGCGGACCGGCGCGTCATGATGCTTGGCGCGCTATCGTCGGCCGTCGTCCTGGTGGTCGCGGGGATCGAGTCGCACTCCGTGGTGTTGTTCGCCCTCGCCGTCGTGTTCGTCATGGTGGGCGTGGCGCGCGACCTCGACATGCGCGCCTTCGAGAAGGCCGGGCTCGCCGACGACGACGTCGCCGCCGCCACCCGCTGGGAACTGCGTGCCACCGTCGGCGCCGCCGCCATCGCGGCGCTTTACGGCTTCTGGATGAGCTACAGCTTCCTCGTGGTGAACACCGCGTTCGCCGAGATGAGCTCGCTCTCGGTCACCGTCTCGGTGCTGGTCGGCGTTGCCGGCCGCAACTTCGCCATCGACCGGCTGGTCGCCACCCAGGTGTTGCTGATGTCGATCGGCATGGCCATCGGCATGCTGTTCGACGGCGCCATCCACACCGCGTTCCTGAGCGTGGTGCTGATCGCCTTCGTCGTCTCGCTCAGAAAGGTCTCGGCCAATATCCGCGCCATCCTGCTGCGCGCCGTGCACGGCCGCATCGAGGCGACGCGGCTTGCCTCCGAGCTCGATACCGCGCTCGAGACCATGCAGCATGGCCTCTGCATGCTCGACGAGAACGGCCTGATCGCCGTCGCCAACGATCGCGCCGAGCTGGTATTCTCGAGCTTCATGCCCGGCAACTGGGCCGGCCGGCCGTTCGCCGCGATGATCTCGACGGCCGCCGCGCGCGGCACCATCCCCACGCGCTCCGCCGCCCAGCTGATGGATACGGTCGAGACCGGCGATGGCGGCAAGGTGGTGCTCCGCCTGCCTGACGGGCAGTTCTGCGAAGTCACCGTCTCCTCGCGCCTCGACAAGACCGTGCTGCTGTTCGAGGACATCACCGAGCGCGTCAAGGCCGAAGAGCGCATCAACTACATGGCGCATTACGACACGCTCACGGGCCTGCCCAACCGGGCCTATTTCACCGAGCAGGTCGAGGCCGATCTAGAGCGCCGCCGCCACCACGGCAAACATGCCGACAAGCGCCCCAACGACATGGCCATGCTGATGATCGTCGACATCGACGACTTCAAGCACGTCAACGACACCATGGGCCACCTGATCGGCGACCGTGTCCTGATCGAGACCTCGGAGCGGCTGAGCCGCGTGCTCGGCAAGGACAGCCTCGTCGCCCGGCTGGGCGGCGACGAATACGTGGTCTATCGCTCCGGCGGCGTGCAGCTCGCCGACACCGTCACCGACCCCGAAGCCATTCTCGCCGGCTTTTCCGGCCCGTTCGAGGTCGAGGGCGAAGTGTTCGGGGTCAATGTCTCGGTCGGCGTCGTCACCCTCACCGACGGCAGCGACGATCTCGACGCGCTGATGACCAAGGCGGACCTGGCGCTCTACAAGGCCAAGGCGCTGGGCAAGGGCCGCGCGCAGGTGTTCCACGACGAGATGGACACCGACTACCGCTACCGCCAGCGGCTCAAGGCCGAGCTCAAGCAGACCGTCGCCGATGGCGGCCTGTCGCTGGTGTTCCAGCCGATCGTCGACCTGAAGACCCGGCGCGTGGTGAGCTGCGAGGCGCTGGCCCGCTGGCACCACCCGGAACTCGGCTCGATCCCGCCCTCGCTGTTCATCCCGATCGCCGAGGAGACCGGGCTCATTTCCGAGATCAGCCGCTGGGTGCTGGCCAGTGCCAGCGCCGAGTGCCGCAACTGGCCCGAGGAAGTCTCGGTCTCGGTCAACATCTCGGCCCGCGATTTCCGCAATGCCGACGTCGCCCAGATGGTGAAGAACGCGCTCGCGACCTCGGGGCTCGCGGCGCACCGGCTCGAGATCGAAGTCACCGAGACCGCCGTGATCGAGGAGCGCGCCGCCGCCACCAAGATCCTCGCCAAGCTCGCCAAGCAGGGCATCGGCATCGCGCTCGACGATTTCGGCACCGGCTATTCCTCGCTCAGCTACCTGCAGGCCCTGCCCTTCACCAAGCTCAAGATCGACCGCAGCTTCGTCATGGACATCGCCGAGAATCCGCGCTCGCTGAAACTGCTCACCAACGTCGCCCAGCTCGGCAAGGACATCAACCTCACCGTCACCGCCGAGGGCGTCGAGACCGAGGAACAGCTCAACCTGATCGCCGCCCATTCCAAGGTCGACCAGATCCAGGGCTACCTGTTCGGGGTGCCGC
>NZ_JAQGJL010000410.1 GCF_028290645.1 Devosia sp. | reverse complement strand
CGACGGCGGATCGCGAGACCGATCTCGGCGAAGCGCTGATGATGGCCAATAACGGCGATGCCACGGGCGAGCCGCTGGCGCTGTTCAAGAGCGCCGCCGGGCGCGACCCGGCCCATGTGCGCTCGCGCTACTACCTCGCCGGCGAGGCGACGCGCGCGGGCGATTTCGCGACCGCCAAATCCGAATGGGAAGCGTTGCTGAAGCTTTCGAAGGGCGGTGAGGCCTGGGTGGCGACTGCCGAGGCCGGGCTCGCGGCGGCGGAGGCCGGGCTCGGCGGCGACATGCCCGCCAACGCGGACATTGCCGGAATGGTCGAGGGGTTGTCGGCGCGGCTGCTCAAGGATGGCGGCACGATCGAGGAGTGGACGCGGCTGGTGCGCTCGCGGCTGGTGCTGGGCCAGACAGAGGCGGCACAACAGGCCTATGATGCGGCGCGCAAGGCTTACCCGGATGCGGGTGATCGCGCCGAACTCGATGTTCTGGCGGCGGATAATGGATTGGTGGCAAGCAATTGACCCGTAAGCAGAAACGCCTCGCCGTCATCGCAGGCCTCGGCGCGGTTCTCGTGGTTGCCGCGACGCTGATCTTCGTCGCCCTGCGCGACCAGATCGTGTTCTTCTATTCGCCCAGCGAAGTGAAGGAGCGGGCGATCACTGCGGGGACGCCCATCCGGCTGGGCGGGCTGGTGAAGGCGGGCAGCTGGACGAAGAACGGCGAGACCTCGGATTTCGTGGTGACCGACGGGCAGACGGAGATGGCGGCGCACTACGTGGGGCTCCTGCCCGACCTGTTCCGCGAGGGGCAGGGCGTGGTGATCGAGGGCAGCGTGACGCCGGCGGGGACGTTCGCGGCGACCAATGTGCTGGCCAAGCACGATGAGAACTACATGCCGCGCGAACTGGTGGACGAGCTGAAGAAGCGCGGGGAATGGCAGCGGGAGGGGGCTCCGCTGTGAGGACGACAGAGGCATCGCGGCTGTGGACCCCCGCCCCTGTCCCCTCCCCGCAAGGGGGAGGGAGACCCTCTCGATCTGTCTTCGTGGCCTTGGGCGCTGAGCTTGCGGCTCCATCGTCTCCCTCCCCATTCTTGGGGGGAGGGAACAGGGGTGGGGGGCGGCTCGCGCCGGCGCTCATCGGAGGCAACCCATGAGCATCGAACTCGGCCATTTCGCCCTCGTCCTCGCCTTCGCCATCGCGGCGATCTCGGCGATCGTCGGGCTGATGTTCTGGAAGCGGGAGGTGCTGGCGGGGTATCTGCAGCAGGGGGCGGTGCTGCAGTTGCTGCTGGTGGCGGCGGCGTTCGGGGCGCTGATCCAGGCGTTCGTGACGTCCGATTTCTCGCTCAAGCTCGCCTACGACCACGCCAATTCGGCGCAGCCGCTGATCTACAAGATCACCGCAGTGTGGGGGAACCACGAGGGCTCGATGGTGCTGTGGGTGCTGATCCTCGTGGTGATGGGGGCGGCGGTTGCGGCGTTCGGGCGGAATTAGCCAAAGGATCTGCTGACGCTGGTGCTGGCGATGCAGAGCCTGCTGGCGGCGGCGTTCACCGGGTTCACGCTGTTCACCTCGAACCCGTTCCTGAGGCTCTCGCCCGCGCCGTTCGAGGGGCAGGACCTCAATCCGGTGCTGCAGGATATCGGCCTCGCGATCCATCCCCCGCTGCTCTACACCGGCTATGTCGGCTTCTCGGTCTGCTTCAGCTTCGCCGTGGCCGCGCTGATCTCGGGGCGGATCGATGCGGCCTGGGCGCGCTGGGTGCGGCCGTGGACGCTGGTTTCGTGGTGTTTCCTGACCCTCGGCATCGCCATGGGGTCGTACTGGGCCTATTACGAGCTCGGCTGGGGCGGCTGGTGGTTCTGGGACCCGGTGGAGAACGCGAGCTTCATGCCGTGGCTCGCCGGCACGGCGCTGCTGCATTCGGCGCTGGTGATGGAAAAGCGCAATGCGCTGAAGATCTGGACGATATTTCTCGCCATCATCACCTTCTCGCTGAGCCTCCTCGGCACCTTCATGGTGCGCTCGGGCATCCTCACCTCGGTGCATACGTTTGCGTCCGATCCGACGCGCGGCATGGTGATCCTCGCGCTGCTTGCGGCGTTCATCGGCGGCGCGTTCTCGCTGTTCGCCTTCCGCGCCTCGGCGCTCAGGGCTGGCGGGCTGTTCGCGCCGATCAGCCGCGAGGGGGCGCTGATCCTCAACAACCTGTTCCTCGCCAGCGCGGCGGTGGCGGTGCTGGTCGGGACGCTCTATCCGCTGCTGCTCGATGCGCTGGCGGGCGAGACCATTTCGGTGGGGGCGCCGTTCTTCAACCTGACCTTCGGCGTGATCATGGCGCCGCTGCTGATCATCCTGCCGTTCGGGCCGTTCCTCAGCTGGAAGCGCGGCGATCTCGTCGCGGTGACGCAGCGGCTGGCGGGCGCGGCGGGGCTGGCGCTGTTCGCAGCGATCCTCTGCTTCGCGCTGACCGGCGCCTCGGTGTCGCTGGCGCCGCTCGGGCTGCTGCTCGGCTTCTGGGTGGCGTTTGGAGCGCTGGCGGAGCTGGTCGACCGGGCAAAGTTCTTCCGCACCGACGTGCTGACCTCGTTCAGGCGGCTCTTCGGCCTGCCGCGCACGGCCTGGTCGACGGCGCTGGCGCATTTCGGGCTCGGCGTGACGGTGATCGGCATCGTCGCGGCGAGCGCCTGGGGGAGCGAGGTGGTGACCACCATGACGCCGGGGCAGGATGCGGTGATCGGCGACCATCAGGTGACCTTCGAAGGCATCGACCATGTCGCGGGCCCGAACTTCGTCTCCGACACCGGGCGCTTCTCGATCCGGGCGCCGGGCGGCGAGGTGCGCGAGGCGGTGGCGGAGCGGCGCGTCTATAATGCCAGCGGCCAACCGACGACCGAGGCGGCGATCGAGACCTACGGGTTTTCGCAGCTCTACCTGCAGCTGGGCGAACCGCAGGCCGACGGCAAGTCGGTGGTGCGGCTGTGGTTCAAGCCGTATGTGACGCTGATCTGGCTCGGCTGCATCGTGATGGCGGGGGCAGGGTTCCTGTCGCTGAGCTATCGCCGGCTGCGCATCGGCGCACCGAAGCCGGCGGCCGCGCGGGCCGTGGCGGAATGAGGGCGATCCTCGCGCTGGTGATGCTGCTGCTGCTGAGCGTGCCGGCGCTGGCGGTGCGGCCCGACGAGATGCTGGCCGACCCGGGGCTCGAGGCGCGGGCGCGGACGATCTCGGAGGGGCTGCGGTGCCTCGTCTGCCAGAACCAGTCGATCGACGATTCCGATGCAGACCTCGCGCATGACCTCAGGGTGCTGGTGCGCGAGCGGCTGACGGCGGGGGATAGCGACGACCAGGTGCGGGCGTTTCTCGTGGCGCGCTACGGCGAATACGTGCTGCTGAACCCGGTGATGGCGCCGCACACGCTGCTGCTGTGGGTCGCGGCGCCGGTGGTGCTGGTGATCGGCGGGATCGCGGTGGTGATGGGCGCCCGGCGCAAGCGCGCGGCAGGGCAGGCGGCGCTGACCGAGGATGAGGCGAAGGCGATCGAGGAATTGGAGCGGTAGCCTCGATCTCTCCGTCATCTCTCCCCTTGCGGGAGAGAATTCCAAGAGAGGGGGTGCGGAGCCACGGTGCCCAAAACGACCCCCTCTCTTGCGAAATCTAAGGCTTAGCCAAACGGCTAAACCTAAGATTTCGCTTTCTCCCCCGCCTAGGGGGAGATGGACTGTGGAGGGATCGAGGCCGGTTGCGATTTTGAAGTGGCAGCGCTACGTCACCGCCAGCCCACGGATTCCCGCCACTTGTCCCTCACCGACCTTCTCCCTGCCGGCCTCGAACCGCTGATGGCGGTTGCGCTGGTCGTGCTGAGCTTCATGACGTCGCTGATCACCGCGACGTTCTCGCTGGGCGGCGGCTCGCTGATGGTGGCGGTGCTGGCGCTGGTGTTCCCGCCCACGGTCGTGGTGCCGCTGCATGGGGCGATCCAGCTCGGCTCGAATGCCGGGCGGGCGCTGGTCCAGCGGGGGCATATCCAGTGGCGGTTCGTGCTGTGGATCTCGCTGGGCGGATCGGTGGGCACCATTGTCGGTGGGCAGTTCGCGAGCCGGTTGCCGGAGACGGCGCTGCAGATCGTCATTGCGGCCTTCGTGCTGCTGACCACCTGGCTGCCACAGCCCAGGATCGTCGGCAGGTCACGGGTAGCGCAAGTGGTCGGCGGCGGGGTGATAGCGGCGGTGTCGATGGTGGTCGGAGCGACCGGACCCCTGGTCGCGGTGTTCATCAAGGGGCTGGCCGACCGGCGGCACCTGGTGGCGACCCACGCCATGCTGATGACGCTGCAGAACAGCTTCAAGGTCGCGATGTTCGTGCTGCTCGGCTTCGCCTTTGCTGCCTATTTACCGCTCATCGTCGCGATGATCGCCTCGGGGTTCGCCGGCACGGCGATCGGCAGCCGCTTGCTGGTGAAGGTGCCGGAATCGGCCTTTCGCTGGGGTTTCAAGATCGTCCTGACGCTGGTGGCGCTGGACCTGCTGCGCGAGGCGCTGTTCTGAGCCGTAGGCAATTTCGAAACATTACCGATAATTAACACCCGTGTCACAGTGCAGAAAGGCGCCCCTCTCCATATGTCTTGCCCATCACTGAGTGCCTGACTGAAGGAGATCACCATGCGCTCGACTTTCTCCGCACGTGCCCGAAAGTGGATGGGAGCCTCGGCTCTCGCCATCCTCGCCGGTATCGGCGGCGGCTCTGCGTTCGTTGCGGCAACGGCGCCGTCATCTGCTCAGACCGCTAAAGTAGTTCCTGCTGCGCAGATCACTCCGCCGGCCGTGACCAATGCCCCGAACTTCGCCGACCTCGTTGCGGCGGTGAAGCCGGCGGTGGTCTCGATCATCGTCGAGGGCGGCGAGAACGCCAACCCGCGCGACCTGCAGCGCGGTGGCCCGCAGTTCAAGTTCAATTTCCCGGACCTGCCGAACGACCATCCGTTCAAGGACTTCTTCGACCAGTTCGGCCAGCAGGGCGACCAGGGCCAGGGTGACCAGGGCCAGGGCGGCCCGGGCCAGGACCAGCCGCAGCGCAAGTTCGTGGCAGCCGGTTCCGGCTTCATCATCTCGGGTGACGGCTACATCGTCACCAACAACCACGTGGTCGACCACGCCAACAAGGTGACGGTGGTGTTCGACGACGGCAAGGAGATGACCGCCAAGGTCGTCGGCACCGATGCCAAGACCGATCTGGCCGTGGTGAAGATCGACGACGGCACCGACCTGCCCTTCGTCAAGCTGTCGGACACCGAAGTCCGCGTCGGCGAGTGGGTTGTCGCGGTCGGCAATCCGTTCGGCCTCGGCGGCACCGTGACCGCCGGCATCGTCTCGGCCCGCGGCCGTGACATCGCCGGCTCTGCCTATGGCGACTTCCTGCAGATCGACGCGGCGGTGAATACCGGCAACTCGGGCGGCCCCGACTTCAACACCAATGGCGAAGTGGTCGGCGTCAACACCGCGATCTTCTCCCCCAATGGCGGCAATGTCGGTATCGCGTTCGCCATTCCGGCGAGCGTCGTCAAGCAGGTGACCAGCCAGCTGATCCAGAACGGTTCGGTGACCCGCGGCTTCCTCGGCGTCGGCATCCAGGATGTCACCAATGACATCGCCGACAGCGTCGGCCTCAAGGACGCGGCCGGTGCGCTGGTGACGGAGCCCTCCGAGGGCAGCCCGGCCGCCAAGGCTGGCGTCAAGTCCGGCGACGTGATCACCGCGGTCGATGGCCAGCCGGTGACCAACGCGCTCGACCTGAGCCGCACCATTGCCGGCAAGAACCCCGGCACCGCGGTCGAACTCTCGATCTGGCGCGACGGTGCGGAGCAGAAGATCTCCGTGACGCTCGGCAAGCTGGACGAGGCCTCGGCCCCGACCGAAGAGCAGCAGCAGGCTCCCGCCGAGGAACCCGCCGCTCCCGCTCCGACCAGCGTCGGCCTGACGCTGGTGCCGAACTCGGGCGGCGAAGGCCTCCTGATCCAGGACGTCGATCCGAACTCGACTGCGGCCGAGAAGGGCTTTGCGGTGGGTGACACCATCCTCGAGGTCAACAACCAGCCGGTATCGTCGGTCGCCGACTTCGAGAAGGCCGTGCAGGCCGTCAAGGATGCCGGCCGCGCCACGGCGCTGGTCAAGGCCCAGCGTGACGGCAATACCCGGTTTATCGGGCTGCCGATCACCGAGTCCAACTCGTAATGACTTGCGGGCCCCGGGGTGGAAACCTCGGGGCCCTTTTCGTTTTGGGTGGATGGCGAATGGTGAATGGTGTGGGATTGTCGGCAGGGGACGTTCCATTCACCATTCACCATTTACGATTCACCCCGCCCGGTTAGGGGCTGATGAAATGAAGATTCTGCTGATCGAAGACGACCGCGAGGCGGCGAGCTACCTGATCCAGGCGCTGGACGAGGCGGGCCATGTCACGCACCACGCCAGCGACGGCGAGACCGGCTATGCCATGGCCTCGTCGATGGACTACGACGTGCTGGTGGTCGACCGGATGCTGCCCCGCCGCGACGGCCTCTCCATCATCGAGAGCCTCCGCGCCGAGGACAACAAGACGCCGGTGCTGATCCTGTCGGCGCTGGGCGAGGTAGACGACCGGGTTACGGGGCTTCGCGCCGGCGGCGACGACTACCTGGTAAAGCCTTATGCCTTCACCGAGTTGCTGGCCCGTATCGAGGTGCTGGCGCGGCGCTCGTCGCCGGCAGAGGCGGCAACGGCGTTCGAGGTCGGCGGGCTGGCCCTCGACCGGCTCAGCCGCAAGGTCGAGCGCGACGGCGAGCAGATCCTGTTGCAGCCGCGCGAGTTCCGGCTGCTCGAGTACCTGATGAAGAATGCCGGCAAGGTGGTGACCCGCACCATGCTCCTGGAGAATGTCTGGGACTACCATTTCGACCCCCAGACCAACGTCATCGACGTGCACATGTCGCGGCTTCGCGCCAAGATCGACAAGGGCCACGCCAACCCGCTGCTGCATACGATCCGCGGTGCGGGCTACATGATCCGCGACTAGATGTTCGGGCTCGCCCAGCTGTGGCGCACCACCACGGTGCGCCTCACCGCGATCTTCATGATGATCTTCGTGATCTTCGCGGTGGTGCTGCTCGGGCTGATCTCGTGGCAGACCTCGATCCAGCTGCCACGCCAGCAGACCGACGCCATCGACCGCGAGGTGGTCGAATTCAAGCGCATCGACGACGATTCCGGCTTCCGCGCCACCATCCTCGCGGTGCAGCGCCTCGCCGGCCAGCCGGGGCCGGGAATCTACTACCTCGCCGACCCGAGCGGACAGCTGATTGTCGGCAACGTCACGGACCTGCCGCCTGAGGTGGTGGCCGAGCCCGGCACCTACAGCTTCAACTATTCCAAGCCGCGCCCCTTCGAGGACCCGCAGCTCGACGACCCGCAGAACCAGCGCCAGGGCTACGCCATGGTGCGCTCCGAGAAGCTGGCCAGCGGGCTGATCCTCGTGGTCGGCCGCGACGTGGTGGAGCGGCGGGGGTTTACGGCGATCGTCTTCCAGTGGTTCGCGGTCGGGGTCGGCGGCATCCTGCTGTTCTCGCTGGTGGCGGGGGTGGTGACCGCGGTGCGGGTGCTGCGCCGGATCGACACGATCTCCTCGACCTCCAAGATGATCATGTCGGGCAACCTCAGCGAACGCGTGCCGGTGACCAAGCGCAACGACGAGTTCGACGCGCTGGCGACCAACCTCAACCTCATGCTCGATCGCATCGAAGACCTGATGCAGGGGATGAAGGAGGTGACCGATAATGTCGCGCACGATCTGAAGACCCCGCTGACCCGGCTGCGCAACAAGGCGGAATCGGCGCTGCGCGAGGGGCAGGACGAAGTTACGCGCAAGGAAGCGCTGGAGACCACGATCGAGGAGAGCGACAAGCTCATCAAAACCTTCAACGCGCTGCTGATGATCGCCCGCGCCGATGCGGGAACGCCGTCCGGGGCGCTGAGCGACCTCGACCTGAGCGCGGTGGTTGCCGATGTGGCCGAACTCTATGGTCCGCTGGCCGAGGACGAAGGCATGGCCATCGAGACCGACATCGCCGAGGGCGTGCGCATCAACGGCAACCGCGAACTGCTGGGGCAGGCGCTGGTGAACCTGATCGAGAACGCGCTGAAATACTATGTGCCCGAGGAGGGCAAGACCGGGCGCATCAGGGTGAGCCTCAGGCGCGCCGGCGACCGGGTGCGGATCGAGGTGGCAGACAACGGCCCGGGTATCCCGGCGGAAGACCGGAGCCGGGTGCTCGAGCGCTTCGTGCGGCTGGAAATGAGCCGGACCGAGCCGGGCTCGGGGCTCGGGCTGTCGCTGGTGGCCGCGGTGGCACGGCTGCACGGGGGCGAACTGCGGCTCGATGACAGCGCGCCGGGGCTGCGGGCGGTGGTGGATTTGCCGGGGTGAATCCTCACCCGCGAAGCGGGGGAGGGGGACCGGCGAAGCCGGTGGAGGGGGCGGCGGCAAGCACGATCGACTTGCAGACCGCTTCGAGATGTTTTGGATCAAGTACATCAGACGCGAGAACTCGGTGGACGCGGATGCCGTGCTGTTCAAGCCAGCGGGTTCGGTCCTCGTCATGCGCCGCCGCGGCGCTGCTGTCGTGCGCGCGCCCGTCGACCTCGACGCACAGGCGCATTTCCGCGCAGAAGAAATCGAGAATGTATGGCCCGATTGGGTGCTGTCGCCTGAAGCGAAAGCCAGCCAACTGCCTGTCCCTGAGCTGCCGCCACAGGATAACCTCAGGCAGCGACATCTCCCGGCGCAAGCGCCGCGCACGCTTGAAGGTGATGATCGGTCCGCGCACTTGGCCGCCCCCTCCACCATGCTTCGCATGGTCCCCCTC
>NZ_JAQGJL010000392.1 GCF_028290645.1 Devosia sp. | reverse complement strand
GAGCACGAGCACCTTGTCGTGCGGCACCTTCTCGAGCCCCTCAAGCAGCGACTCGAGTTCCGGCGTCACGCCGCGCTCGGCATCGACGATCAGCGCCACGAAGTCGGCGTCGCCGGCGCCGGTCCAGGCCGCATCGACCATGGCGCGGTCGAGCCGGCGCTTGGGAGCGAAGATGCCCGGGGTGTCGATGAACACCACCTGCCCGTCGCCTTCGGTGACGACACCGCGGATCTGCGACCGGGTGGTCTGCGCCTTGTGCGTGACGATCGACACCTTGGCGCCGACCAGCGAATTGAGCAGTGTCGACTTGCCGGCATTGGGGGCGCCGACCAGCGCGACGAAGCCGCAGCGGGTATTTTCGCCGGCGAGCGGCATGGCGGTCGCTTCGGGGATTTCGTTTTCGTCGGTCATAGCGTGTCGCGCCAGACCTTCTCGCGGAAGAGAAAGGCTTCGGCGGCCTTGTGCTCGGCGAGTTTTTTGGACGGGCCGGTTGCGGTGATGGCGGGGAACTCGCCCAGCCGGACGGCGATGGTGAATTCGGGCGCGTGGTCGGGGCCGGTGCGCTCGATCTCGGCATAGAGCGGCGGCTCGAGGCCCCTGCCCTGCGCCCATTCCTGCAGCGTAGTCTTGGGGTCGGCGCGGACCGTTCCGGCCTGGTCGAGCTGGTCGCCGAACAGCCGTTCGACGACTTCATAGGCCTGGCCCAGTCCGCCATCGCAATAGATGGCGCCGATTACCGCTTCGGCGATATCGCCGAGGATGGCCTCCTTGTTCGCCCCGCCGGTGCGCGCCTCGCTGTCGCCGAGGTTCATCTCGGTGCCAAGGTCGAGCTGGCGGGCGACAGCGGCGCAGGTTTCCTTCCGCACCAGCGTATTCAGCGAGCGGGAGAGCTCGCCCTCGTTGGCCTTGGGCAGGCGCCGATACAGCATGTCGGCGACCACCAGCCCGAGCACCCGGTCACCGAGGAATTCGAGCCGCTGGTAGGAGCGCTCGATCCGTTTGCCGGGCGAAACGGCGCTGGTGTGGGTCAGCGCACGATCGAGCAGGTCCGGGTCGGCAAACCGATATCCCAGACGTGCTTCGAGCTTGTCGTGCGTGCGCCCCTTCGCCATCAGTTCACGGACTGGAACATCCGGTCCCAACGGACGTTGGCCGGCCACTCCCAGAGCTGCCACGGCGGCAGGTTATTGGTGATCGAGAAGAACCGCGCCTCGGCCTTGCCGATGAAGTCGTCGAACGGCACATAGCCGACCTGGCTCAGCACCCGGCTGTCGGCCGAACGGTCGCGGTTGTCGCCCATCATGAAGTAGTGGCCTGCGGGCACGACATATTCCGCCGTGTTATCGAGCGGCTGGTCGTCGGAGATTTCCTGGATGGTGTGCTTGACGCCGTCAGGCAGCGTCTCGGTATAGAGGGTCACCGGGACGGTGGTCATGTAGCTGTCGGTATCCTCGCCGGTCCCGATCCTCTGGCGGTCGAGCATCTTGCCGTTGATGTATAGCCGGCCGGCCTTCATCTGGATGTGGTCGCCGGGCATGCCGATCACGCGCTTGATGTAGTCCTCGTTGGTGATCTCGTTGCGGAAAACCGCGACGTCGCCCTGCTTGGGCTGGCTGCCGAAGATGCGGCCGTTGAACGGCAGGGGCACCGGGAACGAGTACTTGCCGTAGCCCCAGACCCACTTGTTGGCGATGAAGTAGTCGCCGATCATCAGCGTCGGCTGCATGGAAGCGGTGGGGATCGAGAACGGCTGGTAGAGGAACGTGCGGAAGATCAGGGCGATCGCCAACGCCTCGATGATGACGATAATCGTCTCAAGCAGCTCGTTCTTCTTCTTGCCGGCCTTGAGTTCGGCTTTCGACATCGATTGGCTCATTTCTCGCCTCTGCTGAGGGCCAAGTGGTTACGGTAGGGGTGCCGCTTGGTCAACCGGCAGTGCCTCGATAATGACGAACGCCTGGGCCATGCCGCCGTCGTCCGTAATGGTCAGGTGGATATGTGGCCTGTGCCCGGCCGGGACAAGTCGCTCCAGCATCCGGGCTGCGCCATTGGTGAGCTTCATGGTCGGCTTGCCGGAGGGCAGGTTCACGACGCCCATGTCGCGCCAATAAACGCCGAAACTAAGGCCGGTCCCGAGCGCTTTCGAGCAGGCTTCCTTGGCCGCAAAGCGCTTTGCATATGACGCTGCGCGCTGTGCCCGCCGATCGGATTTCTGCCGCTCGATCTCGGTGAAACACCTGTGCGTGAAGCGCTCCCCATACCGCTCCAGCGTCCTTTCGACGCGGCCGATATCGCACAGGTCATTGCCAAGGCCGATGATCATGTCGCCCCCCATTCCTGCCCCTCGCGCCCTTCCTTCTCCCCTTGAGGGAGAAGGTGGCGCGTAGCGCCGGATGAGGGGTCGGCATCGCTCGCGATGCCCGAACCGAGCGAAGCGAGGAGCGACTTCCCCTCACCCGCCCCGCTCCGCGGGGCACCCTCTCCCTCAAGGGGAGAGGGAAGAACGCCGAGGTTGCTCATCAAGCCAGCCCCCGCGATCCCGGCTTCACCGCCGGCAGCTTCGCCAGTTCCGGCGGCAGCGCATCCGCCGGGTAGGCCGGCACCTTGTACTGCACCAGGGAAACCAGCGGCACCCCGACATCGGCCTCGCCGGCCGAGCGGTCGATCAGGCACGCGGCCGCCACGACGTTCGCCCCGGTCTTCCGGATCGCCTCTATGCACTCGCGGATCGAGATCCCGGTCGAGACGATGTCCTCGACCACGATCACCTTCTCCCCCGGCGCCAGCTCGAAGCCGCGGCGCAGCTCGAAGACCCCGTTGACCCGCTCGGTATAGATCGCCGGCACGCCCAGGTGCCGCGCCGTCTCATAGCCCGGAATGATGCCGCCCACCGCCGGCGAGACAATCTGGCTCACCTCGCCATAGCCTGCCGCCCGGATTTTCCCGGCCAGCGCGCGGCAGAGCTTTTCGGCTTTCTCCGGGTGCATGAACACCCGCGCCTTCTGCAAGAAGATCGGCGAGCGCAGGCCCGACGACAGGATGAAATGTCCCTCGAGCAGCGCGCCGCTCTCGCGGAACAGGTCCAGTACTTCGTCGGTGGTCACGCGGGCTCCTCTTGCCGTTCGGGCGCAGTCCATTCCAGCCGGTCCAGGGACCGGGCCTCGGCCACCGTGGCGCGCTGCACGTCCGAGATGCCGGCCGCCAGCTTCAGCGAATTCAGCACATCGGTCAGCTGGGCAAGGTCCCGGACCTCGATCTGGAAGATGAACCGGTGGAAATCTGGCGATTCCATGCGCATCACCAGATTATGGATGTTGGCCTCGCAGGCGGCAATCACCGTCGAAATCTGCGCCAGCGAGCCGGGCTTGTTCTGCGCGTGCATCGAGATCACGCACTGGTGGTCGCGATCCTCGCGGCCGACAATGTCCCAGCGCACGTCAATCCAGGCGACATCGCCGTCGTAGAGGTCGGACAGCGCATCGGAGTGGATCGGATAGATGGTGATCGGCGAATCGGGGGTCATGATCCCCACCAGCCGGTCGCCCGGCACCACGCCCTCCGGCGACAGCTCCACGCCGGTGTTGAAATCGAGCTGCGCCAGCGCCGCCTTGGCCTTGGGGCCGGAACGCGGATTGCCGGGGACGCGGAAGCGGAACAGGTCGGTGGCCTTGAGCGCGAACCAGCCCTCCGCCTTGTCGGGCGTCGGCAGGTCGATCTTCTTGCGCCGCCGCTTGATGCCCTTGACGTCCATTACGTGGCTGTCGAGGTCCTCGCCGCTGATCTTGCCCTCGCCAAGTGCGATCAACAGCTCGCGCTTGCCCGGCTGACCCAGTCCCTCGGCCAGCACCTTGAACTCGGCATCGTCGAGGCTGGCGCCCTCACGCTCGAGCAGGATCGAGACCATGTGCTCGCCCAGCGCATGGGCGCGCGCCTGGGCCTGCTGGCGCACCGCACGGCGGATCGCGGCGCGTGCTTTGCCGGTCGCGGCGATGGTTTCCCAGTTCGAGGGCGGCAGGTGGTTCTGGTCGCGGATGATCTCGACCTCGTCGCCCGACCGGAGCTGGGTGACCAGCGGCACGATCTGGCCGTTGATCTTGGCGCCGACGCAGGTATCCCCGATGTCGGTGTGGAGCGCATAGGCAAAGTCGATCGGCGTCGCGCCCCGCGGCAGCGCGATCAGCCGGCCGCGCGGGGTGAAGCAGAACACCTGGTCCTGGAACAGCTCGAGCTTGGTGTATTCGAGGAAATCCTCGGTCGATGACCCCGCCGTCA
>NZ_JAQGJL010000081.1 GCF_028290645.1 Devosia sp. | reverse complement strand
GGGCGACTTCGGGGCCTCGGCGGCGCTCTCGACGCTGCTCGTCGGCTCGTCCATCGTCATCGCGCTAGTCATTGTTTTTGCTACTAAATTCTACAAGATCGATTGAGGGCGGGATGAGCAGGACAGCACCGATGCGTCTCAATCTCGGCCGGTTCGCGGTGTTCGCGACGCTGGCGTTTGCGGTGTGCTTTTACGGCATTCCGCTGCTCTGGCTGTTCATCGCAGGGACGCGGTCGGAGGCTTCGCTGCTCAGCGATCCGCCGTTTGCGCTGGGGACCTGGGAGGCGTTCAGCCGGACCTGGACCAACCTGACCACCTATAACAACTTCCAGATCATCACCTGGGCGGGCAACTCGCTGATCTACTCGGTGGGCGGGGTGCTGCTGTCGCTGGTGGCGTCGATCCCGGGCGGATACGCGCTGGCGCTGTCGGAGTTTCCGGGGCGGCGGCTGATCCTGATCCTGACGCTGATCGCCATGATCACCCCAAGTACGGCAGTAGTGCTGCCCATTTTCCTCGAGATGAATTTACTGGGTCTGAACAACACCTATATGGGTTTGATCCTCGCCTCGGGGTTCTTCCCGTTCGGCGTCTATCTCACCTACGTCTATTTCTCGACCTCGCTCCCCAAGGGGGTGATGGATTCCGCCCGGGTCGATGGCTGCAACCGCTTCCAGCTGTTCACCCGCATCGCGCTGCCGCTGGCGCGGCCGATCGTGTCGCTGGTGGCGTTCTTCAGCTTCCTCGCCATCTGGTCGAACTACTTTCTCGCCTTCGTGCTGCTCAGCGACGACAAGCTCTACAACCTGCCGGTGGGGCTCACGGCGTTGGTCTCGGGCTCGGGCGCGCTCAGCAACCTGCCGTCCAACGATGTGCCGATCAAGAAGCCGGAGGTGGTGCTGGCCGCCATCCTCGTGGTGCTGCCGGTGCTGCTGATTTTCATGGCTGCGCAGCGGTTCGTGCGCTCGGGCACGCTGTCAGGCGCGGAAAAGGGTTAGCGGCCGCTCAAGACCGCAAATGATCTTGCTTATGGAGGATTGAATGAAGATCACGGGGTTCACGGGCTGGTTGGTCGAAACCGAGCCGGGACCGAAATTCATCTGGCGCGACGGCATTCCCGGTTCGCACGGCGACATTCCGCGCGGCTCGAAGCCGCACAAGGCGGTGATCCGCATGGAGACCGACAGCGGGCTCTATGGCGCGATCGAGATGAACCGCGGCGAAGCGGTGATCGACCTGGTGCGGCGGCGCTACCATGAGTTCATCGGCGAGAACCCGCTGCTGACCGAGCGCATGTGGCGGCTGATTTGGGAGATCGATCGCATCGAGGAGATCCACATGCGGGCGCTCGGCATGCTCGACATGCTGTGCTGGGACGTCAAATCGCAGCAGGCGCGGATGCCGATCTACCAGCTGCTCGGCGGCGACGACCGGGTCGTGCCGGCCTATGCCTCGACGGTCACCTGGCCGACGATGGAGGAGTACGAACGCTACATCAAGATGAGCCGCGACCTCGGCTTCAAGGCGTTCAAGCTGCACGCCTGGGGCGGGCCGGTGAAGCGGGACATCGAGCTCTGCACGAACCTGCGCAAATGGGTCGGCCCGGATGCCGACCTGATGTTCGACGGCTCGGCCGGCTGGGACTACGTAAACGCGCTGGAGTTCGGCAAGGCGATCCAGGACCTCGGGTTCCTCTGGTACGAGGAGCCAATGCGCGAGTTCCACCTCGGGTCCTACACCAAGCTCTGCGAGAAGCTCGACATCCCGATCCTCGCCGCCGAAACCTCGGACGGGGTCCATGGCAACATGGCGACCTGGATCGAGGCCAAGGCGCTCGACATGACGCGCGTCTCCACCTTCTACAAGGGCGGCTTTACCGGCTCGATGAAGGTTGCGCATCTCAGCGAAAGCCACGGCATGCGGGCGCAGGTGCACGGCATGGGCCTCGAAAACGCGCAAATCTGCGCCGCCATCTCCAACAACGATTACTATGAGCAGCTCATCATGGACGAGGAGCAGATCAGGGGCCTCGACAAGCTCGGACCGCTCGCCATCGTCGACGGCAACCTCACGGTGAGCGACGAGCCGGGGCTCGGCTACCACTACGACTGGGACGCGCTGGATGCGGCTGCCTTGACCAAGATCGAGGTATCGGAGCGCCTGTCGCCACCGCCCAAGCTCGTTCCATGGCATTGACATGACCAGAAGCTATGACCCGCCGTTCAGGCAGCATTCATCGCTGTGGCAGGTGAGCGGCGGTTTCTGGGCGTTCGCCACATTCGAGGGGATTGCGGTGCACCAGGTGCCGCCCTAGCTTTACCCCATGGTCGAGCCGAAACTACGCAGCTACCGCGGGAAACGCGACTTCTCCAAAACCACGGAGCCCGCCGGCGGCGCAGTTGCGCCCGGCAGCACGCGCTTCGTGGTGCACAAGCACTCCGCCACCGCCGACCACTACGACCTCCGCCTCGAGCACGGCGGCGTGCTGCTGAGCTGGGCCGTGCCACGGGGCCCCTCGCTCAATCCGGCGGACAAGCGGCTGGCGGTCCATACCGAAGACCACCCTATCGAATACATTGATTTTGAAGGGGTAATTCCGGAAGGCGAGTATGGCGGCGGGCCGATGATCGTCTGGGATACCGGCGACTGGGCGCCGATGGAGGACGTCGACGCAGGGCTCCGAAAGGGCGGGTTCAAGTTCCGGCTGTGGGGCGAAAAGCTCAAGGGCGGCTGGATGCTGACCAAGCTCAAGGGCCGGCCGGGCGACGACGACAAGGAGAACTGGCTGCTGTTCAAGGAGCACGACCCGTCGGTCGACACCGAGACGGACATCCTCGCCGCGCGGCCCGAAAGCGTGAAGTCGGGCCTCACCACCGAGCAGCTGCTCGAAGCGGCAAAACCCAAGCCGAAAAAGGTACTTAGGCCCGCGAGCGTCGATGGCGCGGTGAAGGGGCCGCCGCCGGGGGAGGTCGAGCCGCAGCTGGCAAGCTCGGCGACCGAGCCGCCCAACGAGGAGGCCGCGCACTGGCTGCATGAGATCAAGTTCGATGGCTACCGGACCATCGCGCACCTGATCGACGGCAAGGTGCAGCTGATCACCCGAAGCGGCATCGACTGGACCAGGCGCTACGGCGACCTGCCCAAGGAGTTCGCCAAGCTGCCGGCCAGGCAGGCCATCCTCGACGGCGAGATCGTCGTCCTCGATGAACACGGCATCTCGCGCTTCGCCGCGCTGCAGGATGCGCTGTCCCAGGGGGCGGGCAGCAAGCTGCATTTCTACGCGTTCGACCTGCTCTATCTCGATGGCTACGACCTCAGGAAGGCGGAGCTGACCGACCGCAAGCAGTTGCTGGCTCAGCTACTGGGCGGGCACGTCAGCGGGCGCTCGGCGATCCAGCTCAGCGACCATGTCGAAGGCAATGGCGACGCGCTCTACGAGCGGGCTTCGGAAATGGGGCTCGAAGGGATCGTCTCGAAGCGGACGGACTCGCGCTACCAGTCGGGCCGCACGGCGACCTGGGTGAAGGTGAAGGCGCGACCGACCGGCGACTTCGTCATAGCAGGTTATACCGTGTCGGCGGTCGCCGAGGGGCTGGCTTCGCTGGCGCTGGCCGAGTTCGTCGATGGCGAGCTCGAGTATCGCGGCAAGTGCGGCACCGGGTTCGATGCGGCTACGCTGGTGCAGCTGTTGCACAAGCTGGAGCCGCTGCAGGATCCGACGCTGAAACTCGAGGGGACGCCCAAGGACATCATCTGGGTGCAGCCGGTGCTGCGGTGCCATGTGCACTATGCCACCCGCACGTCGGACAACATGTTGCGGCACTCGGTATTCAAGGGGTTGCTGGAGGCGGAACTGACGGCCCCGGCGGCGCCGCGGCAGCGGCTGATCACCGATGCCGATCTGGCTTCGATCTCTATCACCAACCCGACGCGGCGGCTGTTCGGCAAGAGCGGGCCGACCAAGCTCGATATCGCGGTGTACTACGCGGCGGTGGGCGACTTCATGCTGCCGCACCTGTTCAACCGGCCGGTGTCGCTGTTCCGCTGCCCCACCGGGATGCCGAAGGACTGTTTCTTCCAGCGCCATGCCTTCAAGGGCATGCCGCCGACGATCAACGTGTTCGAGACGCAGAACTCTGGCGAAGAGGACCGGACCTATCTCACCATCGAGGACGCCAAGGGCTACCTGGCGCTGGCGCAGTTCGGGGTGGTCGAGTTCCACGCTTGGGGGTGCCTCTTGAGCAATCTCGAAAAGCCGGACCGGGTGACGTTCGATCTCGATCCGGGCGAGGGGATCGAGTGGCGCGAAGTGGTGGAGGCGGCGGTGCACCTGCGCGGCGAACTCGAGGCGCTGGGGCTGGTGCCGTTCATCAAGACCTCGGGCGGCAAGGGGCTGCACCTGGTGGTGCCGATCACCCCCAAGCAGACGTGGAAGCAGGTACATGCCTCGACCGGCGAGATCGCCGCGGCAATGGCGCGGACGGCGTCGGACACGTTCGTCACGGTTATCGGCGAGAAGAACCGCAAGCGGCGTATTCTTATAGATATCCATAGAAACGCGCGCAGTGCGACGGCCGTATCGCCCTATTCGCTGCGGGCCCGGACGAACATGCCGGCCTCGACGCCGCTCGACTGGCGGGACCTTGAGTCCATCGACGCTCCGGTCGATTTGAACTACTCTACTCTTCCGGGTCTCTTAACCACGTCTGGGGATCCGTGGTCCGAAATTAACGAGTTCGCGCGGGATTTGCCTGCATTATCAAAGGCGGGACGTAGTACGCGCGCGTAGGAGGCGAAGGTGGCACCAAGAGCTAGCTGGAAGGGCTATATCAAGCTGAGTCTGGTCAGCTGCCCGGTCAAGATGTATCCGGCGACGAGCGCGTCGGAGCGCATCGCGTTCAACCAGCTGCACAAGGACACCCACAACCGGATCAACATGAAGCCGGTGGACCCCGAACTGGGGCTGGTGGAGCGGAGTGACCTCGTCAAGGGCTACGAGTACGAGGACAAGCAGTACATCATCATCGACGAGAGCGATCTCGATGCGGTGCGGATCGAATCCAACCACACGATGAACATCGAGGCCTTCGTCGACGAGGACGAGGTCGACGTCATCTACCAGGACGCGCCGTACTACCTGGCGCCGGACGGGGCGATGGCGGAGGAGACGTTCGCGGTGCTGCGCGAGGCTATGCGGCAGTCCGGCAAGCTCGCGATCGCGCGGCTGGTGCTGACCAACCGCGAGCGGGTGATCACCATCGGGGCGCGCGAGAACGGCATGTTCGTCACCGTGCTGCGCAATCCGAGCGAGGTGCGCGGCACGGCCGAGTATTTCGGCAATATCCCAGCGCTGAAGCCCGATCCCGAGATGCTCGAACTGGCCGAAAAGCTGATCGAGCAGAAGGTCAAGCCGTTCGATCCCAAGCAATTCGAGGATCGCTACGAAGTGGCGCTGATGGCGATGATCCGCGAGAAGCTCAAGGGCCACAAGCCGATCATCGCGGCGGCCCCGGAACGCGGCAATGTCATCAACCTGATGGATGCGCTGAAGGCGAGCCTGGGACAGGCAAAGCCCGCAGCGCCCAGCAAGGCAAAGGCCGAGACGCCGGCCCCGGCGAAGAAGCCATCGCTGAAGGAAGCGGTGGCCGCTTCGAAGGCCGCGGCGGCCAAGCCTGCGGCGGCGAAGAAGAAGGCGTAGCGCCGGATGCCGCGCGCCTGGGGCGTGCCAAGCGGCAAGGGCTGGCGAAGCAGCCTGTTCGGCATGTAAGGGAATCGGATGCGGAAGCCGGACACCACCGTCGGCATCGTGGGGGGCCTGAGCGCCTTCCCGCGAAGGCTGGCGGCCAAGGCGGTGGCCGGCAAGGGCGGGCGGCTGCGCCGCGGCACCACGCGGCATACTTCCAGCGTGGTGCTGGGGCGGACGCTGCTCGAAAAGCATACCGATGCCGAAATCGAGCAGCGCATCGCGACGCTGCGCGAGACCGGCGCGAAGCTGGTCAGCGAAAACGGGTTCCTCCGCTCGCTCGGGCTGATGGCGGCGCCGGAACAATCCAATCTCAGCCGGCAATCGCTGCTCGACCAATCGCGGCTCGATGGGCGGGTGTTTGACCTCCTGGCGCTGTTCGACGTGTTCGAGCATGACGCGGAGCCGTTCTCGTTTCGCGACCTGATCCTGTCGCGGAAATATGCGGGGCTGCTGGCGGGTGGCGCGGCCTGGGGGGCGATCGCGCGCTCGGTGCACCGGTCGGGGCCGGTGGCGTCGCTGACCGCGATGTCGCTCCATCCGGGTGGGCCGAAGCGCATCCATGCGCTCGAGGGGGCGCAACGGAGCGAGCTCGATGGCCAGCGGCTGTTGGCATTGGAGCCGATCGAGGACGAGTCCGAGGAGTATTTTTCGCTTGCCGAGGCGGCGGAGGCGGCGGGGCTGTTTGCCGAGGCGGCGGTGCTTTACGGGCATTGCCTGTCGGTCGATCCCAACGACTCGGTGGCAGCGTTCAACCGGGCCAACTGCCTCAAGGGCGCGCGCGACAATTCCGAGGCGGCGCATGCCTATATGCTGGCGATCAAGCGCGATCCGGATTTCGTCGAGGCGTGGTTCAACTATGCCGGGCTGCTGCGCGAGGAGGGCAAGATCGAGAGCGCCCGCCGGCATCTGCAGACGGCGATCGAGATCGACGCGGACTATGCCGACGCGATCTACAATCTTGCAACGCTCGAATACGACGCCGGCGATCTCGGCGCGGCGCGGCGCTGGTGGGTGCGCTATCTCGAGCTCGACCAGAATTCGGAATGGGCCAAGACCGCGGCGCGCGGCATCGCCTATGCCGACCTTCATTCACGGAAATCGGCGGGCTGATGGCGACGGAATTCCTTTTCGACGGCCCCGAGGACGCGCGGGTCACGATCATGCTGGCGCATGGCGCCGGGGCGCCGATGGATTCGGCGTCGATGAACGCCACGGCCAGGGCACTGGCGGCAGGCGGGTTCCGGGTGGCGCGGTTCGAGTTCGCTTACATGGCGAGCCGGCGGAGTGCGGCGGGGAAGAAACCGCCGCCGCGGGCGGAGACGGTGATGCCGGAATATGTGGCGGCGGTGGACGATCTCGGGCCGACCGACGGGCCGCTGGTCGTCGGCGGCAAGTCGATGGGTGGGCGGGTCGCCAGCATGGTGGCGGATGCGCTGTTCGATGCCGGGCGGATCGCGGGGCTGCTCTGTCTCGGCTATCCGTTCCATCCGCCGGGGCGGCCGGAGCAGCTGAGGACCAGGCACCTCATCGATCTCAGGACGCCGACGCTGATCTGCCAGGGGACGCGCGACGAGTTCGGGGTGCCGGACGAGGTCAAGACCTATGGGCTGTCGAAGGCCATCGAGGTCAGGTGGCTCGAAGACGGCGACCATGACCTGAAGCCGCGCAAGGCCATCTCGGGATTCTCGACCGCCGACCACCTGAAGACGGTCACCGACACGGTCACGGGGTGGGTCGGGCGCATCGCGCCGTAAGGTTGCCAGCTTTGAAGATCGCGACGTTCAACATCAACAACGTCAACCGGCGGCTGCCGAACCTGCTCGCTTGGCTCGAGGCGACGGCGCCGGACGTGGTTTGCCTGCAGGAGCTGAAGGCGACGGACCGGCAGTTTCCCGCGACGGCGTTGGCGGATGCCGGCTATGGCGCGGTGTGGCGCGGGCAATCGGCGTGGAATGGGGTGGCGATCCTCGCCAAGGGTGTCGAGCCGGTGCTGACGTCGGACGCATTGCCCGGCGATCCGGAAGACGAGCAGGCGCGCTATATCGAGGCTGCGGTGAACGGGGTGGTGATCGCCTCTCTCTATGCGCCGAACGGCAATCCGCGGCCGGGACCGAAGTTCGACTACAAGCTGAGCTGGGGGGAGCGGCTGATTGTGCACGCGGCCGAGCTGTTCGACAGCGGGCTGCCAGTCGTCCTCGCCGGCGACTACAACATCGTGCCGGAGCCGCGCGATATCTACGTGACGACGTCCTACAAGGACAACGCGCTGGTGCAGCCGGAGCCGCGCGAGCAGTTCCGGCGGTTGCTGGAGCAGGGCTGGACCGACGCGCTGCGGAAGAAATTCCCCAACGAAACGCTCTACACGTTCTGGGACTACATGCGGAACCGCTGGCCGCGGGATGCCGGGCTGCGGCTCGACCACATGCTGCTGAGCAAGCCGCTGGCGCGCAAGCTCACCGGCGCCGGGATCGACCGCGAGGTGCGCGGCGAGGATGGGGCGAGCGACCATGCGCCGGTGTGGATCGAGCTGAAGATCTAGTGTGTCACGTCGCGAGGGTATCTGGCCGCCGCGCCGCCTCTCCACTGAGAGGAGAAGGGATGGGGCCACGGCCGCTCAGCTCCTGCGAATGAGAAAGTGGAGCGCGGTCTGGGGCACCCGCGCTCCGGGCCGGCTACAGGGTGCCCTTGGCCTTGAGGTCGCGGACGGCGTCTTTCACCGCGGCTAGGGTCGTATCGATGATACCGGCATCGTGCTCGGACGAGAGGAACCAGGCGCCGCGTTCGAGGGCGCGGACGCCGCGGTGCAGCAGTGCGGTGGTGAGCGCGATGTAGGCAGGGCGGTTCATCTTCGCGAGGTCGCGGTAGTTGCGGGCGGGCGCCTCGAGGCCGAGCGCGACGTGGAAGACCTGGCCGAAGCCGACCACCGAGGCGGTGACGCCGGCGGAGGCGAAGATTTCCCGGAAGCCTTCGAGCAGTGCGGTGCCGGAGCGGCCGATCTTGTCGTAGAGCGCCGGGGTCAGCGACTTGAGCGTTGCGGCGGTGGCTGCCATGGCGATGGGCTGGGCGTTGTAGGTGCCGCCGTGGACGACGCCGCCGGAGGTGAACATGTCCATCAGGTCGGCGCGGCCGGCGATGGCGGCGACCGGGAAGCCGTTGGCGATGGCCTTGCCGAAGGTTGAGAGATCGGGGGTGACGCCGAACAGTTCCTGCGCGCCGCCGGGGGCGAGGCGGAAGCCGGTGATGACTTCGTCGAAGATCAGGATGGTGCCGGTCCTGGTGCAGGCCTCGCGCACGCCTTCGAGATAGCCGGCGGCGGGGTGCACGGCACCCTGGTTGCACATCGCGGCTTCCATGATGACGGCGGCGATGTCGCCGTCGGCGAGGCGGGCCTTCAGCAGCTCGAGATCGTTCCAGGGCAGGACGACAACGGTGTCGGCGGTGTCGGCCAGCTGGCCCTTGCTGCCGATGACGGGGACGGGTGCATCGGCCGGGCCGGCGGCATCGACGCTGGGAGCGGTCGACCACAGGACGTTGTCGAACCAGCCGTGATAGTGGCCCTCGAACTTGATCACCTTGCTGCGGCCGGTGGCGGCGCGGGCGAGGCGGAGGGCGGCCTGGTCGACTTCGGAGCCGGAGGAGCCGAAGCGCATGCGCTCGGCCGAGGGCACCATCTGGCAGACGAGGCGGGCGGCTTCGGCCTCGATGGCGGTCTGGCCGGCGAACAGGATGCCGCTGTCGATCTGGCTCTTCACCGCGTCGACGAGAGGCTGCGGCTTGTGGCCGAGGATCATCGGGCCCATGCCCAGATAGTAGTCGATGAGCTTGTTGCCATCGACGTCGAAGAGGTAGGCGCCTTCGCCGCGCTCGAACACCAGCGGGGTGGGGGAGATGTTGAGGCGGAAATTGCTGTTCACGCCTCCGGCGATCCACTGCGAATTGGTGCGGATGGTCTCGGCCGATTTGTCGAAGCTGAGCAGACGCGACGAAAGGTCGGCCGATTGTTCGGCGGGGGTGGTGACGGTCAACGCGGAACTCCTCAATGCTTCGTTCAACTGGCCCCAGAGCCAGGTTCTTGTAAATGGCCGCCCGTTTCACGAGGCGAAAAAATAGGCAGAAAGCCCTCGCGGCGGGGTCAGGCCTTGCTGGTCTTCGCCACGGCGATGCACTCGATCTCGTAGCGCAACGAGGCGCCGAGGCAGTTGGTGATGGTGGTGCGGGCCGGATAGGGCGCCTTGAAATACTCGGGGTAGATCTCGTTGAAGCGCCCGACATCGTCGTTGTCGCGGACATAGTTGCGGGTCTGGACCACATGGGCGAGGTCGCTGCCGGCATCTTCCAGAACCTTCTTCAGGTTCTCGATCGAGCGGCGCATCTCGCCCTCGAAGCTGTCCGAGACGATCTTGCCGGTGGCATCGACCGAGGCCTGGCCGGAAACGAAGATGAGCTCGCCGACCTTGGTGGCGGGACTGAACGGCAGATGCGAGCGCGGGGTGTCCGGCGCGCTGGGGTATTCGATCATGATGGAACTCCGATGGATCAGCTGACCGGGAAGACGGGCGTCCGCAGCCGGCGGTAGGGCAGGGTGGCGAGCGCACTGGTGCAGGGACCGGGCGTCGTCACGGTGTAGCTGCGCCTGGCGATGGGATCGTAGGCGCGGCGATGGGCGACAGCGGCCTTCACCCCGATGACCGAGAGGTCCTCCGGGATGATGCCTTGCGAGCGGAACTGGGCGAGGTCGAAGGGCGGGGTCTTGCGGCTCGAGAGCAGGATGCGGATGCCGTTGGCCTCGACCACGGCGGAAGGACCCATAGAGAAATGGATGCCCTGCATGGCGGCGAGGTGACTGTGGCGATCCTCGAGGGTGAAGGCGCCGTCGCTGCGGCTCAAAAAGGTGACCTCGAGGTCGACCGGGCCGGGATCGAGCCGGCTGCCCTTGCCGCCGATTGAGAGGGTGCGCCGGTCGCCGGGCCTGGCATCGGCCAGGGCGCGGACCGCTGCGGGGTCGGCGATGGCGACGGCGGCGTTGGTGATGCCGTGGCGGAGGAAGCCGCGCAGAACCGCGGTGCAATCGCCGGGGGCGCCGCCGCCGATATTGTCCGACGGCTCGACGATGAGGTTGGGACCATCGGTGAAGGCTTTGACCTCGGCGAGCGCGGCGTCGAGGTCCCACTCCCTGGGGATGCCGAGTTCGCGCAATTCGATCGCCAGTTGCTCGAGGCGGTCGAGGGCGGCCCTGGCGACGGCATCGCTGCCGGTGGTGGTCACCGAGAAGGCGACGCCGGCATCGGGGATGTCGGAGAAGGAGTACCCGGCAACGACGTTGACGGTCCAGATATCGGGGTTCCCGGCCTCGATCTGGCGGGCCAGCGCCTCGAGGTCGCGCATCGGGCGGTCGGCGGTGCCGACGCCGGTGGGAGCCCAGATGATCGGGGCGTTGCGGGACAGCATGTGCGGCAGGACGCCGTCGCGCAGCGAGCGGGCGAGGAGTTCGGCCGAGCGGACGGCGGACTCACGGGCGTCGGTGTGCGGGTTCTCGCGATAGGCGACGAGGCCGTTGGCGTGCTTGGCCATCCGGGCGGTGAAGGTGGCGTGGAGATCGAAGACGCCGAACAGCGGCAGGTGCTCGGCGCCGGGAATAGCGCGGATGCGGGCGAGGAGGTCGCCTTCGGGATCGACGCTGCCAGTGGTCACCATGGCGCCATGGAGCGCCAGCCAGATGCCGACGAGCCCGCCGTCAGCGAGCGCGGTTTCGAGGCCAGCGCGGAGTTCGTTCCAGAACAGCTCGAACACGGCGTGATCGGCCGTGCCGGAGGGCAGCGCAGAATAGTCGGCAACCGGCACGACGTCCCAGCCTTCGGCTTCGGCGACTTCGAGGAAGCCGTCGATGGTCGAGCCGTCGCCGCGCCGGGCCAGCACCGCGTCGCCGCGGTTGATGGTGAACTCGGGAAGGCCCGTGGTTTCGTCGACGAAGGTGTGGGTCTCGTGGAACAGTCCCGCAAGGAGAATGCGGCGGCGGGTGGTCATCTCATAGAACTCGTATGCGACGCGTGCTGGGTCATTTCGGTGGTTATTTCGGCGAGGCTGGCGACGAGGATCTTGCCCAGCCGCTCGATGTTTTCGGGCTCGAACCGGGCCGAGGGGCCGGCGATGCTGACGGCGGCGATGGCGTCGCCGCCGGGCCCGAAGATCGGAGCGGCGACACAGGCGCTGCCCATCTCGTTCTCCTCGAATTCGGTGGCCCAGCCGAGGGTACGGCAGCGCTCCAGCACGGTTTCCAGGGCCTCGGGGTCGGTGATGGTGCGCGCAGTGGCGGCGGGGAGGTCGCCGACGGAGTAGATGATCTTCCTGAAATTCGGCGGCTGGTGCGCCAGCAGCGCGCGACCGCAGGCGGTCGAGTGATAGGCGGCGCGGGTGCCGGAATAGGACGAGACGCGCAGCGACTGGCTGCCCTCGAGGCTTTCGACGATCACCGCATCGGTGGGGCCGGGCAGCGCCAGGTTCACCGTCTCGCGGGTGGTGGCGCAGAGGCGGATCAGGTGCGGGCGGGCGATGGCGGCGATATCGAGCCGGCGCTCGACCGCCTTGCCGTAGACGAGGTGCTGCAGGCTGAGCCGATAGGCGCCGGCCTTGGCGTCGCGCTCTGTGAGGCCGACATCGACAAGGGCGCTTACGAGGTTGAAGGCGGTGGTCTTGGCGAGGCCGGTGCGGACCGCGAGGTCGCGCAGCGACACCCAGTCGCCGCTGGCCATGGCATCGAGCAGCGCCTTGGCGCGCGCCACCGACTGGATGCGCGCCTCGGCATTTGGAGCGCTGGTCTGGATGGTCTCCCGTGAACTGCCGTTCCTAGCCATGGCGATCGGTCCTCGGGGCTGTCACGGCTATTGGTTCCATATGGTAGGACAGTTCGTGGTTGCTGGCCATTGCCGGCGATAAGACACGATCTCGCGGCGGCGCGCAAGCAGACCATGACGCAATTGGCCGCACAGATGCTGGCGAGAGTTGACAGCGGAGGCGCCGGGGCCTTTACATTCACGCAGAGAGGCCGACTATCGTTCCATGATGTGGGACGGACGCGGCGCCCAGGAGCGGATGACTACCACATGACTCTGATACCACGTCTCGACCTCGCCGCACTCGACCGGCAGGGGCTCGATCCCTCGACCAAGGGGCTGCCGTTCGATGCGCCGCCGCTGACGGTCGGCGACGTCGGTGTGCAGGGCTGGAACGTCCTGGCGGGCGACCTGCCGCTGCCGCTGGCGGTGATCCGCGAGGACGTGGTGCGCGCCAACAGCGCCTGGATGAGCGCCTTCACCGCGGCCAACGACCTGGTGATCGCGCCGCATGGCAAGACGACGATGTCGCCGCAGCTGTTCGACCTGCAGGTCGCCGACGGCGCCTGGGCGGTCACCGTCGCCACCGTGCAGCAGCTCGGGGTGTGCGTGCGGTTCGGGGTGAAGCGGGTGCTGATCGCCAACCAGCCGGTGGGCGAGCAGGCGATCGATGCGTGCTTCCGGGCGCTGCGGCAGGAGGGGTTTGAGCTCTACTGCTTGGCCGATGGACTGCCGGGCCTGGCGCTATTGGCCGAGGGCGCGAAGCGCAATTCGCCGCCGGCCGGCAATCCGCTGCGGGTGCTGGTCGAGATCGGATTTCTGGGTGGTCGCACCGGGGCACGGACGCGCGAGCAGGCGATGGAGGTGGCGCGCGCCGTGACGGAGACGCCGGGGCTGGTGCTGGGCGGGTTCGAGTGCTTCGAGGGACTGCTGCCGACGCCCGAAGCGGCGGACGGGCTGATCGACGATGTCGCGGCGCTGACCGAGACGGCGCTGGGCGAGGATTTGTTCCCGGCCGATCAGCCGGTAGTGCTGAGCGCCGGTGGCTCGGCGTTCTTCGATCGGGTGGGCAAGCGGTTCAGCCGGGTGACCTTCAACCGCCCGGTGGTGAAGGTGCTGCGCTCGGGGTGCTACCTGACGCATGACTCGATCTCGTATGCGGCGGCGTTCGAGCGGATCATCAGCGACACCTCGCTGAAGCTGCCCGAAGGGCGGCTCGAGGCGGCGCTCGAGGTGTGGGCCCATGTACAGTCGCGGCCCGAGGGCGGGCGCACCATGCTGACCATGGGCAAGCGCGATGTCAGTTTCGATGCCGGCATGCCGGTGCCGCTGCGCTGGTTCCGGCCGGGCGCGATGCAGCGGCCGGAGACTATGCCCGAGGGTCACCGGGTGTCGGCGCTGAACGACCAGCACTGCCACCTCGAGACGCCGGCCGACAGCCCGCTCGAGGCGGGCGACATGGTGGCGTTCGGCATCGGGCATCCGTGCACGACCTTCGACAAGTGGCAGATGCTGGTGCTGGTCGACGAGGACTACCGGGTGACCAGGGCGCTGAAGACGTTCTTCTGAGCGACAACGAGGCGAGGCGATGAGCAAGGCAGGCGGCGACGACTATATCGTGCAGCCGGTGATGAAGGCGCTGCAGGTGCTCGACTACGTGGCGCGGCAGGGGCACGACGTCTCGCTGACCGAGACCGTGCACGAGTTGAAGCTGCCCAAGACCACGGTGTTCCGGTACCTGCAGACGCTGTCGGCGGCGCAGTTCATCGAGCACGATTTGAAGCGCGACCGCTATGGTGTGGGGCGCCGGTTCCGGGACCTGGCGCGGGTCGACCAGGGGCTGCAGGGCCTGCGCGACATCGCGCAGCCCGAGATGCAGCGTCTGGTCGACACGTTCCACGAGACGGTGAACCTCGCGGTGCTGTCGCAGAGCGAGGTGGTCTATATCGACATGCTCGAGCCGGTGGTCCGGGCGGTCAAGGCGCAGGCCCGGATCGGCCGGCGCCACCCCGCGCACTCGACCTCGCTGGGCAAGGCCATGATGGCGTTCCTGCCGGAAGCCGATGCGCTGGTGATGCGCGAGCGCGCCCTGCCGCAGATAACCATCAAGACGCTGACCGATGCGGACAAGCTCCGCCGGCAGGTGGACGACGTGCGCCGGCGCGGCTATGCCATAGAGGTGGGCGAGAACGAGGACGGAGTGATGTGCATCGGCGTGCCGATCCTCGACGGCACCGGCTATCCGGTGGCGGCGATGAGTCTTTCGGCGCCCGAGCGGCGCATGAAGCCGGAGCTGACGATTGTCGCTGCCGACGCGCTGAAGGTGGCGGCGAAGCGGATCTCGACGCACCTCGGCGCTGCCGCGGCCTGAGCCACCGCGCGAGACAGCCGCCTACCGCGAAACAGCCTGACCAGGAACCAAGCATATGACCGAGACGAAGATGCACCTCATCGGGTGGGAGCAGCTGCAGGCCAGCACGACCAGCGTTTTCCGCGCCGCGGGATCGGCGCCGCGGGAAGCGCAGCTGATTGCCGAGCACCTGGTCGAGGCGAACCTGCGTGGCCACGATTCGCACGGCGTGGGCGTGGTGCCGATGTACCTCAAGGGCGTCCGCTCCGGCGGCATGGTGCTGAACCAGAGCCTCAAGGTGGCGCTCGATACCGGCGCCATGCTGATCTGCGATGCGGGGCAGGGCGCCGGGCAGGTGATGGCGCATGACGCGATGGCACTGGGCATCGAGCGCGCCGGCGCCGAGGGCAGCGCCATCGTCAGCCTGCGCAACAGCCATCACATCGGCCGCATCGGGCACTGGGCCGAGCAGTGCGCGGCGGCGGGGATGGTGTCGATCCACTTCGTCAACGTGGTCGCCGGGCCGATCGTCGCGCCGTTCGGCGGCACCAAGTCGCGGCTCGGGACCAACCCGTTCGCGGCGGCGTTCCCGCGGGCGGACGGGCCGCCGGTGGTGGTGGATTTCGCCACTTCGACGCTGGCGGCGGGCAAGGTGCGGGTGGCCAACAACAAGGGCGTCGCGCTGCCGCCGGGAGCGCTGCTCGACAACAAGGGGCAGCCAACCACCGATCCGGCAAAGCTGTTCGAGACACAGCCGGGGTCGCTTACGACATTCGGCGCGCACAAGGGCTCCGGGCTGATGCTGGCCTGCGAATTGCTGGGCGCGGCATTGGTGGGTGCGAAGACGCAGCACAATGCGGAGGCCGAGGCGGTGATCAACTCGATGTTCTCCGTGATCGTCTCGCCCGAGCGGCTCGGGACGGCCGGGCCGTTTGCCGAGGAGCTCGAGGCGGTGCTGGGCTGGGTGCAGTCGGAAGGCAACGTCAAGCTGCCGGGGATGCCGGAGCTTGAGACGCGGGAGGCGCGGCTGCGCGACGGGCTGCCGGTCGATGCGGCGACGCTGGAGCAACTTGAGGCGGCGGCGCGGGGGGTTGGGTTGGGTGGCTTCGCCTGAGATATGGTACGAGCCGACCCCCGCCCCGGTCCCCTCCCCCTCAACAGGGGGAGGGAGACGCTAGCCTCGATTTCCCAGCATGGGTCTCCCTCCCCATTCTTCGGGGGAGGGGACAGGGGTGGGGGTCCGCTCGCACCGGCCGCAGCAGGGTGTTAGCCCACCTTGTGCCCGGGCCAGCCCATCAGCAGTTTCACTTCCTTTTCGGCCTCGCGGGCCTTGGCTGCGTCCTTGAAGACGCGCATCACGCATTGCGGCTTCTTGCGGTCGATCACGTCGTAGACCAGGTGATAGCCGGTCTTGTCCATGATCGGACCGATCCAGCCGGCGCAGTGGTCGCAGTAGCGGCCCATGGGTTCGGCGTCGTTGTCCATGACCTTGCTGAGGCTGGGGCAGACATTCATCCGCAGTTCGAGGCGATCCTCGTTGCGGTCGATGTCCATGTCGCAGTTTTCTTCGATCTTGATGTGCGACCAGTACTCGTCCATGCCCTCGAGGCCCCTGGTCTCGATGAGCTCGAGGATGTGTTTTTCCTGGTTCTTCGAAATGGCGAGGAAATAGGCTTCGAGTTCGGCCTCCCCCTGCGACTCGAGGAACTTGAAGACCTCGTTGTAGAAGCGGGTGAAGTGGTCGGAGGGGATCATGCGCGCCTCCTCAGCACCTGCCGGCAGGCGCCGGGGCCGGTGATCTGGGTGTCGATGGCGTAGGGCGAGCCTTCGGCCAGCGCCTCGTTGGTGCGGATGGTCTGGTCGCAGAAATGCGGCGAGGGGTTGCCGACCAGCTTGGCGACATGGTGCCAGGCGGTGCAGCTTCGGACGGTGAGGACGATCTCGTCGGCGCCCACCTCGATGTCGTAGTCGCAATCCTCGCGAGCGAAGAAATGCCGCCAGTGGCGGACCAGCTGACCGGTGTCGCCGGCGACCAGGTCGTCGTGGATCGAGCGGTAGACGTCCTTGCCGACCTTGCGGAAAATCTCGTCCATTGCGGCGACGCCATAACGCGCGATGATGAAATCGATGGTGGTGTTGGCGGCGCCGTGGAAATCGAGGTGGACCTCGCCGGTTTCGTCGTAGCGGAGTGTTTCGCTCATGCAACCTGCCTCCAGAGTTCCCGGCCGCCGACATAGGTGGCGGTGACGGCGAGGGTCGTGGGATCGAGCACGGCGAAGTCGGCGAGCTTGCCGCGCTCGAGGCCGCCGATGTCGCGTTCCATGCCGAGCACCTTAGCCGGGGTGAGGCTGGTGGCGTTGGCGGCATGGACCAGACCCTTGCCGGTGAATGCGAGATAATTGCGGAGCGCTTCGTCGGGGGTGAGCGAGGAGCCGCAGAGGCCGCCGCCCTTCTGCTCGCGCACGGCCTTGCCGGGGGCGCTGGTGACGACGTAGCCGGGGTAGAACTCGAAGGTCGCGCCCCGGGTGCCGGCGAATTTCATCGCATCGGTCTCGAGGAACACGCGGTCGGGCGGCAGTTGCGCGAGGAGCTTCACCAGCTGCGGCTCGACGTGGATGCCGTCGCAGATGAGGCCGAGCGCCAGGCTCGGCTCGGCGATCAGCGCGTCGGTCAGCGAGACGACGTGGACGCCCATGTTGCCGGGGGGATAGGTCGGCATGACGTTGTACATGTGGGTGACCGCGTCGATGCCCCAGCTGACATAACGCGGTATGTCCTCCGGACGGGCCTGGCTGTGGCCGAGATGGATCGAGACGCCGGCGGCCTTGAGGGTCTTGATGAAGCCCTCGGCGCCGGGCTTTTCGGGGGCGAGGGTGACCGCTTTCAGCCTGCCGTCGGTGGCGGCGAGCATGCGCTCGGCGAGCTCGACGCTGGGGAGCTGGAGGTTTTCGGGATTGTGCGCACCGGGTGAGCCGAAGACCGGGCCTTCGCTGTGGACGCCGAGGGCGCGGGCGCCGCGCGCTTCGGTGGTCTGGGCGGCGAGGCGCCGCAGCGTGGGCTCCATCAGCGCCGGCGGCAGGCAGGAGATCGAGGGGAGGAAGCCGGTGACGCCGTTGCGCAGCTGGAACTCGGAGTTGGCGGCGACCGCACCCTGCTCGGTGTCGTTGTAGAGGTGCTCACCGTAGCCGTGCTGGAGCAGGTCGATCATGCCGGGGAACAGGACGGCGCCATTGCCGTCGATCCGCTCCCAGTTGTCGCCGATCTCGGAATTGGCCGGGAACACGCCGGCGATGCGGTCGCCTTCAACCAGGAGGTCGCTGGCGAGCTGGGCGGTGGGGGTGACGATGGTGACGTTGGTCCAGCGGGATTTCATTGGTGTTCTCGGTGGGGCAATGTGCGGCTGAAGGACTCCTCGCCCGTCTCGCGCTGCGCGAGATCCACCCTCTGCCCGACCGGGAGAGGAAAAGAGGTGATCGCCGGTGGTGCGGAAGTCCTCCCCTCGACGGGGAGAAGGTGGCGCGCAGCGCCGGACGAGGGGGAGGAACTCACGACGGCTCCCACGACGTCTGGTTGGCAAGGATGCCGCCGTCGACATAGAGCATCTGGCCGGTGATGTAGCGGGCGGCAGGGGAGGCGAGGAAGACTGCGGCGCCGCCGATATCGGCCGGCAGGCCGACGCGGCCGAGGGGGATCTGGCGTTCGAGCGTCGGGCGGACGCCGGGCCTGGCGAGGCCGGCCTGGGTCAGCGGGGTTTCGATGATGCCCGGGCCGAGGCCGTTGACGCGGATGCCGCGGGCGGCGAGCGTCACGGCGAGCGAACGGATCAGCATCAGCACGGCGCCCTTCGACGTGTCGTAGACGACGCTGTTCTTTTCGGCGGCGAGCGAATTGGTCGAGCCGACGCAGATGATGCAGGGATTGTCCTGGTCAGGCGCGAGCTGCCTGACGAAGGCCTGTGCGGCGAATAGGTAGCCTTTGACGTTGAGGTTGAAGGTGCGCTCGAACACTTCCTCGGTCAGGTCGTCGAAGGCGGTGTCGCGGAAGGTGCCGGCATTGTTGACGAGGGTGTCGAGGCGTCCGAGCTTTTCACGTGCAGCGGTGACGAAGCCCTGAGCGCCCGCGACGGTCGAGATGTCGGCCTCGATGAAATGGCACTCGGTGAGGGCCGACAGGCGGGCGAGTGCGCCGTCATCGGCGACATGCGAGTTGATGGCGAGGCGAGCGCCGGCATGGGCAAAGGCCTCGGCGATGCCATAGCCGATGCCGGTGGTTGAGCCGGTGATGGCGACGCACGGGGCGCTCATGCCAGTGCGTTCCCGGCGAGGCCGCTCTCGACGCTGAGGATGGCGCCGACCAATGCCTTCGTCGCGTCGGCCTGCGGCCGGTTGAACAGGTCGAGCGGCTTGCCGACCTCGACAATCTTGCCGGCCGACATCACCGAAACGCGGCTGGTGGTGTAGGCGACCACCGACAGGTCATGGGCGATGAAGACGAGGCCGAGGCCGAGATTCTTTACCAAATCCTTCAGCAGGTTCAGCACCTGCGCCTGGATCGACACGTCGAGCGCGGAGACCGGCTCGTCGGCGATCAGCACCTTGGGGCCGGGCATCAGGGCGCGGGCGATGGCGATGCGCTGCAACTGGCCGCCGGAGAACTCGTGTGGGAAGCGTTCCAGTGCATTCTTGTCGAGCCCGACCTGATCGAGCACTTCGAGCACACGGGCCGCATGGTCGCCCTCGATCCTGAGGCTGCGGAGCGGCTCGAGGAGCGAGGTGCCGACGCGCATGCGCGGGTCGAGCGAGGAGCGCGGGTTCTGCAGCACCACCTGCACCGAGCGGCGAAACAGTTTTCGGTGCGCCTCGCCGCCCAACCAGACGTCGACGCCGTCATAGAGCACCTGGCCCTCGCGCGGTTTCTCGACGCCGGTGAGCATGCGGGTGAGGGTGGTCTTGCCCGAGCCGCTCTCGCCGACGAGGCCGACGGCTTCGCCGGGGCGGACCGCGAAATCGATGGTGTCGAGCACCTTGAGGGTGGGGCGTGGGCCGAACAGGTTCTGGCGGTTCAGGTGGTATACCTGGCTCAGCTGGCGCACTTCCAGCAGCGGGCGGACTTCGGCGGGGAAGGGGGTCACGGTGCTCATTGGGCGGCCACCTCGCCAACCTTGGCGAGCGGATGCCAGCAGGCGGCGCGCAGGGCTTCGGCGCCGAGCTCCGGCATCTGCTCGCGGCACTTGTCGGTGGCGGCGGGGCAGCGCGGATTGAAGGCGCAGCCGGTGGGGAGGGCGTGGAGCGGCGGCACCATGCCGGGGATCGAGACCAGCCGCGACGAACCGTCGAGGGCGATGTTGTCCATGGTCGGCTGGCTGTCGAGCAGGCCGCGCGTGTAGTGGTGGCGCGGGTTGCGGAAGACTTCCTGCACCGGCCCGATCTCGACGATGCGGCCGGCATACATCACGGCGACGGTGTCGCACATGGCGGCGATGATCGGCAGGTCGTGAGTGATCATCAGCAGCGCCGAGCCGCGGTCGCGGACGGCGCCGTTGAGCAGGCGCAGCACCTGCTTCTGCACGGTGACGTCGAGCGCGGTGGTGGGCTCGTCGGCAATGATCAGCTGCGGGTAGCAGGCGAGCGCCATGGCGATCATGATGCGCTGGCGCTGGCCGCCGGAGATCTCGTGCGGGTAGGCGCGGACCAGCTGCTCGGCGCGCGGCAGGTTCATCTGCTTCATCAGCTCGACGGTCTGCGCTTCGGCGGTCCTCTTGTCGGCGCCGGTGTGGCGGCGGATCACCGAGCTAATCTGGTCGCCGACGCGGCGGACCGGATTGAGCGATGACAGCGGGTCCTGGAACACCATGGAGAGGGTGCGGCCGCGGCGGCTCGACAGCGCCCGGTCGGACTGGGTGACGAGGTCGACGCCGTCATGGAGGATGCTGCCCCTAGTGCTCCAGCCCATCGGCAGGAGGCCCATCAGCGCCAGCGCGGTCATCGACTTGCCCGAGCCGGATTCGCCGACGAGGCCCATGCGGCCGCCTTGCGGGATGGTGAAGGAGACGCCACGCACGGCGGTGACGTCGCCATTGCCGACGACGAGGTCGCGGACTTCGATCGCGGGGCGAGCGGAGTTGGTTTGCATCAGCTCCTCCGCTTGAGCTTGGGATCGAGCACGTCGCGGAGGCCGTCCCCGAGGAGGTTGAGGCCGAGCACGACGAGGACGATGGCGAGGCCCGGCCAGATGGCGAGCGGCGAGGAGATGCCGACGGTCTGCTGCGCCTCGTTGAGCATCATGCCCCACGAGATCGAGGGCCGGGTGACGCCGACGCCGAGATAGGAGAGGCCCGCCTCGGTGAGGATGCCGGCGGCGAAATAGAGGGTGAACTGGACGATCATTACACCGGCGATATTGGGGATGACGTGGCGCGCGAGGATGAACAGCTTGCCGCGGCCATAGAGCTTGGCGGAGGTGATGAAATCCTCCTGCAGCACGCTCATCGCGGCCGAGCGGATGACGCGGGTGAAGGAGGGGGTGAAGAAGGCGGTGAGCGCGAAGATGGTGGTGAGCGCGCCCGAGCCCATGGTGGCGGCGAGCACCAGCGCGGTCACCATGCCCGGGATCGACAGCATGATATCGGCGCCGCGCGAGATGGTCTCGTCGGCGAGCTTGCCGTAGGCGGCTGCGATCAGTCCGGTGATGGTGCCGAGGATCAGGCTGACGGTGGCGCCGCCGGCGCCGACGAGGATCGAGGTGCGCGCCCCGACCATCAGCTGCGCGACGATATCGCGGCCGAGCCCGTCGGTGCCGAGCCAGTGGTCGGGCAGGAAGGGCGGCAGCATGCGGTTCTTGATGACCGGGATATTGGGGTTCGAGGGCAGCCAGAAGAACGAGACCAGCGCGACGACAAGGAAGCCGATGGTCAGCACGATGCCGACCACCAACGTCGCGTTGAGCGACAGGCGGCGGCGTTTCTTCGGGGCGATGGGAGCGGTGGCGGCGATATCGGTCATGGCCGGGTCCTCACGCTGCGTTCCGGATGCGGGGGTCGAGCACGCCGTAGAGCAGGTCGACGACGAAGTTGACGAAGATGACGAAGACGATGATCAGCATGACGGTCGACTGCACGACGATGACTTCGCGCGCCGCGACATTGGCGAGGATCATGCGGCTCAGTCCCGGCAGCGAGAACACCATCTCGATGATGACGGTGCCGCCGATGAGCTCGGCGATCTGCAGGCCGACGATTGTGACGATGGGCAGCGCGGCGTTGCGCAAGCCGACCTGCAGCAGCGCCTGGGTGCGGGTCATGCCGACGGCGCGCGCGGTGCGTACATAGTCCTGGTTCATGACGTCGAGCACGGCCGAGCGCACGTAGCGGATCAGCACCGCGGCCATGATCAGGCCAAGCGACAGCACCGGCAGGACCAGCGAGCGGATGGCGCCGACGGGGCTCTCGTCCCAGTCGATCCAGCCGCCGGTGGGGAGCCAGCCGAGCTTCACGCCGAACAGCACGGAAAGCAGGATGCCCGCCCAGAACACCGGCACGGCGATGCCGATCTGGCTGATCAGCGCCAGCACAGCGCCGGAGGGTTTTCCGACGTTGCGCGCGGCGTAGGTGCCGACCGGGATGGCGATGATGAGGCCGAGGATGAGGCCGGACAGCGCGAGCGGAATGGAGACGGAGAGGCGCGCGGTGACGAGATCGGCGACGCTTTCCTTGGTGCGGAAGGACTGCCCGAGATCGCCGTGCAGCATGTTGACGATCCAGTCGAAATACTGGACCGGCAGCGGCCGGTCGAGGCCGTAGGTATGGGCGAGCGCGTTGATGGCGTCGGCAGTGGCGTCCTTGCCGAGGACGATGGCGGCGACGTTGCCGCCGGCGCCGCGGATCAGCAGGAAGATGGCGAGCGAGGCGACGAAGACTGCGCCGAGAAAGAATGCCAGTTTGCGCAGCGCATAAATCGCCATTCTTGCCTGTCCTTGGCCGGAGCGAAAGTTTAGAGCGAGCCGCCGGCCGGTCGCCGGCGGCTCGCTTGGTTGAAGGCTACACTTACCAGTGCAGCGGCGCGATCTCGATCGCAACGCCGACACGCGGCTCGACGAAGCCCTGGAGCGAGGCGTCGAACAGGCCGACGCCCTTCTTGGCGATCAGCGGAACGATGACAGCGTCCTTCCGGAGGATGTCGGCCGCCTTCTTCATCTGGGTCAGGTATTCTTCGTCGGAGGTGGCGGCGTCAGCGTCGCCCAGCGCCTTGGTATATTCGGCGCTGCAATAGGTGCTCCAGCCGGCCTTGCTCGGATCGGGGCAGGCGAACTGGGTCGGCTCGGCGTCGCCGGACATCACGGTGATGTCGAACTGCGGCGGACGGCCCTGGAAGATCAGCTGGCTGTAGCGGGCGAGGTCGATGGCGTTGCGGGTGATGTTGAACCCGGCGCCCTGCATGGCCGGCACCATGATATCGGCCGGCAGCGACAGGTCGGGGACGTCGCTCAGCGAAGCGTATTCGAGCGGCGTCGAGCCATAGCCCTTCTCGGCCACGGTCTTCATCGCACCCTCGTAGTCGAACGGGTACGGGCAGGTGTCGGCGCTTTCGGGCGCGTACCAGGGCTGGTTCGGCAGGGCGAAGGTGCACGTGTTCTCGGCACCCCAGGCGGCGCCGAACGCGTCGTTGTAGGACTGACGGTCGAGGGTCTTGGCCAGGGTCTGGCGCAGCTCGGGGTCCAGCTTCTGGTTGAGCACGGCGTAGGTCGGCTCGCCGATCTGCGGGTAGGTGACGAGGGTGAACTTCTTGTCGAGCTCGCGCTTGGTCAGCTGTTCCCACAGGTCGATGGTGATCACCGGGACCGAGTCGACTTCACCGGCTTCCATGGCGTTGAGGCCGGCGGTGCCGTCGGTGACGATGCGGACGGTCGCCGAGGTGATCGAGGGCTTGGTGCCCCAGTAGTTCGGGTTGGCTTCGAACTCGAAGCTCGAGTTGGTGGTGTAGGACTTCAGCACATAGGGGCCGGTGCCCATCGGGTTGGTCGCGATGGTGGCGGCAGCGTGCTCTGGCTGGATCAGGCCGGAGACCGAACCCATGCCGCGCCAGAAGTTCTGGCTCGGACGCGACAGCACCACCTTGACGGTCGAGTCATCGACCTTCTCGATCGAGCTCACGGCGTTGTAGGCCGACGAGTTGTTGACCACCGGGGAGTTCTTCATGGCGTTGAGCGAGAAGACCACGTCGTCGGCGGTCACCGGAGTGCCGTCGGAGAAGTTGGTCTTCCGGATCTTGAACTCATAGGTCAGCTTGTCGTCGCTGATGGTCCAGGATTCCGCGACGCCCGGAGCGACCGAGCCGTCCTTGTTGAAATAGACCAGCGGCTCGACCACGTTGGCCGGGATCCACAGGCGCAGCGCCGTCAGGTTGCTGGTCACGTAGTCGAGTGTGCCCGGATCCTGGCGGGCGATCAGCACCACCTTGTTCTCGGCGGCCCGCGGCGAGGCGGCCATGACCTCGGCGCTGCCAAACGCGGCCAGCATGAGCGCTGCCGCGGCGATGGCGCCGAGCCGGCTGCGGACCGGCTTCATCTTAGACTGCATGTTGAATCGTCCCTTCCGATTGTCCCTGAAGATTTCTGTGCGGCGCGGTGCCCCCACATGATGCCCCTGCTCTGTCGGCCGTGCATCGCGCCCTGCACCGCCTCGTCGTCCCATAATGTGGAATGCAAACTCTTTTTGCATGCGAATAGTCTGCATAGGATACGGGCGTCTTGCAAGTAGCTTCACGTTTCAGGCCGAAAACGGCGAGAAAAATGATGTCTGGTCCGCGATTTACGTTCCGCTATATGGAACGATGCATCTGGAGGGGCCACTCGGCGTCTCCGCGAGATGGGGTTGGAGCAGCAGGATAGCGCATCGGCGCGACCCGGCCCTGCGTCGAATAGGCCCAGCGCCCGACGGCAGTCCGGCAGGCTCGCGCCGGGCCGGACGAGCCGGCGGGCATGGGGCGGACGGATTCTCCGTCGGGAGGGCTTTGCGGGCTGCTGCGGCGCCGATAATGTCGCGCGGAATTCTTGGAGGAAAATCCCATGCACAAACTCATCGCAGCCCTCGGGCTCGCGTCCATCCTTTCGCTCGGCGTTTCCCCGGCGGCGCTTGCCGCGGGCGAGAAGGTGTCGGTGATCACCCCGTTCCTCGCGGCGATCGCGACGGGCGAGATGATCGAGGCGTTCAAGGCCAAGGCGGCGGAGTACCAGTGGACCGTCGACGTGGTGGATACGGCCGGCGACATGGCGGCGTTCGCCAGCCGCGTCGAGGACGCGACAACCAGCGGCGCCAACGCCATCGTCCTCGTCTCGGTCGATCCGGCGCAGATCCAGGACCAGGTCGACAAGGCCAAGGCGGCGGGCGTGCCGGTGATCACCATCGACGGCGCGAAGAACGCCTCGAGCGTCCTCAACGTCACCTCGGACAATTATGCGCTGGGGCAAACGATGACCAAGTTCCTGTTCGACCAGATCGGCAACAAGGGCAATATCGTGCGCTTCTTCTATTCGGCGCACCCCGGTGTTCACCAGCGTGAAGTCGCGCTCGACGACGCGCTGAAGGCGACGCCGGACGTCAAGCAGGTCGCCGACCACTATGTGGCGGTGCCAGGCCAGGTCGACGACAGCCGCGCTGCGATGGATGCGATGCTGCTCGCCAATCCGGGCGACGGCGCGATCAATGCGGTCTGGGCGGCGTGGGACGAGCCGGGGATCGGCGCGCAGCTTGCCATCGAGGCGGCGGGCCGCAAGGGCATCATCATTGCCGGCATCGACGGCAACCCGCAGGCAATCGAACTGATCAAGGGCTGCACGCCCTATGTCGGCACGGTGCGCCAGGGCTTTGGCGAGATGGCCAAGATCGCCGCCGACCAGCTCAACCTGATCCTCGCCGGCGGCAAGCCGGAAAAGGACGAACTCTACGCGCCCGTGGAACTGATCACCCGCGAGAGCCTCGGCGTCACCTGTAACTGACCTTGCTGGACCTGACGGGGATCAGCCGGCGGTTCGGCGCGACCCATGCGCTCGAGGACGTGAACCTCGCCCTTTCCGAGGGCGAGGTGCTCGGGCTGGTGGGACCGAACGGCGCCGGCAAGTCGACGCTGATCAAGATCATCGCCGGCGCCGACCGGCCGGATGCGGGGGAGATCCGCATCGACGGCCGGGCGGTGCATTTTGCTTCGGCGCATGATGCCTATGCGGCGGGCATCCGGGTGATCCACCAGGATGCGCCGCTGGTGCCGGGGTTCGATACGCTCGAGAACTGCTATCTGGGACGGGAGTATCCGCGGCGGTTCGGACGGATCGATCGCAAGGCGATGCGGGCGGCGATTGCCGAGGTGGCGGCGGATATTGCGCCTGAACTCGATCTCGACGTGCCGGTGATGTTCCTGCCGCAGGCCGAGCGGCAGTTCGTGCGGCTCTTGCGCGCCATTGCCGACAAGGGGCGGCTGCTGATCCTCGACGAACCGACGGCGGCGCTGCCGGCGGAGGATGCGGAGCGGTTCTACGAAGTGCTGCGGCGGACGCGCGAGCGGGGGACCTCGATCATCCTCGTCAGCCACCGGCTGGAGGAGATCGCGGAGTTCTGTTCGAGCGCCGTGGTGCTCCGCGACGGGCGGATCGTGGCGCGCTTCGGCGCAGGCGAGGTGAAGCCCGAGGCGATGATCGCGGCGATGGGCGGGAGTGCGTCGGAACGTTCGACGAGGGCGACCGATACCAGTGCACCGCTGATCATCGAGATCGACGGCGTCACGGGTGGCGACCTGACGCGGCCGGCGCAACTCGCGGTGCATGCGGGCGAGGTAATGGCGCTTTACGGGCTCGCCGGCTCGGGGCGCTCGAGCCTCCTCAACGCAATCTGGGGCGCGATCCCGTGGGCGGGGTCGATGCGGCTCACCGGCGAAGTCTATCGGCCGAAGAGCCCGCGCGACGCGATTGCGCGGGGCGTGTCGTGCGTGCCGGCGGACCGGCATCGCAGCGGGCTTTTCCTCGTCGAGGACCTGATCTTCAACAAGACGCTGCCGCTGCTCTCGACCTATCGCCGGATGCGCGGGCTGCCGGTGCCGGACAGGACGGCGGAGCGGGCGGAGTTCCTGGTGGCGGCGGAGCGCGTGTCGCTCAGCTATCGCGATCCGAAACAGCTGGCGCGGACACTCTCGGGCGGCAACCAGCAGAAGCTGATCTTTTCGCGCTGGGCCAACCGGCACTCGCGGGTGATGCTGCTCGACGAGCCCACCGAGGGTGTCGACGTGATGGCGAAATCGACCATCAAGGACATCATCCGGGCGATCGCCGCGGACGGCAATGCGGTGCTGGTCTCGACCTCGGATCGTGACGAGGCGCTGGAACTGGGTGACCGCATCGCGGTGTTCCGGCAGGGTGGCATCGTCAGGATTTTCTCACGCGCGGAGGCGAGCGCCGAGGCGTTGTCAGCGGCTGCGCAGTCTCGGGGGGCGGCGTGACCCGCACCAATCTTAATCGTTTCGGCACGCTGATCGCGTTCGTGCTGCTGTGCATCGGCTTTTCGATTGCCGCGCCTACGGCGTTTGCCTCGCCGGGCAATGTGTTCAATCTCGTCCAACAGATGGCGACGCTGGCGATCGTTGCGACAGCGGCGACGCTGGTGATGACGATCTCGGAGTTCGACCTGTCGGTCGGCTTCTCGGCGTCGCTGGCGGCGGTGATCTGCTTCGTGCTGTTCGGGCAGGGCTATGACGTGTGGCTGGCGGTGCCGGCGGCGCTGCTGGTCGGCATCGTCGGCGGGGCGGCCAACGGGGTGCTGGTGGCGCGGTTCGGTATTCCGTCGTTCGTCGCGACGCTGGCGCTGGGGACGATTCTCTCGGGCTTCGCGTTCGGGCTGAGCGGCGGGCAGAGTCTCTTCCAGTCGGTACCCGAAGCCTTCAAGGCGCTGGGGCGGGGCGAAATTCTCGGCATTCCGGTGCTGGGGTTCTGGATCGTCGGGGTGCTCGGTGTTGCGGCGTTCGTTTTGACGCAGACCGAGTTCGGGCGGCGGCTCAAGGCGATCGGCGGCAATGCACAGGCGGCGCGGCTGGCGGGGCTGCCGATCGTCCGCGACGTGATCGCTACGTTCGCCATTGCCGGCGGGCTCGCGGCGCTGGCCGGGCTGCTGCTGGCCTCGCGGCTGGGGAGCGTGCAGCATACGATGGGCGAGCCGCTGCTGCTGCCGGCCTATGCCGCGGTGTTCATCGGCACCACCGCCTCGCCGACCGGCGCGCCGACGGTGGCGGGGACGCTGCTGGGCGTGGCGATCACCGGGGTGATGGTCAACGGCATGACCATAGTCGGGGTCGAGCCGTTCGTGCAGCGCATCCTCACCGGCGTGATCATCCTCGTCGCGGTGCTGGTGCGGCGGGTGGGACGCGCGAAATGAAGGTCCTCGTTTTCGATTGCGGCAGTTCGGCGCTGAAGGCGACGGTGTTCGGCGATGATGGGGCGGTGCTGCAGTCGGTGGATGTGGCTTATCCGGCGGCGGCCGGGCCGCATCGGCGGGCGCCGGAGGATTGGTGGCAGGCGGCGATCGCGGGCGCCGGGCAGCTGGAGCTCCCGGGCGTCGCGGCGATTTCGCTCACCGGGACGATGGAGAACCTGATCGCGGTCGATGCTGCCGGCACGGCGGCGCGCGAGGCGGTGATGTATTCCGATCCGGTGGGGGCAGGGGCGCTGGAGGCGGTGGCGGCGCGGCTCGAGGCGGCCGGCGCGACAGCCATCCTCGGCAACGCCCCCGAGCCGCTAATGACGGCGTTCAAGCTGCTGGCGCTCGGGCCGAACGGCGCCGACTGGGTGCTGCCGGGCTCGAAGGACCACTTGACGCTGAAGCTTACCGGGATCGCGACGACCGACCCTAGCTGCGCCAGCACGACCGGGCTCATGGATATCGGGACGCGGGAGTGGTCGGCGGCGCTGGTGGATCTGCTCAACCTCGATGCGGGGCTGCTGCCGCCCATCCGCCCTGCCGATACGGTGGTGGGGGTTTTGACGGCGGACGCTGCTGCGGCTCTCGGCTTGCCGGCCGGCATTCCGGTGATCAACGGGTGCGGCGATGGTGCGGCGACGACAATCGGCAGTGGGGCCGAGCGGCCGGACGAGGTGAGCGTCTATCTCGGCACCAGCGGCTGGGTGGCGGGGGTGACGGCGGTGACCGATCGCACGCCGCGGCCGTATTACCGGCTGGCGCATCCGCTGCATGCGGGGCTGATCGAGATCGCGCCGATCCTTTCGGCTGGGGCCGCGGCGCAATGGGCGCGGGACGCGCTGGGGCTGTCGCTGCCGGAGGCGGAGCAGGCGGCGGCGGAGGCCGACGCGGCGCCGGGCGGGGCGGTGTTCCTGCCCTATCTAAACGGCGAGCGCTCGCCATTCGTCGACCTCGACTTGCGGGCCGGGTTTGCCAATGTTTCGGCGTTGGATGGGCCGGGGGCGCTTTACTACGCAGCGCTCGAGGGCGTG